>DATHHQ010000230.1:0-7696 GCA_035490095.1 Bradyrhizobium sp.
TCGGCGCACGGGACTGCCGACGCGATCATCATGAACCCCGCGGCCTATTCATTCACATCGATCGCGCTGATCGATGCCCTCAAAATATTCGAAGGCCCGAAAATCGAGGTCCATATCTCCAATATTCACGCCCGAGACGAATTGCACCGGCATTCGATTACGTCGAGCGCTTGCACCGCCGTGATCTGCGGTCTCGGTCCTTACGGATATATCGCGGCCATCCTGGCGGCCGTGCAACGGCTGGGGAAGCTGCCGGATTCGGTTCCGGCATCGTTGCACGGCCTTCGGGTGGGCGGCAAAGCCTGAACGGATATCAAAGAGGAGACCGGGATGCGCGGCGCAGGTTTTCTAGCCATCTGGAGCGACATCGCGCCCAACAACCTGACCGACTACCGGCATTGGCTGACGCGCGAGCACACCACCGAACGGGTGACGACGAAGGGATTCCTTGGGTCGCGCGTGTTCCGCGCCGCGCGAGCTGACATCCATCGTTTCTTTATTCTCTACGAGCTGGAAGCGCCCGAGGTGCTCGACGGACCCGCCTACCTTGCGCGCCTCAATGCACCAACGCCATGGTCGCAACGTATCATGCCGCAGCTCGCTAACTTCATTCGCGGCGGCGGCGTCATGACCGCCCGGGCCGGCCGGGGCGAGGGGGCCACCATTGTCGCGCTGCGCATCGAGCATCTGCCGGAGCAGCCTCAGCGGCTCGCCGATGCGATTGCCGCGCTCGACGGAATTGCCGCGGTGCAGATCGGCACCACCGACCACGCCCGAACCTCGGTGCCGACGGTCGAGAAGGGAATGCGGCAGGAGGAAGGGTTCTTTGCCGGCCTCCTGATCATCGAGGCGCTTGACGAGGCGTCGCTGCGTAGCGCATTGCGTCAAGCGGCCGAAATGGCACCCGACCTGTTTGGCGGCATCGGCGAGCCGGAGATTTATCACGGCATGTTCGCGCTGCCCGCATCGCAAGTGTAGAATGATGCCGCCGTTCTCGCTCGCCGCGCTGACGGTACTCGAGCTGGCGCCGCCTGCGCTGATCGATGTCGCCGCGGCCTGCGGTTATGACCACGTCGGAATCCGGCTGCTGCCTGCCGTACCGGGCGGCATTGCCTATCCGTTGATGGAAGATGAAGCGAGCCTGCGAGAGACCATCGCCCGGCTGGACGCGACCGGCATCACCGTCGCCGACCTCGAAGTGGTCGCGTTCAGGCCGGAAACCGAGATTGCCGCATTCTCGGCATTTTTCGAGACCGGCGCGCGGCTCGGCGCCAGGCACATTCTGGTCGCGGCTTACGATCCTGATCTCGATCGGTTCACGGATCGCTTTGCGAGATTTTGTGAGGCTGCCGCCCCATACGGTTTGACGGCCGATCTCGAATTCATGCCCTGGACCTTCGTCCCCGACCTTACGACGGCGAGCAGGATTGTCGCAGAAGTCGGACAGGCAAATGCCGGGGTTCTGGTGGATGCGTTGCACTTCGACCGGTCAAAAAGTTCAATCGGCGAAGTTGCCGGAATTCCTGCGCACCGACTGCACTATTGGCAGTTATGCGACGGCCCGGCCGAACGGCCGGCGACGACGGAAGAAATGATGCACGCCGCGCGTTACGAGCGGATGTTTCCCGGGGAGGGCGGCATCGACCTCGTTTCGCTGACGCGAGCCATGCCGGCGGATATCGCGGTCAGCATTGAAGTTCCGACCGCCGAGCTTGCGAAGACGGTGGATGCAAAAGCTAGAGCCGGGCGCGCGCTAAGCGCGGCCAGGAATGTGATGGCGGCGGCAGGAAGCAAACCCTCATCGCGGTAGCTCTAGTTTCTGTTCGAAGAGGGAAGGCCTGATCGTTGACCCGTAAGACCGTTACCGCGCTCACGCAACGTCGGCTTGGGCGCTCTCCGTCTCATCTTTGGCGAGCGCATCGAGATCGACGAGCTGCGGATCGTCCTGATCGGGATCGCTGTTGACCCCTGTGCTGCCATGGACGTGTATCAGGGTCTGCACACGCCGGGCATTCAGATGGTCGACGTGCTGATGCCGCAGCGCGACCGGCAGCAACGTTTTTGGCAGTCCGACCAGCGCGAACGCCGGAACTCTGCGCACCTCGCTGCCCTCCCGCCAACGCAGCGGACTGAGCGTGTAAATCAATTGCCGCTCGATCTCCGCGGGCGCTGGTTGCTCGGGCTCGGGTGCCGCGCGGTGGGTAATGTTTGCGTTGCCCGCGCGCGTGCGCACCGCGGCGGATCGCAGCTCCCAGCAAATCAAGTCCGCAGCCGAGAGAACCTCGCGACGGATCGCATCCACGCTGGTGGAGAACCGGGTCGCTTCCGGCACCGATGCCGCGCTTTTTGTGACAGCCTCCACCAGCGCGGCGGCACCGGCACCAAATCCCGGGGCGGCCTGCTCGATGGCCGCAGCCATCGCCTCGATCTCGTCCGCCTCCAGGTCTCGGTCGCGCTGCGCCTTGGCGTCAGCCAATGCACGCTCGGTTGAGGCGATCTGCTCGTCGAATTCTGCCAATGCGGCGCGCAGTGTCTTGGCGCGCTCCTCGACGGCGCGCATGTTGGTCTCTGCCCGATCAAGCTGGGCATTGGCGGCACCGGCCACCGCCAGCCGTTCGGCTGCGGCACGTTTTTCTCCCAGTACCGTTTCGGCGATACCCAACCGGTCGGCCAGCTTCTGCCGCGCCGCCTGCTTTTCCTTCAGCGCACTCTCGAAGCGCTCGACCGGGCTGAGCTCACGCTTAAAAAATGCCATTACAATATCCCCCGCGAATCGAGATCATCCGCCGAATCAGGCTAAATACGTTCGAAAGATAATCGGAAATGTGGATAACATTGCGGCTGAAGTCGGCGGATACTTTTCAGAATTAAAGCGGCGGTGCTTTGGTCCGGTCACGCGCCTCTTACTGCGCCGGCACCGACGCGGGCGGACGGATCGAGGACCGCGATGTGCGCGTCGCCGGAGACGACGGCTTCGCCGTGGCGGCTCGCGATCGGCCGCGCTGCGGCGTATCGACGGACTCCAGATAAGAGGTGAGCGCCCAGGCCGAACTCGAACTGGTCGCGTAGTGCTTTTGCAGGAACAGGAAGAGCGTCAGTCTGAAGCGGCCCTTGGCAAGACCGCGGGCGCTGCGATGACATGTCGCGCAACCGTCCGCGAACAGCTTGGGAGCCGGTTTGCCCTGATCCAGATTCTGCGCGTGGGCCCCGCCGCCGATCAGCACAGACATTGCGCCAACGGCGAGCAGACTGCGCCACAGTTTCGCTACTTGCATGCCCCAGTCGCCCTTCGCCGCAACAGAACCGCTCTTGTCATGTTGAACAAATCCCGGCGTTCCCAACCCCGTACCCTCATAAGGTTATGGTCGAAGAACGTCAAAAAGGCGGCGACGCGCCCTGTACGGCCCCTCTCGAAGCCGACTAAAACCGGACCTTCGTTCATGAGGATCTTGGGATGCCCGACCTATCGACGTTAGCGTTGTTCGCAGTCGCATGTTTGGCGCTGACCGCTACACCCGGCCCCGACATGCTGCTGATCGCGTCGCGAAGCGCAAGCCAGGGGCGCGCGGCGGGTTTTGCGTCACTCGCCGGGATTCAAGTGGGGACCTATTGCGCTAGCGGCAGCGTTTGGCCTTTCACAGCTGTTTCTGGCCGTGCCGGTCGCCTACGATATCGTGCGCTACGCTGGCGCGGCTTACCTAATGTATCTTGCCTGGAAAGCATTTCGGGCCAACGGAACTGTATTGGCTCCGAACGCGCGACTTCCCCGATACCCGGTCGGCCAGATGTTTCGCCAGGGGTTACTCACCAACATTCTTAATCCCAAGATGGCACTGTTCGTGCTGGCGCTGTTCCCACAATTCGTCCACCCGGAAGCCGGCTCTGTGGCCGGACAAATCATGATACTTGCGACGCTGCTCAATCTTATCGGGCTGATCGTCAATGGTCTGGTGATCTTCACCGCAAGTCGGATCGGACAAGCTTTCGCCAAGCGCAATCGCTTGAGCCGAGTGCCGCAATTCCTGCTCGGAAGCGTCTTCGCAGGCCTGGCCATCCGTTTGGCCCTTGCCGAGCGTCGCTGACGCTATCGAGATTTGCTGTGACGACAATCTGTGCGTAGGAGCTGCTACGGCTATTGGTCACGCTCCCGATCTCGCCTAAGTTTTCCTCCTGCGCTTCAGCAACATCGCCTCGTATTGGGCCTTCACCTCGGGCGCGTCGACGTTTCCGATCACTTCGTTTTCATCGCCTGCGGGCGTGCGCCCATCGAGGCCGGGCGCTTTTATGACTTGTGCAGCGAGTTCTTCATGGGCGATCGGCTCACGAATGAATTTTGCTAGATAATTATCGAGGTGACCCCTTGAGGGTGCGTCAATTTCTTTGGTGAGCGCGTCCAGATAGGTATCCTTATCCGTCGCTGACCAATCGACGCTGAACCCGGCACGCTGAGCCAGCGCGGAGAACAGGGTCACGATTGTGCGCCCGTTGCCATCCAGAAACGGATGGCCGAAGGCAAGGTAACCCATAATCTCGCCAGGATGCGCGCGAAGATAATCTTTTTCCTGCGCCTTCCTCAGCGCGAACTCGACCGCAGGCTGGATTTCGGAGGGGTTGGCAAAAATGACGGGTCCCTTGCGGACGGAGAGCGTCGGAGCAATCGAGAGGCGATCTTGTCCCGCCCACGGATAGACGGCATTGAAAAGGATGCCGTGCGTTTGCAGAACGTCTGAATAGGAAAACTGTCTGGATCTTCCAAGCGCGGTGAAGGCTTCGTCTAGCCCTGTCGTGAATGAAGCGTGCTCAAGCCTTTTGACGATGTCGAGATCCTTCTCTTTCTCGACATTGCGCAAGTATCCCTCGGTCGCGAAATCACCGAACGGATCGAAGCTCACGGTTTGGCTTCACGCAGATACTTCGCCTGGAGGTGGATGAGCTCCGGACGGCTGAGATGGCCCGCGCGCTGCAAGCCAAGAAGCAGGCATTCGACCTCATCGAGGCGCACATCATCCGCCGCAAGACGGGTGACATCCTGTGCGAATGCGTCAAGCTTTGTCGGGATGAAAACGACTTGGTGCCGTGACGCAAGCTCGCGGATGTAGGCTTCAGTCGAGCCGGAAGTGACGTGTTGGAGCCGTGCCGACATGATGTTTCCCTCGGGAGAGATATAGCATTCCTTCCCTTGAAAATCCATTAATTCCGTCCCTAGCGCGGTCGCAGCCAGTCTCTTAACTCTTTGTTTTTGATCATATTTAGTCGCGGAGCGCCGCTCATCAGGCCTCTATCCCCCGTAGCTCTGCACCAGGCTGCCCGCCACCAGCGACCAGCCGTCGACCAGCACGAAGAAAATCAGCTTGAACGGCAGCGACACCACCACCGGCGGCAGCATCATCATGCCCATCGACATCAGCACCGAGGCGACCACGAGGTCGATGATCAGAAACGGCAGGAACAGGAGGAAGCCGATCTCGAAGGCGCGTTTTAGCTCCGAGATCATGAACGCCGGCACCAGAATCCGCAGCGACATTTCTTCCGGCGTCGCCGGCGGCGCCTCGCCGGAAAGGTCCATGAACAGCTTCAGATCCTTTTCGCGCACGTTCTTCTGCATGAAGCCGCGCAGCGGCACCGCAGCCCGCTGCAACGCGTCCTCGACGCCGATCTGGTTGGCGACCAGCGGCTTGATGCCGTCGTCGTAGGATTTCTGCAGCACCGGGCCCATCACGAACGCGGTCAGGAACATCGCGAGCGCGATGATGACGGAGTTCGGCGGCGCGGTCGCGGTGCCCAGCGCAGTTCGCAGCAGCGACAGCACGACCACGATCCGGGTGAACGACGTCATCATGATCAGGATCGACGGCGCGATCGACAGCACCGTCAGCAGCGCGATCATCTGGATCGCGCGCTCGGTGACGCCGCCATTGCCCTGGCCGAGATTGATGCTGATATCCTGCGCGAACGCCGGATCGGCGAGCGATCCGGCGGCTATCAGCGTGGCAAGAAATAAAACTCTACGCGGGACTTCGGCCGGCCTCACGAATTGTTCTTTGGACGGCCCAGCAATGACGCCATCTCGTCTTCGAGATTCTCAAAGCCGCTCTTCGGCGACGGCGTCGCAACCGGCGGCGTCATCGATTGCTCAGGGCGCGGTGGCGGGGCGGTGCGGATCGGCGGCGGTTCGGGCGCCACCGGCGGCGCACCGATGCGCGGTTCGCTGGCGTCGCCGGCCGGCCGGCGTAACGCGGCTTCCAGTCGCTGCGCCATCTCGGCGAGATTCTGTTCGGCCGTGGGCTGAACCGGGGTCGGCGGAGGCGGCGGGGGCGTTGCGGCGCGTTCCGGCGCGCGAGGAATCGGAGGCGCCTTTGGCGGTGGGGGGGCCTTTGGCGGTTCACTCGCGCGCGGCACGCGGGGCATCATCGGTTCGTTGCGCGTTGGCAGCCGCAGCGGCATCGGCTCGCCGAGCAGGTCGGATCGGCCGCCCAGCGGCTCCGGTGTGAAGCCGGTCAGGGGGTCGCCGCGCCGTTCCGATAATGCCGCCGCGGGGCGGCGTATCTCGTCGGCAAAAGAAGGCCGGGCCGGCCGCGGCGGCGGCTCGGGCATTTGCGGCTCGGTGTGATCGAAGGCGTCGGACCGCGACCCGTCGCCGTCGCTCCGGCTGACGGCGTCGGGCAGCGGCACAATCCGCGGCGCTGGCTCGCCGCCACCGACGGCAGGCCGTTGCGGCATCGGATCCCGTGCGGTCATGGCGCGCACGATATTGGATTCCACAACAATATCGGTCGGCCCGCCGATCATCAGCAGATGTTCGATATTGTCACGCCGCACCAGCACCAGGCGCCTGCGGCCATCCACGGCGGCGGCGTCGATCACGGCCAACCGCGGCATCCGTCCGCGATTGGTGTTGGCACCCAGGCGGTTGCCGGCGAATCGGCGAACCAGCCAGGCGGCGACGCCGATCAGCGCTAGAACGGCGACGAATGCGAAGACGAATGTGAGTGCCTGCATGCTTTGTTCCCGGCGAATAACGCTTTTGTTAAGGTTCTGTTTCGTCGGAGGCGAATCCGGAACGAGACAGAAAACGACGAAAGCGTGAGATTGGCCCTATTTCTTAACGTCCCACGGCAAGATCTGCCGCGCCCCACATCCTAATAAACCAAGAATCGCTGTGGCCAAAACGACTTCTGGGCGTCTCCGCATCCATGACGTGGGTGGTTAACGCAGCTTTCGTGGCGAAAATGCGCTCGATTGATCGGACCGGCCGAAATCGCGGCCGGCGTGTTCCGCCATTCGCGGCGCATCTTAACCCGCTGTTAACCATACACACGGCAAATTCTGCCTACCTCAGGGGCGCCGCGCCCGGAGGCTAAGGGAACGGTGCGATGGCCATCAACGATCTTCCGGTCCTGTCGGCGCTGCGCACCAAGATGCAGTGGCACCAGGAGCGTCAGCGTGTGCTCGCCGAAAACATCTCCAACTCGGACACGCCGAATTTCAGGCCGCGCGACCTGGTCGAACCGAAATTCGATCGCAACGGCTCAAGCGCCCCCGGATCGATGGGGACGCTGCCGATGATGCGCACCAGCGGCAGTCATATTGCGGCGGCGGGGGCCACACAAAGTTTCACGCAGAACGGCAACGGCAGCTTTCAGACCAGGCCCGCCGGCAACGCGGTCAATCTCGAAGACCAGATGCTCAAGGTCTC
>DATHHQ010000231.1:0-8645 GCA_035490095.1 Bradyrhizobium sp.
CGGAAGAACCCGGTATCGAGAAAGATCTGCTTGTCCGGCGGGCAATAGAACGGCCCCATCGCCGCCTGCGCCATGCCGCAGCGCCCGCCATTGGTGGCGTTGCGAAACAGCACGATGCGCGGACCGGAATAGGATTGACCGCTGGCCTGGAAGATTTCGCTCCAGCGGTCGTCGATCTCGCCGAGGACACCGGAAATCATGCTGCCCATCTCGTCGGTCGGCGCACCGGTCTTGGCGGGCGCCGACCGGCGATCGGATTGATAGCTCGGCGACTGCCCGCCGGTGAGAATTTCCGCGCCGCCGATCAGGATGCGCGGATCGATGCCGAAGGCGTAGCCGACGAGACCGAGCACGATCATGGTGCCGATGCCGAGCCCGCCGCCGCCCATCGGAAGACCGAAGCCGCCACCACCGCCACCGCCGCCGCCGCTGTCATCGCGACGGTCATCGATATCGTCGCTGCGGCGGAAGTCATCGTAACGCATGGCGGTTTTTCCTCATTCCGGTCGGCTGGCAGCACGCTCGCCGATACCCAACGCGCCAACCACGTAAAATTTCCATTTCATAAATCAATAACCCGCCCGGCAAAAATTACCTAGCAATCTATGCCTACCAAGTGCGTCGCGATAACCCGGTGTTTACCTCGGCACGTCAAGGTATGGCCAGTCGGTTGTTTAGTCCCGCGTCGCCGACAGCGTCGCCTGAGTCAGAGTATTTGAGTCATGGTTGTGTCGCGTCGCGGGGCGTCTGCAAGGGCGCCCCGCACTCAATTCGAGCCCGATCCGAGTACCCGTATCGTCGTCGGCGATTGCGTCGCCGAGATGTCGAAGCTTCCGGCTGGCTCGGTCGATCTGGTGTTCGCAGATCCGCCGTACAATCTGCAGCTCAAGGGCGATCTCAAGCGTCCCGACGAATCCCACGTCGACGCTGTCAACAACGACTGGGACAAGTTCTCATCCTTCGCCGCCTACGATGATTTCACCCGCGCCTGGCTGCTCGCCTGCCGCCGCATCATGAAACCATCGGCGACGCTGTGGGTGATCGGCTCCTACCACAACATTTTCCGCGTCGGCTCGATCATGCAGGACCTCGGCTTCTGGGTTCTCAATGATATCGTCTGGCGCAAGACCAATCCGATGCCGAATTTCCGCGGCCGCCGCTTCACCAATGCGCATGAGACCATGATCTGGGCCGCGCGCGACGAGAAGGCCAAGGGCTATACCTTCAACTACGAGGCCCTGAAGGCCGCCAATGAGGACGTGCAGGCGCGTTCCGACTGGCTGATCCCGCTGTGCACCGGCGACGAACGCCTCAAGGGCGAAGACGGCAAGAAAGTCCATCCGACCCAGAAACCCGAAGGTCTGCTGGCGCGCGTGCTGCTGTCGTCGTCGAAGCCCGGCGATCTCGTGATCGATCCGTTCAACGGCACCGGCACCACCGGCGCCGTCGCCAAGCGTCTCGGCCGCCGCTATATCGGCTTCGAACGCGATCAGACCTACGCGGCTGCGGCAGAAGCGCGCATCGCCGCCATCGAGCCGCTGCCGGAAGCGACCCTGGCGCCGTTCATGACCGCGCGTGACGCGCCTCGCGTCGCGTTCTCCGAACTGATCGAGCGCGGCATGATCTCGCCCGGCACCAAACTGGTCGATTCCAAAAAGCGCCACGGCGCCCTGGTCCGCGCCGACGGCGCCATCATGCTCGGCGACAAGGTCGGCTCGATCCACCGCATCGGCGCGGTGGCGCAGGGTTCCGGTGCCTGCAACGGCTGGACCTTCTGGCACATCGAAACCAAGAAGGGCCTGCGGCTGATCGATGAGCTGCGCGCCGAAATCCGCTCCGGGATGGCAGTGAGCTGAGATCCGGCGGCCGGTACACCTTTCGTCTTGATTCCACGCAGTCGCGGGGAGTAAACTCGGCGCACGCCATTGATTGCGTCGAGCGATCTGCGATGCGAAGGCAACCTGAAGCACTGCTGCTGTTGTCGCTGCTGCCGATCTTTCTGGTCGGCCTGTTTCCAATGCTGATCTTTGCGTTGTTAGGGTTTGCCGGTCTCGGCCTGCTGGGCATCCTGCTGATCTGCGCCGGCTTGTCCGATGCGTTGGACGCGAACCGCAACTTCAATCAGCAAATTATCGTCGAGGGCTATGCGCGCCGATCCGAACAGGCGATCCACGCGTCAAGTTTGCATTCGGCCATCCGTTCAGCGACCGCCATGAGGGTAGCCGGCGTCGCGCTGATTGTCGCCAGCATATGCGGCTTGCTCTATTCCGGATTGTAGAGCGGCAAGGCGCGCCCGCTGCTCCATGCAATGACGGCACTGCATACCTTGCTCGCGAACTCGTCCCTTGCGCTTTTTGCCGAAATTTGAGCATGGACACCCTGCCCGCGGCAGTGCCGCCGCATTCCGATTTTTGTCGGCAACAAAGGCGAGGGAGATCCCAATGCTCAAATTTTACTTCAACGGCGCGCCGAACCCCAACAAGGTCGCGCTGTTTCTGGAAGAGTCCGGCCTGCCCTATGAGCTGGTGCCGGTCGACACCCGCAAGGGCGATCAATTCAAGTCGGAATTTCTCGCGGTCAACCCGAACGGCAAGGTGCCGGCGATCGACGATGACGGCGTGTTCGTCTTCGACAGCAATGCGATCCTGCTTTACCTCGCCGAGAAAACCGGCAAATTCCTGCCCGCCAATACACCCGCCAACCGCGCGCAGTTGCTGTCGTGGCTGATGTTCGTCGCCACCGGCGTCGGCCCGTATTCGGGACAGGCGGTGCATTTCAAGCACCATGCGCCAAGAGATCTCGGAAAGGGCCTCGAATATGCCCACAACCGTTACCAGTTCGAAGCGCAGCGTCATTACGGCATTCTCAACGATCATCTCGCCAAGAGCCGCTATATGGTCGTCGATACCTACACGATCGTCGATATGGCGTTCTGGGGCTGGGCGCGCCTGGCGCCGCACGTGCTCGGCGAAGAAGTGTTCGCAAAATATTCCAACGTGAAGCGGCTGGTCGATGAAATCTCGGCAAGGCCGGCCGCGGCGCGGGCGATCGCGCTGAAGGACAAGTTCGTATTCAAGGCCGAAATGGACGACGAGGCGCGCGGCATCATGTTCCGCCATCTCAAGACCAAAGCGGCCTGATCCGGCCCGGCACAGCAAAACGGCGCCCATCGCGGGCGCCGTTTTCGATTTTCAATCGTCGGTCGCTGCGATCGCCTCGATCTCGATCAACCATCCCGGCCGGGCAAGACGCGTGACGACAACCAGCGTGCTGGCCGGCGGTTTCGCCACATTGACGTAACGGTCGCGGATGGCTCGCAACTTCGGCACCTCGGCCTGGTCCACCTCCGCGACCAGGTAAATGTTCATTTTGACAATGTCGGCCATGGTCGCGCCGGCCGCCTCGAGCGCGAGCTTGAGATTGCCGAACACCTGCTCGACCTGCGCCTCGAAATTGCCCTCGCCTACCAGGTTGCCCGACGCGTCGCTCGAAACCTGACCCGCCAGGTAGATCAGGGTGCCCTTGCTGACCTTGGCGATGTGCGAATAGCCGACCGGCGGCGGCAGCGTCGCCGGGCTCATAAACTCCTTGCTCATATCGATCTCCCCTTTCATTTCAGCCAGAACGGCTTGCCGACTTCATCGGCGATCTCCGCCCGGCAGGTTCCTATATCCTGCAATTCTCGCTCGCTCATGACGGCGAGTTGGCGCCGGACACGGCTGCGCGCGCGCCACGTCCGGACGCGCGCCAGAATGCCCTCGATAAAGGCGAACGTCGAGCTTGAGAGTTTTCGCGATTGAGGCCCATGACCCGGTTTGCCTTCCGCACAGACGTGGCTCAATGCGTCAACCCGCGAGCTTCCGTGCTTCGGGAAATGGCCCGAGCACGCGCTCGACCAGCGCGGAATCGCAGTATTCCTTGATCTCCTTGATCTTGCCGTTCTCGATCCGCCACACCATGCAGTACTGGTTGTCGTAGCGCAGACCGGCCTTGGTCACGTTGTCTCCGCGCGCCTCGACCACGACATAGTCGCCCTCCGCGATGAAATTAAACGCCAGGGTGCGCGGCCGCACCGCGAAGAACGACCGGAAATGGCCCATCAGACCGTTCTGGATCGCGTCGCGCCCTTTGAACTCATGCGACCACGAATACTGGCCGGTCACGATCCAACTCGCGTCGTCAGCAAGGTTGTCGGCGAATGTCGTGCCGCTCCGGTTGGCGGAATCCGTGTAGACTTGTTCGACTAACTTCTTGTTGGCTGCTGCGCTCATGGCGGCTTCTCCGTTGCTCTGATACCGCCGATCATCGCGGTCCGCACGACATTCTTCCAATCGATAGTCCATATGATATATATTCGGCTGATGAATTTAGCCGCGCTCGACCTCAACCTGCTCGTCGCCCTCGATGCCCTGCTGCTGGAAGCAAATGTCAGCCGCGCCGCGATGCGGATTGGCCTGTCGCAGCCGGCCGCGAGCCACGCGCTGCAGCGGCTGCGCGACATGCTCGGCGATCCCTTGCTGGTTCGTGTCGGCGCGCGAATGGAACTGACGCCGCGGGCTCAGGCGCTGCGCGGGCCGCTGGCGCAAGCGCTCGACCAGGTGCGCGGACTTTTCATTCCGGACGATTTCGATGCCATGCGCAGCGAACGGCGCTTTCGCCTGATGATGCCCGATCTCGCGGTGGAGCTTCTGGTGCCGCCGCTGATGGAGAAGATTACCGCGCTGGCTCCCAACGTCCAGCTCGACATCGTGCCGTGGCGCGGTCCGGCGATCTTCACCGCGGAGTTTGCGCGCACGATCGATCTCGTGATCTCGATCGGCGACGCCTTCAAGGGATTTCACCGTCAGCTTCTCTATACCGACCGCGACGCGCTCGCGGTTCGGCGCGGCCACGCCATTGGCGCGAAGCTGAAGCGGCGCGATGTTTTCCTCAATGCGCGGCACGTCGCCGTCGTCATCCGCGGCCAGAACGCCGACCTGATCGACGGCTGGCTGCGGACCAAAGGATTGGAGCGGCGCATCGCGCTGGTCGTGCCCGGCTATATCGAGGCGCTCCATATCGTCGCGCGTACCGAGCTTGTGGCATTCGTCCCCAGCCGCCTGATCGCAGCACTCGCCAAACCATTGTCGCTGACGGCGGTCACGCCGCCGCTCGACCCCGGCATCGACGAACAATTCATGTTCTACCCGACGCGGGCGCAGTTCGATCCCGGATCGATCTGGCTGCGCAAGCTGATGCTGGAGACCGGACGCGGGCTTGATCGGCCGAAGCGGCGGACGGCCTGATGACAATCCTGCGCCGAAGCCATCTTGTTCTCGCAAGACAACTTGCCCGGTTGGGGCGGCATTCGGCGACGGACTTGTTCACGCCCGCCAGAACGGCTTGCTGACCTCATCTGCGATCGACGACCAGCAGGTTCCGATATCCCGCAGCTCACGCTCGCTCCGCGCCGCGAGTTCTCGTCGCGTGCGCGCGCGCCCCCGCCAGATTCGAACGGTGGAGAGAATATTCCGAACCAGGACAACCAGCGGGGCAATCAATGCTCTTGATTGATGGTGGCGTCTCCGCCCGCTCGCCGTGTAGCTGCTCCCCAGGGTTTGGCCCGCGTGATTTGTCACGAAACCCGCTCCTGACGTTGCCCTTCGATATAGACGCTGATGATCGTGTCGTCGGCAGACTGGTGTTCGGGGGCAACCGTAGTGAGCTGGGCTTGAATGCACTTCCACGCCCCGTTCTCGAACAGATACGTGTCGGTGTACATCGTCATGCCGGTGACTTCCTTCCCATCGCGGCGGCGCGTGTGCTTGTTGGTGGCGCGCACAAGCGCAACGTCGCCGATGATGGTGATGAGTTCGTCGCGGACATCCCAGTAAACGATGATTTGGGGATCGAAGGCCGTTGCCCAATATTTCAGATAGGTCACCCGATCCCAGCGCTGGCCCGTGGGCCAGATATTGATGAAGCCGGGATGAAGAATGGCGTCGTGCGAGGGCACGTCGTTGGTCACAAAGTTATGGATGAAGCGCGCGTTCAACGCGCGCAACTCGTTCATCGTCTCGGCTGATTGATGACTGGCCCGGGCAAGCTG
This sequence comes from Bradyrhizobium sp., assembly GCA_035490095.1. Classification (GTDB taxonomy): domain Bacteria; phylum Pseudomonadota; class Alphaproteobacteria; order Rhizobiales; family Xanthobacteraceae; genus Bradyrhizobium. The sequence continues at coordinate 6,089 of DATHHQ010000231.1, forward strand.
CATTTTCATCTCCTGAAATTTGTCACAGTGCCAGTTCGCGGGCTTTCTCCGCGGTCGCGCCGTCCGCGGGGTAAAAGCATTCGATCTTCAATTTCTGCAGCGCGGCGTCTGCCGGCATGGCCAGCGTCGTGAACGTGGAAAAGAAAGCGAGGCGAAAGTCGCCTTTCGCAAGCTGCATTGTCATCACCGGGGACGATGCAGCCGGATTGCAGGGACGGCGCCATTCAGCCGACAGCCCGGGATAGGCCATGATTTCGTCGAGCAGTTGCGCCGCAACACTACTGCCTTGCGCGACCTCGCGATGAAGTATCTGGATCATCTGGCCGGCGAACTCGTTCCAGTTCAAGATGAACTGACGCAGACCTTTTGGATGGAAAACCACGTGCATGGCGTTATCCGCAATGTCGGATTCCATCTCGTACGACTCGTGAAAGACCTTGAACAAACGTCGGGAGGCTTCATTGCGAATCCGGACGTCCCAATGTCCATCGACGACGATCCCGGGGTACGGCTCTTGCTGCCGAAGAATGAAATCGAACGCCTGGCGCACATGCTGCAAATTATCAGCCGCCAGGCCCCGATCGCCATAAGGCGGCACGAAGCCTGCTGCCACGTGCAACGCATTGCGCTCCTCAAGCGGCAGATCGAGCGCACTTCCAAGCAGCTGCACCATCTCGCGGCTCGGTTGCGCGCGTCCGGTTTCCAGAAAACACAGATGCCTGGCCGAGACATTTGCATCGCCTGCCAGTTCGATCTGGGTGAGGCGGCGAACATTTCGCCAATGCTTCAGCAAGCTGCTAAAGTGTCCGGCGGCGACGTCGTGCAAGATCGGATGTTGGACGGTCATGGCAGGCAACCTTAGATGACGAGATCAGAAGGGCAATTACTTCAGAAGTAAGTCGCGGCAGGACGATTGCGGCCATGTTTCGCTGTTGCCGCCTGCCGCCTCCCATGCCATGACGCCATCAATGAGGGTCGTATCATGACCGTTCTTATCGCGGGCGGCGGCATCGGCGGACTGACGCTGGCGCTCAGCCTGCATCAAATCGGCGTTCCCGCCAAAGTATTCGAGAGCGTCTCCGAATTGAAGCCGCTCGGCGTCGGCATCAACCTGCTGCCGCATGCCGTGCGTGAGTTGATCGAACTCGGCCTGCTCAACCGGCTCGATGCGTCTGGCGTGCGCACCAGGGAACTCGCGTATTTTTCCAAACACGGCAAGCCGATCTGGAGCGAGCCCCGCGGCATCGAGGCCGGTTACAAATGGCCGCAATTTTCGATCCATCGCGGCACGCTGCAGCGGATTCTGCTCGACGCCGCGACCGAACGGCTGGGGGCCGAAAACATTCTCACCAGCCATCATCTGTACGGCTGGTCGGAGACCGCGAGCGGTGTCCACGCTGATTTCATCGACAAGGCGACTGGCCAACCGGCGGGCAGCCATGACGGCGCGCTATTGATCGCGGCCGACGGCATTCACTCCGCGATCCGCGAAAAGCTGTATCCGCAGGAGGGTCCGCCGATCTGGAACGGACGCATTCTCTGGCGCGGCATTACCGCCGGCGACGCGTTTCTCTCCGGCCGCACCATGATCATGGCCGGCCACGAAATCCTGAAATTCGTCTGCTACCCGATTTCGAAGGAGGCGGACGCATCAGGAAAATTCTGGATCAACTGGGTCGCCGAGCGGCACATGCCGCCGACCTACCAATGGCGGCGGGAGGATTACAACCGCACGGCCAGGCTGGAGGAATTCCTGCCGTGGTTCACGGATTGGAAATTCGACTGGCTCGACGTGCCCGGCCTGATCCGCAATTGCCCGCATGCCTACGAGTATCCGCTGGTCGATCGCGATCCGATTCCGCAATGGACATTCGGCCTGACTACCCTGATGGGCGACGCCGCGCATCCGATGTATCCGATCGGTTCCAATGGCGCCTCGCAGGCGATCCTCGACGCCCGCGTCATCACCCGCGAAATCCTGGCGCATGGCGCGACCAATGCCGCTCTGGTGGCGTATGAGGCGGAGCGCCGGCCGGCCACGACGGATCTTGTCATGCTCAACCGGCGCAACGGGCCGGAGCAGGTGATGCAACTGGTCGAGGAACGCGCGCCTGATGGATTCAACGTCGTCACCGATGTGCTGTCGCTCAAGGAGCTGGAAGACATCGCCGCCAATTACAAACGCGTTGCCGGCTTTCAGGTCGAAGGCCTCAACGCCAAGCCGCCGCTCGTGGCGATGCCTGCATCAGGCCAGCTTTCCAGCGCGGGATAGCTTCCTTCACCTCTCCGCCGCGCTTTGCGGGAAGAGGTCGCGAGCCTCCAGAGCGGGATGAGATTAGGTTGGGGCCGTGACGACGGATCATTTTTTCTTCTTGTGCCCGGGACGCAAGCCGCACGAGCGCTGCGAGCCGGGCCTATTCTACTTTGCATGGGGTTGTTTTCGCGATTTTGTGTCTGGGCTCCGCGGTGTACCGCCCCATAGCGCGTCGAAGACGCGCGTGAACGCGCTTACGAGCGTGTCGAAGACGCGCGTGAACGCGCTTATGAGGCGCTGCGC
>DATHHQ010000232.1:0-23737 GCA_035490095.1 Bradyrhizobium sp.
ACCATTCGATTAACAGTCGAATGCTCTACCGCTGAGCTACCGAGGAACAGGCGAAACCCCATGGGGGTCGCGACGGGCTGCGTATAACAAAGCCCCAGAGCCTTGCAAAGCGGGAAATAGGCCGCTCGCACGCAACCTCAACCGGCGATGCAAACTCCCTGTGCGGCAAGGACTTGTTGCCGTTTTAGACAATGCGAAAAATGCAATCTAGCTCCGTGTCGGGCGATCCCGCACCACGGCCGCACTGGGAAACGAGCCCCAAAAAGACGCATTCGCACCGCACAATTAATAGCGCCGGGGTTCGCCTAGAGGTGATTCGATGCCAGACGTCCGGACCTTCCCGATGAGACCAGCGCCGTCGACGTTCCCAGACACCCCCGAGATGAGCGATGACGAGTGCCTCGTTCGGCTTGCACAAGCCGTCGCGGAGCACGATTCCGACCGTTTGGACGAAGTGGCGAGGTTGATCGGGCGCCTCGCCGTGCCGATCGAATAGACCCGCATTCCCCGCCAATCGGGGGCGAGCGCGGATAGCCGGTGTTGTGCTTCTCCAGGGCTTGTCTTGAGGGCTTGTCTTGAGGTCTGTCTTGGGCTTCGGCTTGCACGATGGGCGTGTTGCGTTTTGGCTGACCTTGTACCAAAGATGCCGCGGTTTCACGCTTCTGCTGCGGCAACGCCGGCTCGATCCCTACAGGTCCGCCCAAAAGTCAGTCCAAAGGTCCGTCCATGTCCGGTTTTTCGATCGCGCGCCAGAAAATGGTCGATGGCCAGGTGCGTCCCAGCGATGTCACCGATTTCAGAATCATCGACGCGATGCTCGCGGTGCCGCGCGAGGCATTTGTGCCGCAGAACAAGCAGGCGCTGGCCTATCTGGATATCGATCTCGACGTCAGCGAGGGCGGCTCGGAGAGACGGTTCCTGATCAAGCCCGTGGTAACGGCGAAAATGCTGCAGGCCGCCGATATCAAGGATACCGACAATGTTCTGGTGGTCGGTTGCGCGACCGGATATGCGGCGGCCGTCGTGGCCAGGCTGGCCGGGCAGGTGACGGCGACCGAAGTCGACCCGACCATGGTCGCCAGGGCAAAAGACGTTCTGGCCCAGCTCGGAATTGCAAATGTGACGGTCCGGGCCGCCGATCCCACAGAGGGGGACGCGGCAAACGCGCCCTATGATGTGATCGTGCTCAATGGCGCCACCGAGGTCACGCCTGACCGGCTTTACCGGCAGCTCAAGGACGGCGGCCGGCTGGTCGGAGTCTTTGCCATGACGCAACCGCAGCGGGCCATGATCGTGACACACTCCCATGCCGACTTCGGAACGCGGGCGCTGTTCGATGCGGCGGTCCCCGTTTTGCCCGGACTTGGACGGGTTCCCGCCTTCGTTTTTTAACTCAAACGGCACTACTTGCTGTTCTAAATCAGAAGTGTGGCCCGGATGCCCCACGTCAAGAGTTTCGACCGCGTTTTGCCGCCGGGGGTTCCGTCCCGCTTGCGCGCGGAATAAGGTGTGAAGGGATTTTACTCGGAATCAGCCGGTTCGGACGCGTTTGAACCGGAGAACGCGATGGATGGATTGCCAGGGATGGGTGGTGTGAAGTTCGTTACCGGAGCTGCGGTTGCAGTCCTCCTGATGATGTCTATCGGTCCGTCGCCGGTCCTGGCCGACACGATCGAGGCTGCGCTGGTGCGCGCCTATCAGATCAATCCGCAGCTCAACGCGCAGCGCGCCTCGGTCCGCGCCACCGACGAGAACGTACCGCAGGCGCTGTCGGGCTATCGTCCGCGCGTCGCGATCACCGGCAGTGCCGGTTATCAATATACCGACACCAACACCACCTCGGGCGGCTCTCCCACCGCGATCGTGCGAACCGAAATTCACGGCACCAACGCGCCGCGCAGCGTCGGCGCCACGGTCACGCAGACGCTTTTCAACGGCCAGCAAACCGCCAACAGAACCCGTGCGGCGGAGAGCCAGGTCTCGGGCGCGCGTGAAGCGCTGCGGGTCCTCGAACAGGGTGTGCTGCTCTCGGCGGCCACCATCTACATGGATTATCTGCGCGATGCCGCCATCGTCGAGGTTCAGCGCAGCAACGTCCGCGTTCTCGAGCAGACGCTGAAGCAGACCCGCGATCGGTTCAATGTGGGCGAGGTGACCCGCACCGACGTCGCGCAGTCGGAGGCGCAGCTTGCCGCCGGCAAGACGCAACTACTGACCGCTGAAGCCAATCTGGTCACGACGCGATCGAATTTCCGCCGCATCATCGGCAACGAACCGGAGCAGCTCGCGCCGGGTTCGCCGGTGGACCGTTATTTGCCGGGGACACTGCCTGGCGCGGTCGATCTCGGCCTGACGGAAAATCCGAATGTGACCGCCGCGATGTTCGGCATCGATGTCAATTATCTCCAGGTCAAGGTGAACGAAGGCGCGCTACTGCCCACGGTGACGTTGCAGGCCTCGGTGCAGCAATCCTACGAACAGCAGCTGACGATCTTCAGGTCGTTCGGCGCCGCCGCGGTCGCGCAGCTGTCTGTCCCGGTATATCAGGGCGGTGCCGAGTATGCGCTGATCCGCCAATCGAAAGAAACATTGGCGCAGCAGCGCCTCAACCTCGAACAGGTTCGCGACCAGACCCGTGCCAACGTTGTTACGGCTTGGGGGCAGTTAGTGGCAGGCAAGGCGCAGGTCGCTTCGGCGCAATCGCAGGTGGCCGCATCCGAGATCGCGCTCAACGGCGTGCGCGAAGAGGCCAAGGCCGGACAGCGAACCACGCTCGACGTGCTGAACGCCCAGCAGGCGCTGGTCAACGCCCGCGTCGCGCTCGTCACCGCGCAGCACGACCGGGTGGTGGCGTCATATTCCGTCTTGAATACCATCGGCCGGTTGTCGCCGCAGGTGCTCAATCTGGCTACCACCGTGTACGATCCGAGTGTGCATTATCAGCAGGTTCGCGACAGCTGGATGGGCGTTCGCACTCCCGACGGCCGCTGATTGCCGCTGCTGGCGTCGAAGCACGGACGCCGTTCATAGCGCGCGCTCGGTTTCGCGGCCAAACCTGGTCGCTGGTCCGCAGATCGCGCTCTGGATTAATGAAGTGAGCGCATGGTGTTTTCGCCAGACCGCCCACGCCCTCGGGACAAGCCCAAGGGTGTGTGTTGGCGGCTCAAGCGCTGGCGCGTTGCTTGCAATCAATTGTGGCCATGACGTACCTTTCTCAGGGGCAGCAGAGCGATTCGCGTCGAATTTACATCCTCAAGGCGCGCGGCGCTTCGGTGTCTGGGCAGGGGCGAAAATGGGGCGCGAGCCATCGAGCGGCGCTTGATCTGGGGACAAGTGGGCTGGTGCGATGGAAATCCCGGCCTGCCTATCCGGAATAGGCAAATCCTGTCTTGCTTGGTGTAAAACGCATACGAGGGCGTTGATGATGTGGGGTCGGAGATGACGCAGCCTGCAAAGGTCCAAGAGCCCTCGATGGAGGAGATTCTGGCGTCGATCCGGCGCATCATTGCCGACGATGAAGCAAAACCTGCGGGTGCCGAGAAGGCCCCCAGCCCGACGGCAGCGAAGCTGGAGAAGCCCGCCGCAGTGACGCCGGCGGTCAAGGCGCCGGTGATGACTAACATTCCGCCGTCGGCGATTCCCGCCGCGCAAGCGGCTGTTGCGAAGGCGCCGCCGCCGGCGCCCGCCAAGCCCGCGCCACCCCCGGCGGCACCCCCGCCTGCCGCGGCCGCCCCCGTGTCCAACAGCCAGGACGACATCGACGCTATGCTGGCCGGCCTCGATGAAGCGACGTCCGAGGCCGAGATAAGGCCGGCCGCGCCCGAGGTCGAGGTATTCGAACTTACCGACGAGATGGCGGTGCCGGAGCCACCGCAGCCTGCGTTCCACAAGGTCGAACCGCAGGACGATCTCGAATTCACCGAAACCGCCGCTGCCAGAGCCGTGCACCGGCGGCCGGCGTTCGAACCGCCGCCTTTTGAAAGTTCGGCGCCGCCGGCTCAGCAGATATTGTCCCGCTCAACCGTCTCCGCCGTCGAATCGGCCTTCAACAGCCTGGCCAATACAGTGTTGAGTAACAACGCGCGGACACTGGAAGATCTGGTCAAGGAAATGCTGCGCCCGATGCTGAAATCCTGGCTCGACGATAATCTGCCCGGGCTGGTGGAGCGCATCGTCAAGGCGGAAATCGAGCGGGTTTCACGCGGGCGCTAGCGCCCTGTTCCGCTCGCGGAGGGCCGGCCCTCGTTCAGCCACTGCATCCGGCTTAATCCTGCGTTCCACGCGCCTGTCGTGTTGACTTGGCGCGTTCCGGCGGCTTTCTACAGCATGATCCGGAAAAGCATGCCCTCGGACTTGATCCGAGGGTGGTACCGGTTTTCCGAAAAGATCATGCTCAAACAAAGAGATGAGATCATGATCCGATCCAATCGGTTCATGATCTAGCGTTCCATAGCCATGATTGCATTGCCATGATCGAGAAAAACTACCAGCCCGCGGATATCGAAGGCCGCATGTCCCGGATCTGGGAGGAGAGCGGCGCGTTCAGGGCCGGGCGCCCGGAGCGCCGCGACGCGAAACCCTTCACCATCGTCATCCCGCCGCCGAACGTGACCGGCTCGCTGCACATGGGGCACGCGCTTAACAACACCCTGCAGGACATTCTGTGCCGCTTCGAGCGGATGCGCGGCCGCGACGTATTGTGGCAGCCGGGCACGGACCACGCCGGGATCGCGACCCAGATGGTGGTCGAGCGGCAATTGATGGAGCGGCAGCAGCCGGGCCGGCGCGACATGGGCCGGGCCAAGTTTCTCGAGCGCGTCTGGCAATGGAAGGCCGAGAGCGGCGGCGTCATCGTCAACCAGCTGAAGCGGCTTGGCGCGTCCTGCGACTGGTCGCGCGAACGCTTTACCATGGACGAAGGCCTGTCGCGCGCGGTCGTGAAGGTGTTCGTCGAACTGCATCGTGAAGGGCTGATCTACAAAGACAAGCGGCTGGTGAACTGGGATCCGAAGCTGCTGACGGCGATCTCGGATCTCGAGGTGCAGCAGGTCGAGGTCAAGGGCAGCCTTTGGTATTTGCGCTATCCGCTGGAAGGCCGCACCTTCAATCCCGACGATCCCGCGACGTTCATCGTGGTCGCTACGACGCGGCCCGAAACAATGCTCGGCGACAGCGCGGTGGCGGTGCATCCGAACGATGAGCGCTACGCAGACCTCGTCGGCAAGCACGTGATCCTGCCGCTGGTGGGACGCAAGATTCCGATTCTAGCCGACGAATATTCCGATCCCGAAAAGGGCTCGGGCGCGGTGAAGGTCACGCCGGCGCATGACTTCAACGATTTCGAAGTCGGCAATCGGCACGGCTTGCCGCGGATCAGCGTGCTCGATCAGGAGGGTCGTCTCACGCTGGTCGGCAACGAGGATTATCTGCGCGGATTGCCGGAAGAATCAGAGTATTTCGCGGAGGAATTGAACGGCCTCGACCGGTTCGTCGCCCGCAAGCAGATCGTGGCACGACTGGAAGATTTCGGTTTCGTGGAGAGGATCGAACCCAACACCCACATGGTACCCCACGGCGATCGCTCGGGCGTCATCATCGAGCCGTATCTGACGGACCAGTGGTACGTCGACGCCAAGACCATGGCGCAACCCGCGATGGCGGCGGTGCGCAGCGGCGCGACCACGTTCGTGCCGAAGAACTGGGAGAAGACCTACTTCGAGTGGATGGAGAACATCCAGCCCTGGTGTATCTCGCGCCAGCTCTGGTGGGGCCATCAGATTCCGGCGTGGTACGGGCCCGATGGAAAGGTGTTCGTCGCCGAAACCGAGGACGAGGCCGTCGGCAACGCGCTTGGCTATTATGCCGAGCAGGAAGTCATTACACCGGAGCAGGGGCGCGAGATGGCGCTCGACCCGGCCAAGCGCTTGGGCTTCATCACGCGTGATGAAGACGTGCTCGACACCTGGTTCTCCTCGGCACTGTGGCCGTTCTCGACCCTGGGCTGGCCCGACGACGACACCGATGTGAAGCGCTATTATCCGACCGACGTGCTGGTGACCGGATTCGACATCATCTTCTTCTGGGTCGCCCGCATGATGATGATGGGCCTCCACTTCATGAAGGAGGCTCCGTTTTCGACTGTGTACATCCACCGCCTGGTTCGCGACGAGAAGGGCGCGAAGATGTCGAAGTCGAAAGGCAACGTCATCGATCCGCTCGGAGTCATCGATGACTATGGCGCCGACGCGCTTCGTTTTGCGCTGGCACGTGCGGCGGCGCAGGGCCATGACATCAAGCTTTCGCCGCATCACGTGGAAACCAATCGCAATTTTGCGACCAAGCTCTGGAACGCCTGCCGCTTTGCCGAGATGAACGGCTGCGTGTTGCCGCCGGGCTTCGATCCGACCAACGCGAAGGAGACGTTGAACCGCTGGATCGCGCATGAGACGGCGCGCGCCACCCGCGAGGTCACCGAAGCGATCGAATCCTGCCGCTTCAACGATGCCGCAGGCGCGATCTATCGCTTTGTCTGGAACGTGTATTGCGACTGGTATCTCGAACTTGCCAAGCCGGTGCTGATGGGCGAGGACGGCGCCGCCAGGTCCGAGACCCGCGCCATGGTGGCGTGGGCGCGCGACGAAATCCTCAAACTGCTGCATCCGTTCATGCCGTTTATCACCGAAGAGCTCTGGGCGGTGACCGCGACGCGCGACGGCCTGTTGGCGCTGGCGCCGTGGTCGCGCAAGGTGAACGCTCTCACCGACGAGCAATTGTCATTGATCGCATCGGGCGCGGAAGCCGATCCGCGTCTCGCGGCTGCGATTCTGGCCACTACCGAAGCGGCGGATTTCAGCGATCCTGCCGCCGAAGCCGAGATCGGCTGGGTGGTCGATCTGGTCACCGCGATACGCTCGGTGCGCGCGGAAATGAATATCACGCCGGCGACGCTGACGCCGCTGGTGCTGGCCCGCGCGTCCGCCGAAACCAGGGGACGCGCGCAACGCTGGAACGATGTCGTCAAGCGGATGGCCAGGCTCGCCGACATTGCCTTCGCCGATTCCGCGCCGGAGGGCGCGGTGCAGTTGCTGGTGCGCGGCGAGGTCGCGGCTTTGCCGCTCAAGGGCGTGATCGATCTTTCGGCGGAGAAGACACGGCTCGACAAGGAGTTGGCCAAGGCCGAAGCCGACATCAAGCGTGTCGATGCCAAGCTTACCAACGAGAAGTTTGTCGCCAACGCGCCGGAAGATATCGTCGAGGAGGAAAAAGAAAAACGCGAGGCGGCCGTGGCGCGGAAAGCCAAGCTTGTTGAGGCATTGGAGCGGCTCAAAAACGCAGCGTAGTGCATGATCCCGAAAAAGCCTGTCCCGACTTGATACGGGATGGATGGCGGTTTTCACTCGGGACAAACGCGAAGCGTTTGCCCGAAGATCATGCTCAGATGCAGCGAAGCTTTATCAGACCCTGGCGGGGTAGGCGATGCTCGATCATGTTTCCCTCACCGTATCGGTATTGCCGCGGCCGAGCCCTTCTACGACGCGATCATGAAAGCGAGCGACATTGGACAGCAACGTCTCAACTGAAAGAGGCCGCCAACTGAGGCGGCCCTTCACATAAATGCGATAATGAGCCCCATTCCGACTAGGGTGTATAAGCCTGCAACGGTTACGCCGAGACAAACATCGGCCATGACTCCCTCAGGTTCCAGCTTGATCTGTCTGTGGATCACTGCACTTCTCCGCGATTGTCCAACCCAAACAGATCATGCAGGAGATGGGTAAATCGTTCCGGCCGGTGTATAAAAGTGCACACAAATAGTTCGTGATCAAATTAAGCCCGTGCGAAACTCAAATATTCGGGGCGGTCGGCGTCGGTGTTGCCGATCGCGGGCGCCATCTTTTGGGCAACATCTCCCTCATCGCCGGTTCTGCATGCAAAGCTGGCCCCAAGCGGCTCGGCTACTATTGTTTGCTGTTCCCTGATATGGTTGCCCGTCACCATAAGTGCAGCTTGCCCGCGCAGTTCCCGATGAAGAGCGTTGCCACCGCCGCGACTAACGGCCCCGGTTCCGGTTCCTGCAAGACCGGCGCTAGTCGGAGAGGTCCGAGCGCAACGGTTCGCGGCGCCAAGGGACGACGGCGAACGAGCTGTGCCATCGATGCGACTGTCGCCGGAGCGGTTTTGCGATGATCGATGACATGGCGGGCCTGAAAAAGGCCATGGAGCAGATGGACGCGGAGGATCCTATCGTGGCCCAGGCCGCCAAGGACCGCGCCGCGCAGACCCTCAGCGATGCCAAGCTGAGCTTCTCGAAAATGGCCGACTTGATCGAACAGCGTCGATTGCTGCTGCGGCCCAGGATCGTGGCCAGCATCAAACGCATGGATCAGCCCGGCATGCTCGGAGACGCGGCATTCCGCGACGCAGGCAGCGCGCTGCGGAGAGAAGGTCAGACCTTTGGTCAAATTGCCGAAGCCATTGAACGTACCGGCGGACCCACGTCCGAATACGGGGATCCGGTGCGGGAGAGCGAACCGCTGGAGCAGATGGCGAGCGAGCCGGACACGCCCGCGTGGCGGAGGGCGCTCGGTTTTGTCACGCGCGCCGTTCTGCGAAATCGCATACTGTCCCTCGCGATCGCGCTCCTCGCCATATTGCTGTCCTACGCCTTCCCCGGCTTTGTTTCCCCCGGCCAGCAAGTTGCGAAATATGTCGACGGCATTGCCGCCGCCCGCCGCAGCACAGATCAGGCGATATCGTCGGTGAGTTCTTTCATCCATGAGCGGATCTTGCGACAATCCAAGGAGGCAACGGCGCCGCCGACATCCCCCGCCCCAATCGCGTCTCCTCCAGATGCGGCCCTGTCGCCGCCGTCCGCAACCCCGTTGGCCGTTCCTCCCACCGCGTCGGCGCCCCCCGCAACCGCGCCTGCTCCTTCGGCACCTCCATCGGCTGCTCCTGCAGGTCGACCGGTTTCACCGCCGCGTCGCGACGCGAGGGTTGACCCCCCGGCAAAATCGACAGCGGACTGTGCCGCAGCGCGAGAGGATCCCTGCGCTCGTCGCTCCACACCATCCGAAAACGATCGCCCGCGCGCTTCCGAGGACATCATACCAGAACGGATCCGCCGCAAATCCCACGTGGCGGGGCCGTGTAGCCATGGTGTCGGCGGTTGCGCCTGGGGCGGTCGTCAATACTGACCTTCTGCCGCGCCACCTGCCGTTTCTGCCCAGCGAGCGTATTGCCTTCGACCGCTATTGGGCCGCCCCGGGGAGCAAAAGGTTCTTAGGCTCTCAATCTTGTTGCGCTTGACTTGGCGCTCTTGCCGGAGATATTTTTGCGGTTGGTCGAGCAGGCGACCGACGGACCGCGTAAAGGGTTGAACCCACCTCCAGCACTTCGCTGACATCTCCTTCTTTCTTGCCCGAGAATCGCGGTCGCCGGGCGCAGGGAAAGAAGGTTGCCATGCCGCAGGCTCTGCCCGCGAATCCCAATCTCGATTGGCTCAAGAAGGCCGCCAAGCAGCGGCTCGTTCAACTACGCACCAGCCAGCCCGATGCCAAGCTGCACCAGGCTCAGTTTGCGGTCGCCCATGACTATGGCTTCAAGAGCTGGCGCGCGCTGAAGTCGCATGTCGACAGCATCGGTCCAACGTATCGCGACCGCGATCGCGTTTTCGAAGCCGCACGCGCCGGCGACGTCGAGGCCGTCCGTCGCGCCTTTGCGTCGGGCTTTGATCCCGCAACGCCCGACTCCGATGGCCGCACGGTACATCAGATCGCCAAGGACCGGAGGCATGAGGCGATCGAGGTGCTGGCCCGCAATCTCCAGGGAGGCAAAACCCGTCCGGATGACGAGATGCAGGCGATCCAGGCCGTCATGCGGGCAGCGCAGTCCGGCGATCTCGACGCGCTCCGCGCCGGCCTCGACGCACATCCTGAGTGGATCGACGCACTCGGCGGCGGATTCCAGAAGGCCACGGCGCTGCACCTGGCGGTTCTGCGCAACCAACATGCCGCCACGCGCCTATTGATCGAGCGCGGTGCCGATCTCAACCGTCGTGACTTTCCGGACAACGCCGCGCCGCTGCATTTCGCAGCGCTACATGGCGATCTGGAGACAATCAGTCTGCTGGTCGAGGCCGGCGCCGATATCGACGGCAAAGGTGACGATCACGAGGTCGGCGTGCTCGGCTGGGCAACCTGCTTCGGCGATGTACGCCAGGAGGTCGCCACCTATCTGCTCGACCACGGCGCGAAGCTCGACCTTTGGACCGCGATTTCGCTCGATCGAGCCGATGACCTGCGCGCCATGGTAGCCAGAGATCGCTCCTTGCTGGCCGCCCGGATGACCCGCAACCAACATCGCTGCACACCGCTCCACCATGCCGTCAGGAAAAACCGGCCGCGGATCGTGCAGCTTCTGCTCGAACTCGGCGCCGACCCGAACGCGCGCGATGCGACCGGCGCAACCGCGTTGAGGACAGCGTCAGAGGAGGGCACGGACCCCAGCATCGTTGCGGCCCTTTTGGGAGCCGGGCTCATGCCCGACTTGCTGACGATGGTGAATATGGCCCGTTACGGCGAGGCCGAGACGATGTTGCGGGACGATCCCTCCCGGATCGGTCCTGACGGCGGCGATACCATCGCCCTGCATGTTTCCGTCAGCAAGCGGAACCTGGCCACCATTCGCTGGCTGCTGGCGCATGGCATCGACGTCAACGCCAAGCGGCCGATGTGGGACCTCAATCACACCGCGCTCCACATGACGATCGAAAGCGGCGCCATCGAGATAGCTCGGCTTCTGCTCGATGCCGGAGCCGATCCGAATGTTCGTGACGACAGGGTTCACGCAACTGCATTGGGGTGGGCCGAGTTCTTTGGTCGTGACGAGATGGCGGAACTGATCCGCGAGAAAGGCGGCGTCCAGTGAAAACGAGGAAAACAAGTCGTCGCCAGGTGCTATTGGGCGCGGGAGCCACCGTCATGGCGCACTGGCCGAGGTCGTTATCCGCGGGGACCGCGGGATTGCAGGCGATCGCTCCGGGGGACGCAGGCTTCGCGCCGGATCTCGAAGCGCGGCTCGACAAGGCCGTTGCCAATAAGCGCATCTGGAATCAGCACGGGCTCATCGTGCTGCGCAATGACCGGCTGGTGCTGGAACGCTATTTTGAAGGCGAGGATAGGGCGCGCGGCGTCGGCGACATCGGCCACGTCACGTTCAAGCCTGACACGATGCACGATCTGCGCTCATGTTCGAAAAGCATCGTCGGTTTGCTGTACGGCGTCGCGTTGCAACAGGGGAAGGTGCCGCCGCCGGAAGCGCCGCTGTTCTCCGCGTTTCCTGAGTATGCCGATCTCGCCGACAAGGATGGCCGCGATCGGCTCACCATCCAGCATGTGCTGACGATGACGATGGGCACCGACTGGGACGAGAGCAGTTTGTTCTATAGCGATCCGCGCAACAGTGAAACCGCAATGGACAACGCGGCGGATCGCTATCGCTATATTCTGGAGCGGCGCGTCGTCGATACGCCCGGCGCGCACTGGAGCTATTGCGGCGGCGCAACCGCTTTGCTCGCGCGCATGATTGCGAAGGGCTCCGGCAAAACGCTGCATGAATTCGCGCGCGAAAATCTGTTCGACCCGCTGGGCATGGGTCCGACCGAATGGGCGACCGGCCCTGACGGCGAGCCGTTCGCGGCATCCGGCGCGCGAATGTCGGTGCGCGATCTTGCGCGCATTGGCGTGATGATGCTGCATGGCGGCAAGGTGGACGAGCGTGTGGTGGTTCCCGCCGACTGGGTGACGCGTTGCATCACGCCCGTCATCAGCGCCGATGAAGTTCGCCGCTATGGCTATCAATGGTTCGTTATGGACATCGCGTTCGGCAAGCCAAAGGGCTGGGCGGCCGGACGGCTGGAGCGCATGTGGTGGGCACAGGGCGAAGGCGGTCAGCGGCTGTTTGCCATCCCGGCGCTGCAACTCGTCGTCGCCATCACTTCCGGAAATTACGGAAAAGAGGACCAGGGAATACCGCCGGCGCGCATCTTGCGCGATGTGGTCCTGGAAAGCGTTCGCTCGTGATGCGGGTTATTGGGCCACAATGTCAGTTGGGCACAATTTGCAGGCCCCAGGGGGACGCAGCTGCTCGCAAACCCTTCGCATGGTTTTCCGCATCTGGATTGTCCGGATTGACCGGCGCACCAACCAGGGACGCCTGGGGCAATGGAGCGCGCAGCTTGGCCCGCTTGCCGCCGCTGGGAGCGGGAGTATATTAGATCGATGGCTGTCAGCTCTCCCGATCTGAAAGCATTCTTGCTCGCCACGCCTTTCTTCGGTGGCCTCTCGGACGCAAGCCTCGATCTCCTGGTCTCCATGCTGGTCGAGCGCCGCTTCGACGCCGGTGCCACTGTCGTGGCGGAAGGAGAACCGGGCCGCTCAATGTTCATTGTTCACACCGGCGAGCTGGTGGTGAGCAAGCTGACGGATTCCGGGCGCGCAATTCGCATGGCAGGTCTCGAGCCTGGTGATTTTTTCGGCGAAATGACGCTTATCGAAATGCAGAACCGATCAACCACCGTCGTCGCGGAGAGCCCAACCGTGCTGTACGAGCTCACGGCCCGAGAACTCTACAGGTGCTACAAGGCCGACATCTATGGATATGTGATGGTGATGCAGAATATCAACCGCGAGCTTTGTCGGCGGCTCCGCCGCGCCGACAATCGCATTGCCGAGCTGCAGATGCTTCACGCGAGTCAATGACGCAGGTTCGCGTGCGTCATGTGGGTTGAGAAGAAACCGCGACAGCGAAATGGGGCGCGATGGTTTAGTTTTGGGCTGCGAGAAGCCAGAGTCGCCCATGTCTCAGTTGGGCCAAAACCGGAAATTGCCCCGCCTGAACAGCATGTCCGTTCTACCCTCAGGAGATCGTGTGGACGCGCGGCATGTCCGTTTGGTGCCAATACCGGAAGTCGGGGACATCATTCGATCACCTCGTCGGCACGCACGAGCAGCGATGATGGAACTGTTCATCCAAGTGCTTTGGCGGTCTTGAGGTCAATTGCCAGCTGGTACTTTGTCGGTGCCTGCGCTGGCAGATTGGCAGGTTTCTCGCCTTTTGAAGATGTATCGCATCGAGGCGTTGTTGCGGAACAAGACTTCGATGATCACCGCCTCGACGGCTACCATTCGTCGTCGATCCATTCCCTTGGGATTCGAGGCCGCGCTCTCGCGTACGGGGACTGAAGCGTCCGTTCGGGCTTGCGCAAGGTCGGAGTCGGCTGCGTCGGAGGCGGTGACGTCCTGGGCGGGTTCTGCTCGGAAACCTTCGCGAGCACGCGCTTCATCTCTTCCTGGCTGGCCTTGAGCTCCCCAATGGCTTTTGAATTGTCGACGGCCATTTGTTGCTGGTTCGCCTTGAGCTGTTCGATGTTTCGCTCCAGATTCGCGAGATCGCGCGCCATCTTTTGCAGCAACTGTGTCGGATCGGGAAGAGCTGGGGTAGCTGTCGGCGCGGCGTCTTGCGGTGCGGTCTGAGCCAGGAGCGTTGCTTGCGGTGGTGCTGCCTCCGCAGCGGCCACTTGAACGGTAGATAAAGTGGGCTGCGGCGCCCAACGGGCCACAAGCAGCTTGGCCCCGCTACCATAGGACGAATACAAAACCAGGCCGGCGACAACGATGCACGCCGCCAGCGGCAAGCCGACGAAGGCCCCGCGCGCCGGCCTTCTGGGCGGTGATTGCGGGCGAGGTCCGGCCGAAGGGCCAGGTCCGGGCGAAGGGCCAGGTCCGGCCGAAGGTGGGCGCGGGGCATCGCGGTCCATTTTTGCAAGCTGTTCAGTCACACGCGCGAGCTGTTCATCCGCGCGCGCGATCTGTTCGTGGACGTGCGCGAATTGTTCATCGGCGCGCGCGACCAGGGCATCGCGGGGTTCAATTGCAGTGGGCGTGGAGTTCATTGGCGTTTCCTTTTTCCGTCCAATGTCATCCGAAGGTGGTGGTCGCCTCTCCATCAGGTCGACCAGCCGCCAACACTCCGCGCAGTCTTGCCCAAAGAATGGCCGTATGATGGAAAAGTACGGGATCCCATGGCGATAGCGTCCTGGAATCCGGGCGGGCCACTGCGGTGCAGCCGAGCGGCGCGGCAGCTCTCCTCTTTAGTCGGCAGGAGGCGCATGCGATTCTGCGGCCCAGGTCAGGTCGCATAAGGGCGCGCTGCGAATTAGTTGGCCGAAGTCAACTGTGGCCCGAAGAGCTGACATTCAAGCGGAAGACCGGCAGGTCCCGAGTCGGATCAAACTCGGAAGCAGCGGCGGTCAGGTCTGTTCTACCCCCAACAACAGACATTTGCCGCTCAAGCGAGCATGTCCGTTTGGTGCCAAGAAGCAGAAATGGATAACCGCTCGATGATCGTGGTCGGCGCGATGCGCTCGCCGACTCTCCGCACGGTGCCGATGTAGTGATATTTCTTTGTCGCAGTGTGAGCTAGATTACATGCTTGTGGTTGTACCCGCACTATATTCGCGTTGCTCAACCCACAACCCTTCGCGGAGGGCGAGATGGCTACCAATCAAACGCGCTCAGGGGATGACCGGCTAACGCATCCGCTTCTCGAGGAGCTCGGCGCGGTAGCGCCCCAAGCCGAGGTCTTCGTGTACAGCGTGAAGATCGTATGCGGTAAACAGATCGAGACAAACTGTTGTTGTGTCGCAGGCGCCCGGCCCGGCGTGTACGCGACCGAGGTCAACATTCAAAATATCGGTGTCCAGCCCGCGCGGGTTGTGAAGGGCTTCTTTCCGTTCATCAACTCGGGTGCCGTTGTTGGGCGTGAGCCCAACATCGCCGCTTTACGCGCGGTCGATAAAGTCCTCACACTTCCCCCGTTCGGGGCGACGATGGACGATTGTTGCCGCATCGCGGAGTTGCTGCTGGGCGCGCCCCCGAGCGGAGACACCGGGCTCACCATCGGCATCCTAACGATCCTGAGCCTCGGGGCCGAGCTCTCCGTCTCCGCGGTCTACACGGCGAACCCTCTGAGCGGGGACGGCATCAGCATCGACGTCGAGTACATTCCGTCGCGACGACTGGGACGTCCTGGCCCGGATTAGTTGGGTCTAAAAACGCCCAACAAGCGCATGTGATCGTCGGCGTGACCGCATCGGAGGCGAACCATGGATGACAAACTGAAGATCTGGACCACTGTCGGCTCGGCGGGAATTCTCAATCAAGCCGATCTCGCAAAGGTGACGCTCCACGGCTCGATTATCCAGCTCGGCGTTGACATCGCCCCGCCGCCACCAGCGGCAGCGGCCCGCCCGCTGAGTCAGATCGGTCTCCCGACCATACAGGCGGTTGCCCGCTACAACGTCACGCCGGTCGACGGTCTGTTCTTCGATCAGGTGGCCAGCAACAAATTTCACTACGGTCTTGAGCTCCGCTACTTGGGCCACGTGACGGCCAAGCTGAGGGAAGTGGACCTCCACACCGGCAATGACCCTGACGAAGGGCTCGTCCTTTTCGACAGCACCAAGTTTGCCGCAAGTCCGTCCTTCAAGGTTGAGACGGCCTTCGCGGCACAGTTTGAAGGCGTTCTCGATTTCGCGAATAAAGCCTATTACGTGGAGGCGACGCTCGTCGCATCTGCGCTGGTGGTCGGTCATCCGGCAGCCATCTCGATCATTAAGGTGGTGGCGAAGCAGCCAGACTTTTGAGTGAAGTGTGGCCAGGCTGATGGGTTAGCAGCGGATACAACTCGAAAGTCGCAGGTGAGCGATCCGAAGAGGTCGGCTAACGGCGCGTCTGGTTCGTAGCCTGCTGGATCGTAAGCGTCATGAATTGATCGCGATTTCAGGCAAGATCTGACGGTGGCGAGCTTCATTAGTCAGAAACCACGGTGCTCAATCCTTCCCATCGTCGAGAGGGATCCGGGCGTCCCTTGCAAACCTCGCTTTGCGCTTGCGGCCGAACACCTAGACGACAATGCCCATGATTGAGCGAGGAGGTCAGGGAGTGCAGGACCCTGCAGCCCCTGACAATGGCAAGGTGCGACCCCTTTTGATGTATTCGACCATCCCGGATGGCGGGAATACGCGGCAGCCCTCGACCATATCGGGCGAGGATGTCGGTTCAGTCATTGACTGTCGGCGAACTGCTCCCATCCCTGCTGCTGCGACTGCATGAGCTGTCTTCTTTCTTCCTGCAATTCGGCGAGACGCTTTGCGGCAGCTGTCATGGCCTGGGCCGCGGTATTGTAACGGTCCGCCGTACGTTGCAGCGGGAATATGAATTGACCATTGACGACCTTGTAGGCACCGAATTCGCCGGCCAGAATGCCGACACAGCCTTCATAAGCGCGATAATAATCGGCGCGCGCCGATAACATCCTGGAGGTAAGCGCGGTGGTTTCCGCGTGCCGCTTGTCGACGTCGTCCAAGAACCTGCCGACGATATCTTTTCCGGCATGGAGCGAGAGGGCGTAGGTTTCCACCCTGTCGCGCTCGGCTTTGATGAGGGCGATGGCTCGCGGCATCAATGTCGCCGCCTTGGCTTCCGCCGCTTTCAGATCGCGGCGAAGGTCCTCAAGATGACTGCGGCTCGCCGTACTGAGATCAATATCATTTGAAAGCGCCGGTGGTTCTGCTTCGTTCGACAATTTTTCGTTAGCAGCGCTGGTTTCATTGGCTGCCTTGGTTGCCATTGCGATCATCTGCAGGATTTTATTTGAGCGATGTCGCCGAAGCGCCTCATCGATTTGCCTAGGCGCCCACCTCGCGAGAATCTCTTGGGCCGCATCGCCGTAGGACGACTGCCAAGCGATGGCAGCGACACCGATGCATGCTGCCAACAGGAGGCCTGTGAGGCCGCGTACCGCCGGCCTGTCAAACAATGTTCGGTTGCCCGGGACGTGCTCTAACTTGGAAAGCTGTATCTCCGCGCGCGCGATCTCTTCACTCGCGCGCGCGATCTGTTCATGAGCGTGCGCGAGCTCTTCGTCCGCGCGCGCGAGCAGGACATCGCGCGGATCGGTTTGTTTCGGGTTCAGCGCAGTATCCATCAGCGCTCCGTCCCCAGTCCAATGTCACCCGCATAACGACGGCCGGCGGAGTTACGCTAGGTCGACAACGTTCTGCCACACTCCAGCCCGGTTTGACCAAAGCAAGGCGATACGATGGAAACTATAGGGCGGCTTATGCGACAGCTAGTAGCGGGGCCGGCCTGCCATCGGGCAGCATGCAGGTGTCGACCATCATGTCTCGCAGACGCGCGTACTGACGGGAAGGCGAGGGAGCCGGGCGCACGCCGTGCCCTCCGATGGTTTTGTAGATCGTTTTGGTCTAGCATGAAGCAGGGCGGCATTCGAACTTCATCCCGTGTGGACGGCGATCGTGCGGTCCGACCGTGAAGCTCCAGCGCGTGCAAGGGGCGGAGCCGCCTTCCGGGGCGGCGTCGAGTCCCCGTGGCCGTGGGCCGTGCTGGCGTGGGTCGCGCTGCTGGTGGCGATCGTCGTGTCGTTCGGGCCGGCGGTCCCGGTGATCTGGGGCGACACGCCGCCCTTCGTGGAATCTGCGCTTCGCACGCTCGAGGCTGGAAGGCCGACCGTGGCGGGTGGGCGCGATCCGGGCTACCCGGCGTTCCTGGCGATGACGTTCGCGTTTGGAGGCGACCTCGAAACGGTGGTGCGCCTGCAGCAGGCGGCGTGGGCCGTCCTGGTGTTGGCACTTGCAGCAACCGCCCAGGCGGCGACGCGCAACGCCGGTGGGCTCGTGCCGATCATCCTCGTGGCGACGTATCCGGGCCTGCTGCTGTTCAGGAACGTCATCACCGCAGAGCTTCTCTTTGCGGTCTTCCTCAATCTGGCAACGGCTGGATTGCTCGTTGCCACCTGCGTCGGCAAAACTGCGCGGTGCTGCGCGGTCGCTGCCTCCGTCCTGTGCGCGGCGCTCGCGGCGTGCTTAAGATCGCAGGGAGTGCTGGTCCCAATCGCAGCCGTCCTGTTGGGCACCTGCCTCGTCCGGCCATACACATCCGCGCGGCTTACCGTGATGGCCGTGTCCGTCGCGGCGGCGCTGGCGCTCCTCGCCGCCGGTTCCCGGTTCGGGACTTCCTACTCCGACCAAGCCTCGGCCGTGTTCGTCCCCAAGACACTGTTCTGCAATCACCTCAACATCGTGCTTGCCAGCGATGCAGCGCGACACGAGATCGCGTCGGCGGCCGGCGACCGCGCCGACGCCACGATGGCGCGGCTTGCCGCCGACTTCGCCGCGGAGCCGGGTCGCTGGCCCGTGCTCGGGTTCTTCGGCGACGCGTGCCTGTTCGACACCGCACTGGATCGAGACATCACCGGCGATAGCGGGAATGCCGTCGGCGCGGCCGCAGCCTATCGGCGCATCTTCCTGGCCGCCATGCGCGACCGGCCGTTGGCCTACGCGGGCAAGTTCGTCCGTCAGATGGCCTATGGGGTCTCGGTCGCGTGGCCGCCCTACGGACTCGAACCTGCCATACCGGTATCGACCGACGACGTGCCGCACGTGTCCGATATCATGACGCGGCACGGCCGGGTGGCTCAGCCGATCGATCTGCAAGGCGGACCAGTTCGGATCGGCCTGCTGGCCGATTCCCCGGGCATCTCCGCCTATCTGTTCAGGGCATTGTCCGCCGCCTTCGTTATCGCCGTCATATTTTGGACGGTGACCGCTGTGCGGCGTCGGCGCCCCGGGTTCTTGACGCGCGCAGGTATCGTGCTCGTGATGTGGGCGGCTTCGATCGCGACCGCCGCCGGCGCCCACACCCTCGACGTCTGGCGATATCTGATTCCCGCAGTGCCGATGGTGGGCCTCATGCTGTCCCTTTTCGCCATCGAACTGGCGCGTCTCATTCGATTACTTTGTCAGCACGCAGCACCAGCCCGACCGGAACTTCGTGGCCGATCGCCTGCGCGGTCTTGAGATTGATGACCAACTCGAAGTTGGTCGGCTGCCCGATCGGAATGTCGGCTGGCTTGACGCCACGAAACGCTTTGACAACCATCCGCGCTGCTTGGCGGAACGCTATAAGTCGCCGATGCTCGAGTGGTTTCCGATAGCTACGCTGGCTCATCCTCTCGTATATGTGGCTTATCGTTCAGGAGAGAGTTCAACAACGATTGGTGGACTTCGATCTTTCCGTTGTAATCGATGAAGCCTGATTTGCGGAATTTGTTCATGAAATGGCTGACCCGGGATCGCGTGGTGCCGACGACATTATTTCGAGCGACGTGAGCTCTATTGATCAGAACGTTCGGTCGCCAACGCGCATGTTGGCAAGATCACCGCGCTGCCTGTGGCACTTATCGGTGGCTGAGAGTTCGGTAACGCTCCCGCCTCATTGAGCTTGAGGTCTGCGATGGATCGTTACATCCACGATCAAAATCTTGCGCATTGCCGCGAAGTCCTGGCTGAAACGACCGACCCGGCAAAGCGGCGAGCGGTGCTGAAGCTGCTTGCCGATGAACAGGCCAACGTCCGCGCACCGGCAGAAACGCAGTGAACGATCAACCTCAATCGGAGGATGTCATGACCACGAGTTATGGATCAACTTTCCTGGCATGCGGAGGGATTTTCGCGCTCTCCTTCGTTGCAATTTGGGCGTTTTGGTTTGTGGAACGGTTGCGGGGAGCGAGCGCCCCGCATCTGTAAATCAGTTCTGTTCGGTGGGCCTTCGTTGGCTCGACGCTGAAGTGGAAACTGCGGCCGATCCCGCCATCCGGGTTTCCATTTCTCGGAGCGCTCGCGGCGGCGCCGCGGTCTGTGCGGTCTCTATGGGGCTGCGCCAGGGTCGTGGTGGGAAAGCACGCACGTTCCCTCATCCGAACTTGTCAAACGTCCGGACGAAAAGCCGGCGAACGCCCTTCGGTGCCCGGAACGAATCGCACCACCCAGCGCTTGAATCCAAGTTCTGTTGTGCGTGGCAGCGATGAATTGAGAGGCGAGAATGTTCCTGATGGTACTTGGCGCGCTGCTCGTTCTCGGCGGAATCCTGTACATGGCACGCACTGCCATTTGGCGGGGACCGCTGAGTGGCCCAGATTCCTCAGGGCCGGTTCGCGACACTCTGGAACCGCCACGGCGCAGCGTGCGATTCTTGGGGCTCGGAACCAACTGGCCGGGCATTCTCCTGATGGCAATCGGTGCGGTTCTGTTGGTATCGGGAGCCGGTTTGTAGCCTTGGCCAACCGTGCTGCAGGTAAGCAACGACCAGCCGCGCGCGGCGGCATCAGCGTGATTCCGCCGAAAAGCGCGCCGTAGAGCGGGATGACTTTTCTTCGAATCGTCATCCCGCTCTATCTTTTTGTTTGAGCATGATCTTTTCGGAAAACCGGTACCCACTTTTCCGGATCATGCACTAGACGCAGCCAATGCCACCTTCAATCTCGATCCACGCCTGGGCGATTTGCGCGATATGTGGCGCGATGCCGGCTCCCCTTTCGCTGTTACTTGCGCTCTCGGCTCCACGGGAACAGAGAGGCCGGGAAGTCTGCCGCATAGCGGTGTCCTTCTTTCGGCGGGCGGGGTTGTTCTTGTGGAGGATTCGGATCCGGCTCCACCACCTTCCGATAGACATGCCACGTGGCATGACCGAGCACCGGCAGAACGACAGCGAGACCGACGAAGAACGGTAGCGAACCGAGCACCAGCAGCACCGCAACAATCACCCCCCAGGCCGCCATGGCAAATGGATTTTTCATCACGGCCCGCAGCGACGTCCGGATGGCGTCTATCGCAGTCGCATGCCGGTCGAGCAGCAACGGAAACGACACAACACTGACGCACAGGGCCACGATGGCGAACAGGAAGCCGATGCCGCAGCCGACGATAATGAGCGACCATCCTTCCGGCGTCGTCAACACGCGTGTCGCGAAGTCGGGGATGCTTGCAGCCGGCGCGTTGCCGAAGGTCGCGATGTAGATGGCGTCCGCGACGGCGATCCAGGTCCCGAACAGAATGAGCAGGAGCGTGCCGAGTTCGAGCATGGCGCCGAAAGACGGTGCGCGCAGCACGTGGAAAGCATCCCACGCAGAGACTTCCTCGCCGCGCTCGCGGCGGCGGCTGAGTTCGTAGAGGCCGAGCGCGGCAAAAGGACCAATCAGCGTAAAACCGGCGGCCAGCGGAAAGAGCAGCGGCAGCACCGAATAGCCAAGGACCATTCTGAACAGAACAAGACCGAGCACGGGATAGATCACGCAAAGGACAATGGCGTGACTTGGCATGGCCTTGAAGTCTTCCCAACCCAGGCGCAGCGCGTCGCTCAGGTCGGACAGGCTGATTTTGCGAATGACAAAGGGGCTGGCGACGTCGACCGCTTGTGGTTCAGGTCTTACGATGTTGTCGGAATAATGTGTGGCCATGGCCGCAGTCTCCCTTGCTTGTGGTCGCAGCGGTGAGAGCGGTGCGCCGCAAGTCTCGCGTATCGCCCCCATGTGCGAAAATCGCGATCGAGCCGAGTGCGGCAAAACCAAGTACAACGAAAAGCAGTTTCGCCGAACGAAACCAGTCGCGACCTGTACCGTCAGTCTAGCGCGAATGAAGCAGGATAGCACTCACTTGTTGGGTGAATTGTGCATCCGCACAAATCATTTGGTGCGTTGCGTCACAAGGATTGCTTGCGCGGAATCTGACACACGTGAGGCGAGGGGCGCGGCATGCACCTCTATTCAGGTATTGACGCCAAGCTCGACGAGGATCATCTTAAAATTCTAAACGCCCCTGGCTCCGACGAGGTTAGCGGCGTCACGTGTACTCTGTGTCATGTTTTGACGTCGCGACCGGGTTGATTGGGCGAGGCAAGAGGCACAACGATGGCGACTGTGAAGCCAGCCATCGCGACAGGTGTGAGCTCTGCCCTTTAATCCGTATCC
Organism: Bradyrhizobium sp.; assembly: GCA_035490095.1. GTDB lineage: Bacteria > Pseudomonadota > Alphaproteobacteria > Rhizobiales > Xanthobacteraceae > Bradyrhizobium. The sequence goes on from DATHHQ010000232.1 coordinate 21,889, forward strand.
GCAGCCTTTAATGGTGAGGATGAACAAGGGATGGCTGTAGCAATCATACTGCTTCTGGTCGCGGTCGGCTCGGTGCTGTTTCACATCTTCAGCCCGTGGTGGTGGACGCCGATCGCCACTAACTGGCGCTACATCGACGACACGATCAACATCACGTTCTGGATCACCGGGGCGGTGTTCTTCGCGGTCATCGCGTTCATGGCCTATTGCGTCTTCCGCTTTCATCACAAGGAGGGAAGGCGGGCAGCCTACAATCCCGAAAACAAGAAGCTCGAATGGTGGCTCACCATAGGGACTGCGATCGGCGTCGGCGCCATGTTGGCACCCGGCTTGGTTGTCTGGCACCAGTTCGTCACGGTTCCAGCGGACGCGACCGAGATCGAGGTCATGGGCCAGCAATGGCGCTGGAGCTTCCGCCTCCCTGGGAAGGATGGCCGGATGGGCACGTCCGACGTCCACAACATCAGTTCCGACAACCCGTTGGGCTTGAATCCGAACGATCCGCACGGGCAGGACGACGTTGTGATCGAAAGCGGCGACTTGCACCTCCCAATCGGGAAGCCGGTCAAGGTTTTGCTCCGCTCCGTCGATGTCTTGCACGATTTCTACGTGCCCGAATTCCGGGCCAAGATGGATATGGTCCCAGGCATGGTCACCTATTTCTGGATAACCCCGATCCGAACCGGAACGTTTGATGTTCTCTGCGCCGAGTTATGCGGCATGGCGCACGCGCAGATGCGGGCCAAGGTTATCGTCGAAGAAGAGAGCGAATATCACGCCTGGCTGGAGAAGCAGCAGACGTTTGCGGACTTGTCAGGCCGAAGCGCCGTTATGAGGGCGACGTACAAATCCGGCGGTGAGTAAGAAATGCCGCTGCGAAGATAGATTGGGCGCGTGAGGCCAACTCATCGCCCCCTGGTGGAAACGACCGAGGAGGCATTTCGATGGTCGATGTCCCGTATGATGCAATCGCAGACGCTCCGCCTGCCGAAGTGGCGGAAGTTGAACTCTATCACCCCAAGAGCTGGTGGACGCACTACGTCTTTTCGCAGGACGCCAAAGTCATCGCCATCCAGTACTCGCTGACGGCGTCGGCAATCGGACTGGTGGCTCTGGTGTTGTCGTGGCTGATGCGACTGCAACTGGGGTTTCCCGGCACATTTTCCTTTATCGATGCAAACCAATACCTCCAGTTCATCACCATGCACGGCATGATCATGGTGATCTACCTGCTCACGGCATTGTTCCTGGGAGGCTTCGGCAACTACCTGATCCCGCTGATGGTCGGCGCCCGGGACATGGTTTTCCCCTATGTGAACATGCTGAGCTACTGGGTCTACCTGCTCGCAGTCGTGGTGCTGGCCTCGACCTTTTTCGTGCCCGGTGGGCCGACCGGCGCCGGCTGGACGCTGTACCCGCCGCAGGCGATTCTGTCCGGCACCCCCGGGCAGGATTGGGGCATCATTCTGATGCTGGTCTCCCTGATCCTGTTCATCATCGGCTTCACCATGGGCGGGCTGAATTACGTGGTGACGGTGCTGCAGGCGCGCACACGCGGCATGACGTTGATGCGTATGCCCTTGACGGTGTGGGGGATTTTCACGGCCACCGTGATGGCGCTGCTGGCTTTCCCGGCGCTGTTCGTGGCCTCGGTGATGATGCTGTTCGACCGTACTCTGGGAACCAGCTTCTTCATGCCCGCACTGGTCGAGATGGGCCAGCAGATGAAGTATGGCGGTGGCAGCCCGATCCTGTTCCAGCACCTTTTCTGGTTCTTCGGCCATCCCGAAGTCTACATCGTCGCCTTGCCGGCCTTCGGCATCGTTTCCGATCTGATCAGCACCCACGC
>DATHHQ010000233.1:0-3976 GCA_035490095.1 Bradyrhizobium sp.
GATGTTCATCTCCCCTGACACCGTAAGCGGCATTTCGGTATCCTTGCAGATGGTCTTTGCTGTCATCGTCGGCGGCTTATATGTGTCGCTCGGGCCGACGGTCGGCGCTGTTATCACCATCCTGCTGGCGGAAGTCCTGCGTATCGGCTTTGGAACGAAGGCCGTCGGCTGGGACAACCTCGTCTACGGCGTGCTGCTGGTGGTGTTCATCATTTTCCTCCCCAAGGGTATTTTGGGAAGCATCCTCGAGAAGCTGAAAACGCAACGCCAGCGCCAGGCACGGCGCATCAATGATTGACATAGAACCTAGCGACGCTGGCTAACGCCAGCCGCCTTTGCTCTCAATCTCGGTCAATCCCGCCTTTCGCATGCCGTCCAGGAACCGCTCCATCAGTTCAGGCGTCTGATAGGGAACGCTGGCTCTGATCCAGTCGATCGATAGCTGGGGTTGCTCGAGCCGTACGGTTGCGAGAAATTTCCGGGCCTCCTCGATCCGTCCGGTCTGCGCGAGCCCCGCGCAGCGCAATCGCTGTGCCCCCTGAAAACCTGGGCGTAGACGCAAGAGCTGCGACGAGTATTCGACGGTTTCCGCGTATCGACCGGCACAATAATGAGCTACCGCGATAGCCCCGAGAAACAGCGCCATCTCCGGATCCAGGGGGCTGAGCCTGATCGCTTCCTCGGCATGCTCTATCGCCTCGCGATCGCGCCCGGCAAATGCCAGGCCGTGGCCGAGATTGCCGTGGGCCGCCGCGGAACTCGGATTGAGCAGAACCGCCCTGCGAAAAGCCGCGATCGATTCCTCGGTGCGTTTTTCCATGAGGGCCAAATAGCCGAGCGCGATCTGTCCCCAGGAATCGCAATCATCGATGGCGACCGCGCGAACAGCGTGTTGGCGACCAACGAGCAACCCGTGATCGCGGTTGACCCAGCCCATATGGGCAGCAAACGAGAGGCAAAACGCCAGCAAGCTTCGAGCAGGCGCGTAGTCGGGATGCGTCTCAACGGTCCGTTTGAGAGCGTCGATCGCGGTCTCGTAATCCAGGCGTGTCAGGCGCCAGACATGCGTTTGAGCCCGAGCAACAAGTTCCCAGGCCCCGAGATCTTCGGCGGACCGCGAAAGCGAGCGGATGCCCTCCGCTGCAAGCAGACGAGGCTCGATAGCCGCGATGACGCTGGAGGTGATTTCATCCTGGACGGCGAAGATATCGCCCAGTTCGCGGTCATAGCGCTCCGCCCAATGATGACCGCCGGTTATCGCGTCGACTAACTGTGCGGTGATACGTATCCGCGAGCCAGCGCGGCGCACGCTGCCTTCCAGCACGTAGCGCACGCCAAGCTCGCGCGAAACCTGTTTCACGTCGACCGCGCGGTGCTTGTAGACGAATGTCGAATTGCGGGCGATGACGAACAGCCAGCGGATGCGGGACAGTCCGGTGATCAAATCCTCGGAAATGCCATCGGCGAAGTGCTCCTGATCCGAGTCGCCGCTCATATTGGCGAATGGCAATACTGCTATGGAAGGACGATCGGGCAACGACAGGGCGCCGTCCCCGCCAGCCACCGCAGCCGTTAGAGTTGGTGGGCCGAGGTCCACAGCATTGCTATCGATCACAACCACCGGCGATGCAAAAAGATAGCCGCGCTTGGCGACGGTTTCGATTTCCGCATGGGCGTTGTCATTGAGCGCCTGACGGATGTCCTTGATGCACTGAACCAGTGAGTTCTGGGTGACCATGACATCCTGCCAGACGTTATCGATCAATTCTCCTTTTGGAACGAGGCGGCCCGGGTTCTGCACCAGATAAACCAGCACGTCGAAGGACTTCGGCCGCAGGGGCAAAACCACGCCATCGCAACGCAAACAGGCGGATCGGCGATCGACGACAAACCGCCCGAAACGATAGCTTTTGGTTTCAGCCATATATGACAGGGATTCAGCCTGGTTTTGCGGATCCGCCGGTATCCTAGACCATTTCAGCAGAATTTCATCAGGCCTTCACGACACCCCGCTGCAGATCGGCAAGATCGGCTCACCAATCCCGGAGGTCGTGCCTGGCACGCCGTGAAGGAGTTTGCCCATGAAACCCGCGTCGAGGATCAACCGAGCGACGTTCTTCACCAGTCTAGTCGCGGTGGCGCTGCTGACCAGTTCCGCGCGTTGCGACGTCATCATGGACTGGAACGCCAAGGCGGACGCAATCGGCATCGAGAAGCAACTTCCCAATGTCCCGAATGCGCGCGGACTGGCGATGCTCCATATTGCGATGTTTGAAGCGGTCAACGCGATCGACCGGCGATACGCCCCTTACAAGCTCAACCTCGCGGCAGAACGCACGACTTCCAAGGAAGCGGCGGCTGCTTCCGCCGCCTATGACATTCTGGTGGCGCTTTATCCCGATCAGAAAGCCGACCTCGACGCGACCCTCGCGGCGTCGCTTTCGGGCATTGCCGAAACGGAGGCGAAGTCGAAGGGGATCGAACTTGGCAAAAAAGCGGCGGCTGGAATTATCGCGCTGCGCGCCAACGACTCCAGCGACAAGACGGAGAATTACCGCCCCTATACGACGCCAGGAATCTACGTGCCGACCACGCTGCCGATCGAATCCACCAGTCCGGCGCTGACGCCCTGGGTGATGGGCACGGGCTCGCAGTTCCGTCCGGGCCCTCCTCCGGCGCTTAGTTCGGAGACGTGGACCAGGGATTTGAACGAGATCCGCGAGATCGGAAGCCGCAACAGCAGCAGGCGCACGGCTGAGCAGACCAATATCGGCCGCTTCTGGTTTCAGACTGGACCCCGGACCTACAATCCTATCGTCAAGCAGATCGCGATGGCCCGGAAAATGGACGTCGTTGACTGCGCCCGTCTGTTTGCGCTCAGTTCGATCGCGGGCGTTGACGCCTTCATCGCCGTGTTCGACGCCAAATATATCTACAATCTATGGCGGCCGGTGACGGCGATCCGCAATGCCGATCTCACATCCAATGCCGCAACGCCGCGCGACGAGTCATGGACGCCGCTGGGCGTTACCCCGATGCATCCCGAATATCCGTGCGCGCACTGCATAGTCGCAGCCGCTATTGCCACCGTTCTACAAGCCGTCGCAGGGGATGAGGTCGATGCTATCTCGCTGACGAGTCCGACTGCTCCTGGAGTCACGCGCAAATGGACGCGCCTGCAGGACTACAGTGATGAGGTCTCGAACGCCCGCATTTACGCCGGCTTTCATTACCGCTTCTCAACCGAGGTTGGAAAAGACATGGGGAAGAAAATCGGGCAGTTGACGGTGGCAACACAGTTGCGTGGCGCCGTTGCCTCCGCGCAACCGAAACCCTGACGTGAGAAAGCTCTTGCGTACCTGCAAGACGCGCCAGCTGGCACGTCTTGCAATGACGGTCTAATCAACACTCGCAACTCCGGCAAATAGTCGCCGCGGTTATAGGCCGCCATGCCGTCTTCCCAGGGGCCCCGCGAAGGCGCCCGGAATGCCCAAGATTTGCGCGGCCGCGACCAGACCGCCGACATTCATTTGCTTTTTCATGCGCCGCCCCTGCCCTCAGGATTCGACGGAAAGTTGTCTAACCGGTCGATATCGGCGACGCCACGACGGAATCGGCCCAAACCTGCGCGGATGCCCCCCGAATGGGGTTGGAGGCGCTTGCGAAATTCGCTAGTAATTTCGCGCGCCGTCTGATGCGTTCGGGGATCGGAAATGACCTATTGTTGCGGAGTGCTGGTGCGGGACGGTCTGGTCATGATCGCGGACACCCGTACCAATGCCGGCCTCGACAATGTCTCGACCTTTCGCAAACTCCACATCTTCAGCAAACCGGGCGACCGCATCATGGCGGTCGCGAGCGCCGGCAATCTGGCGATCAGCCAGTCGGTGCTGTCTACGCTGACCGAGGGGCTTGAAGATCCGCATACCGGCGACCTCGAAACCCTGCTGAACGCGCCGACCATGTTCCAGGCGGC
>DATHHQ010000234.1:0-18311 GCA_035490095.1 Bradyrhizobium sp.
GGCTATGCCTCGTTCGACTACCATCTCACCGACTACAAGCCGGCCGACCTCGTGAAGATGCAGATCCTGGTCAACAACGAGCCGGTGGATGCGCTGTCGATGCTGGTGCACCGCCAGCGCGCCGAGGGCCGCGGCCGCGCCATGGTCGAGAAGATGAAGGAACTGATCCCGCCGCACATGTTCCAGATCCCGATCCAGGCGGCGATCGGCGGCAAGGTGATCGCGCGAGAAACCGTGCGCGCGCTGCGCAAGGACGTGACGGCAAAGTGCTACGGCGGCGACATCACCCGCAAGCGCAAACTTCTGGAGAAGCAGAAGGAAGGCAAGAAGAAGATGCGGCAGTTCGGCAAGGTCGACATCCCGCAGGAAGCGTTTATTGCCGCACTGAAGGTGGATAGCTGAGGTGATGAGATTAGGTCCGGTCTGAGGCTTCCGTGACCGGACAACAAAAATATCGAAAACAACCCCATGCAAAGTAGCCGATGATTGCCGGCGCGATGCCTGACGCATCTTACGAAACCATTTGACACGTCGGGCAAATCAGCGGCACGACGCCATCATCGCAGCGCGTGTGACCGGCGGGGCCTTGCCGAACCCCATCGAAGCCGGCGCTATCCAGCCTCACGCGCAAGCGCAAGCTTCTGGAGAAACAGAAGGAAGGCAAGAAGATGTGGCAGTTCGGCAAGGTCGACATCCCGCAGGAAGCGTTTATCGCGGCGCTGAAGGTGGATAGCTGATTGCGCTTGCGAGTGCTGGATTAGATTAAGATCTTCTGCGCGCGCCCAGCAGTCTGCCTCTCCAGCCCAATCCAACGCATGCCGCGCTGCCGCCGATCCAAATCACCGCCCACGCGATCGCCAAGAGCCGTGCAGCGGTGGAACAATCGGTCTTGTTCATGCAGGCTGGCGACCAGGTACCCGTCACTTCGGCGGCAACACGCGCAAGTCCATAGACATCAGCAAGTCCATAGACAACAAATGCCAGCAGCAGATAGACGCAAATCACGGCAATTCGCCGCCGCCTGGAGGGCATGTCCGGGCCCTGGAAATCGGTGCGTTCGGTGATGTAGTCGCGCGGCCTTGCCTTGGCCGGATCGCGGATTTGCACGGTCGATCGCGTCAGCAAATCGTGTATTGCCTGGTTACGCCGGGTCGCCGTCATCACGATGAACGAGTACCAGCCCAGCAGGCCTTTCAGGACGAAGCGGGCCAGCGCCTTCAGAAAGCTGACGTTGCCCTGATCGCGCTCATCCACCACGCGCAGATTGGTGAAATAATGCCCTAACGTGCCGCCGGTGAGCGACACCAGGATGGGCTCGTACAACACCAGCACAAGAACGACCAGGATTCCCAACGTGCGAGCAAGATGGTCGCTGCGTATGGAGCTCGCCACCAGCAGCGCGCCGAACAGCAGGATCATGGCGACAACCCAGTCGATCATGATTCCGCGCAGCCGGCGTGTGAACCGCGCGTAGCGGGGTGTGAGGGCCTGCACGTCAGCCTGGGGACTCATGAGACTGCTCGCCCGTCGTTTTGCGGACATTGGCAAAGTGCGACCGATATCGGCGGCCGCTTCTGCGGCTTCATTCCTATTCCGGCATCCTGATTTCCGAACCCATCAGTGCTGCATCGTATCATGAGACGGCGCGGAAGCGCTTGAGGTTCGATCAATTCCCTGACATCGGAGTCCACGCGTATTGACCGGCGTTGCGATTTTTTCGGTAGCGACATCAAGGGAGGGCGGGCAAGGTGATCGCACGTGAGACCGTATGCGCACTGTGCAAGGACGTCGCCGCGAAATGCTACGGCGGCGACATCACCCGCAAGCGCGACCGACCCCGGCATTGAATATTTGGTCGTAACATGTTACGTTACTCCCATGGCCACGACCCCGAAAAAGTCAAAACCCCGCACCCCAAAGCAGCGCATGGCTTCACGCCGTGAGCGGCTGCGCGCGCAAGGACTGCGGCCGGTGCAGCATTGGGTGCCTGATCTGCGCGATCCCAAGGTGCTGGCGGAAATCCGCCGTGAGATAAAGCTGATGGCGCAGCATCCGGAAAATGACGCGATCGATGATTGGCTTGACGCGATCCGCGACCCGAAGGACTGGTCTTGAAGCGCGGCGATGTCGTTCTGGTCGTCCTACAGGGCGAATTAGGCAAGCCGCGTCCCGGCGTTCTTGTTCAATCCAACGAACTCGGCGCGTTGTCTTCACTGATTGTCTGTCCGATGTCGTCCTACATCGATGCGGCCAATCGGATGCGCCCCATCGTTGCTCCAACCGTACAGAACGGTTTGCTCGTTCACACCCAGATCATGACCGATAAGCTTAATACGCTTCGCCGCGATCGGGTCAGGCGAGTCATAGGAACGCTCGATTCGGACGCTTGCGAAAGACTGGATAGCGCGCTCCTTCTGGTACTCGGGCTGGCGCGGTGACGCGGCGATGGTCCGGCGGCGGCGCTTCTGCTTCCGTAGAACTACCGGCCTGCGATTTGCGTTGTTCTTAAGTACTTTCTGGGACTTTCCGAAATCCCTCTTGCGGAGCTTCGGCACCCCCCATGTTCAAACTTCGATCGATCGCAGCCCGCTTGATCCTCGCCATATCGCTGACGGTAGGAGTGGCCTGCGGAATCCTCGGGACCTTCTCGATTATTCAACAACGTTCGTTGGCGCAGCTCGCGCTCGATCAGCAGCTCAAGCTGCAATATGACAGCGTCATCGCGGCGCTCGAATATGAAGGACGCACGGCGCTTGCGGTCAGTGCGGTCGTGGCTGCGCTGCCGCCGGTCGCCGACGCCGTCATCAAGGGCGACCGCGACGGCCTGCTGGCGCTGCTCGGCGGCGCTCAGGCGGCATTGAAGGCGCAAGGCATTCCGCTGCTCAACCTGATGCTGCCGCCGGCCACTCTGCTTGTGCGGGTCCACGACCCCAAGGCGTTCGGCGACGACGTTTCGGCGCGGCGCGTCACCGTGGTCGAGTCGAACAAGGCCGGCAAGTCCATCGTCGGCGTCGAGTCAGGGCGCGATACGCTCGGCATCTTTGCCATGACGCCGATCATGCGTGACGGCAAGAGCATCGCGGTCGCCGACGTCGGCGCCGCCTTCGGCAAGGAATTCGTCGACCGCGCCAAGCAGCGCCTGGGCGTCGACCTTGCGGTGCACTGGTTCAACGGCAAGACCTTCATGAAGCTCTCTTCGACCTTCGGCGACGGCGTGGTCGCAACGCCTGACGAACTGAAAGCCGTGTTCGAGGGCTCGGCGCTGCGCCGCGATGCCACGCTCGGCGGTCATGCCGCAGCCCTCTATCTCGGGCAGATCAAGAATTACGCCGGCCAGCCGATCGCGCTGATCGAACTGGTCAAGGACACCACCGAATACGATGCGGCGGCGACAAGTGCCCAGCGCAGTCTTTTGCTTGGCACTGCTGCGATTCTTGCCGGCGCCGTTGTGCTGGCGTTCCTGCTGGGGCGCGGCCTGTCGCGTCCGTTGACGGCGATCACCGCGGTGATGAACCGCCTCTCAAGCGGCGATATCGAGGTGACGATCCCCGGCGGCGACCGAAAAGACGAACTCGGCACCATGGCGGTGGCGGTCGATGTGTTCCGCCGCAGCATGATCGAGGCCCGCACGATGCGCGAGGCGCAGGAGGCCGCAAAGCAGCAGGGTGAGCTGGAGAAGAAGGCCCTGCAGCGCGAAATGGCCGATCGCTTTGAAATCGACGTCAAGAGCGTGGTCAACGCGGTGGCTCAAGCCACCAAGGATATGCAGCGCGTGGCCGGCGAAATCACGACAAGCGTCAACGGGACTTCGGAACGGGCCGCCGCTGCGGCTGCCGCTTCCGAGGAGGCATCGGCCAGCGTCGGCACGGTTGCCGCCGCTACCGAGGAGCTTGCCTCTTCCGTTGCGGAAATCGGTCGTCAGGTCACCCATTCCAGCGGCGTCGCCGACCAGGCCGTGGTCAAGGCCGGGCAAACCACGGCGATGGTCGAGGGCCTCACCGCCGCCGGCGAAAAAATCGGCGATGTGCTGCGCCTGATCGGCGCGATCGCGAGCCAAACCAACCTGCTGGCGCTCAACGCGACGATCGAGGCGGCGCGTGCCGGTGACGCCGGGCGCGGCTTTGCCGTCGTGGCATCCGAAGTCAAGGAACTCGCCAGTCAGACTGCGAAAGCGACCGAGGAGATCGCCGGTCAGGTCACCGCGATCCAGTCGGCCACCGGCAACTGCGTCACCGCGATCGGCGGCATCAGCGACACTATCCGGGAGATCAGCGGGATCGCCACCACCATCGCCGCCGCCGTCGAACAGCAGGACTCGGCGACGCGCGAGATAGCGCGAAGCGTGCAACAGGCTGCCGCCGGCACCAGTGAAGTCTCCGTCAATGTCGCGGGCGCAAGCCAGGCCGCCGACCAGTCGCGCCTGCTCGCCAACAATGTCCTGGACGCGTCCGGTGAACTCAATCAGCACACCGCCGCGCTGTTCAAAAGCGTCGACACCTTCCTCGCCGGTCTGCGCGAGGCCGCATAGGCGCAAGCAAAAGGCTTTCGTTGGTTCCAAGCGCGCGCTTCCCGGACAGGTTGCGTGGCGTTTTCGTGACCGTGCGCGCCCGGCCCATCTTGATCGGCGGCGGCGAATAGATCACCATTGCGCCTTCGCCAATCAGAACCCCGAAAAGGGCGAGGAAACGCATGAACAAACTTCCCGGCTTCGGCCTCATCGAACGCGCGCGAGCGCTTCAGCCGCTGATCGTACGCGAGGCCGATGAGATCGAGCGGACGCGGCGTCTCACCGAGCCGGTGGTTTCCGCCCTGATCGAGAACGGGCTTTATCGCGTGCTGCTGCCGCAAAGCCTCGGTGGCACCGAGGCGCCGCCTGAGATCTTCATGCAGATGCTGGAGGAAATTGCAAAAGCCGACGCCTCCACGGCGTGGTGCCTCGGCCAGTGTTCGGTCTGCGCCATGACGGCGGCCTATCTCGATCCCGATGCCGCGCACGAAATTTTCAATGCACCACCCGGCATTCTCGCCTGGGGCGCGATCGCCCACGAGGTGCAGGCGGTTCCCGGCGGTTATCGCGCCACCGCGCGCTGGGACTTCGCCAGCGGCTCCCGTCAGGCGAGCTGGCTCGGCGCCCATGTCAGGGTCGTCGAAGCCGACGGCACCCCGCGGCGCAAGCCCAATGGCGCGCCGGAAATACGCACGATTCTGTTTCCGGTGGCGAGCGCCACGATGTACGACGTCTGGGACGTGATCGGTCTCAACGGCACCGGCACCGACAGTTATTCGGTCGACAATCTGTTCATCCCGGAAAAATTCGCGGCACTCCGCGACGAACCCGCCGCGCTGCGTGAACGAGGCCCGCTGTATAAACTCTCCACCAATCTGACCTTTGGACTGGGCTTCGCCGCGGTCTCGCTCGGCGTTGCGCGCGCGACGCTGGATGCGGCCGTCGATCTGGCGCGCGCCAAGCAACCGCAAGGTCTCAAGGTGATGCGCGAGAACAACGCCGTGCAGGGTGTGATCGGACGCAACGAAGCCAGTTTACGCGCGGCGCGTGCCTATCTTTATGCGACGGCCTCCGAGGTGTGGCGCGACCTGACGCAAGGGAGCGCGTTCACCGACGAGCATCGCGCAGCGGTTCGCCTCGCCTCGACCTGGACCATCCATCAGGCGGCCTCGGTGGTCGATGCCGCCTATCACATGGCAGGCGCCACCGCCATATTCAGCGCCAACAAGTTCGAGCGCCGCTTCCGCGACATGCACGCCATCGCGCAGCAAATCCAGGCCCGCGACACCCATTACGAAGACGTCGGCAAGATGATCCTCGCTGCCGATCCCGGCGCAACGGCAAATAGCGCGTAAGCGCATGATCTGCCAATCATTCCTCGAGCTTGATCAGGCTGCGGTAAGAGGTTTCATGGTAAGATCAGCGGCTTGGTCCGAGCGCGATCGGAAAACGTTCCCGGCGCTGCTGGTCGCTCCACGGCCGTGCGGCCCGTAATACTGCGGCCCGATAACTTAACCTGAAATTATTAAACATTATCTGGGACCTTCCGAACTCCTCGTACCTGCGGAGCTCCGGTTTTCCCCATGTTCAAACTTCGATCTATCTCTGCGCGCGTCATTCTGACCATTTCGCTGACCGTCGCTGTGGCCTGCGGGATCCTGGGAACTTTTTCGATTGTTCAACAGCGCTCGTTGATGCGGCTCGCGCTCGACCAGCAGCTCAAGCTGCAATATGACAGCGTCATGGCCGCCCTCGACTATGAAGGGCGCGCTGCGCTGGCGGTGAGTGCCGTCATCGCCAATCTGCCGCCGGTGGGAGACGCCATCGCCAAAGGCGAGCGCGACCCGCTCATGGCGCTGCTGCAAGGATCCCTGGCGGCGATAAAGCCGCAGGGCATGCCGCTGATCAGCTTCCAAACGCCGCCCGCTACCAATTTCTTCCGTATTCACGAGCCCAAGATCTTCGGCGATGACATCTCCGCGCGGCGCAAGACCGTGGTGGAGTCGAACGCGACGGGCAAGCCGATTGTCGGGGTCGAACCCGGGCGGGATTCGCTGGGTGTTTTCGGCATGACGCCGATCATGCGCGACGGCAAGAGCATCGGCGTCGTCGACATCGGCGTTTCCTTTGGCAAGCCGTTCGTCGACAACGCCAAGCAGCGTTTCGGCGTCGATCTGGCGGTGTATCGTTTTGACGGCAAGGGTTTCGCAAGCATCGCATCGACCCTGGGCGACAGTTCGGCCGCCACCCAGGACGAACTGAAAGGCGTATTTGATGGCGCAGCTCTGCGTCGCGACGCTACGCTCAACGGCCATCCGGCCGCACTCTATCTCGGGCAGATCAAGAACTATGCGGGACAGCCGGTCGCGGTGATCGAACTGGTCAAGGACACCACCGAATACGAGGCGGCGGCAGCGAGTTCGCAGCGTAGTCTCATTTTCGGCACGCTCGCCATTCTGGCCGGCGCCGCCGTGCTGGCGTTCCTGCTCGGCCGCGGCCTGTCGCGGCCGTTGGCGGCGATCACCACCGTGATGAACCGCCTCTCGAGTGGCGATACCGATGTCACGATTCCCGGCAGCGAGCGAAAAGACGAACTCGGCAGCATGGCGGTGGCGCTCGACGTGTTCCGCCGCAACATGATCGAGGCGCGCACGCTGCGCGAGGCGCAGGAGGCTGCCAAACACCAGGCCGAACTGGAGAAGAAGGCCCTGCAGCGCGAGATGGCCGACCGCTTCGAAGCCGACGTCAAGGGCGTCGTCGGCGCGGTGGCGCGGGCAACCCAGGACATGCAGCGCGTCGCCGGCGAGATCACGACCAGCGTCAACGGAACTTCGGCGCGGGCCACCGCTGCGGCCGCCGCCTCCGAAGAAGCATCGGCCAGCGTCAGCACGGTTGCCACCGCCACCGAAGAGCTGGCCTCTTCCGTTACCGAGATCGGCCGACAGGTCACATTTTCCAGCGGTGTTGCCGACAAGGCCGTGGCCAAGGCCGCACAAACCACCGAAATGGTCAGGAGCCTTGCCGCCGCCGCCGAAAAGATCGGCGATGTGCTGCGCCTGATCGGTGCGATCGCCAGCCAGACCAACCTGCTGGCGCTTAACGCGACCATCGAGGCGGCGCGGGCCGGAGAAGCCGGCAGGGGTTTTGCCGTCGTCGCATCCGAGGTCAAGGAACTCGCCAGTCAGACCGCAAAGGCTACTGAAGAGATCGCCGGGCAGGTCACCGCGATTCAGTCCGCCACCGGCGATTGCGTTTTGGCGATCGATGGCATCAGCGACACCATCCGGGAGATCAGCGGGGTCGCCACGACAATCGCTTCTGCGGTCGAAGAACAGGGCTCGGCGACGCGCGAGATTGCGCGAAGCGTACAGCAGGTTGCCGCCGGTACCAGCGAAGTTTCGCGCAATGTCGCTGGCGCCAGCGAGGCCGCCGACCAGTCGCGCGTCCTGGCCGATAACGTTCTGGTCGCATCCGGCGACCTCAGCCAGCACGCCACCGCGCTGTTCAAGAGCGTCGATACCTTCCTTGCGGGGCTGCGCAATGCCGCATAGAGCATGATCCGGAAAAGTGGGTACCGGTTTTTCGAAAAGATCATGCTCAAACAAAAAGATAGAGCGGGATGACGCTTCGAAGAAAAGTCATCCCGCTCTAGGCGGCACGCGCCACCTTCCGCTCCTCGGGCACGTGCTCTAGTCTGTCCGCTCAACTGCATCGGCAGAAGATACGGACAGGCGGGGATGACGAGTACGACAAAGCGACTTGAGAAAAAAAGCGCTGGCAAAACCAACGCGGCAAAAGCGACCCGCGCGGGATTTTCGGATCCCGCGGTCGATGCGGTTTTCAACGCCTATCCGAAACCGATCAAGGCAAGATTACTGGCGTTGCGCCGGCTGATCTTCGACATCGCAAGGACCACAAAGGGCGTCGGCGCACTGCGGGAGACCCTGAAGTGGGGGCAGCCGAGCTATCTCACCGCGGAGACGAAAAGCGGCAGCACGATCCGAATCGATCAGGTGAAATCGGTCACCAACCAGTATGCGGTCTATTTCCATTGCCAGACCGATCTGGTCGCGACTTTCCGCGAGCTCTACCCGACGGAATTCAGCTATGGCGGCAACCGAAGCATCCTGCTGAACGCGGCCGATGACGTTTCCGAGCCCGCGCTGCGGCACTGCGTGGCGCTGGCGCTGACCTATCATCTGAACAAGCGCAAGGCTGCGCGGGCCAAATAGCCGTGATGTGATTCACTCTCCGTCATGGCCGGGCATAGTAGTCTGCCTTGCGCAGACTACGTAAACTTGTCTGCGCTCCCGGCCATCCACGTCTTGGACACGCCGCGAAGTAAGACGTGGATGCCCGGCACAAGGCCGGGCATGACGAGCTAAATGGTGAAACCGGATACTCACGCCACCAGCGCGGCTTTTTCGGCGGCGACCACCGGCACCATGAAATCCGCGCCGCGTTGCGCCTTCAGCAATCCAATGATCTCGGCGTTGGGCCGCGCGCGGCTGAACAGAAAGCCCTGGCCCTCGTGGCAACCCTCGGCGCGCAGGCAGCTCAGCTCGGATTCGGTCTCGACGCCTTCGGCGGTGATGGTCACACCGAGGCCGACACCGAGCCTGATGATCGAACGCACGATCGCCTGCGCGTCGCGATTGGCGCCGAGGTCGCGTACGAACGACTGGTCGATCTTGATCTTGTCGAACGGAAAGCTTCTGAGATAGCTCAAACTGGAATAGCCGGTGCCGAAATCGTCCATCGAGATGCGCACGCCCAGCGCGCGTAGCGCGTGCAGCGTGGCAAGTACCTGGCTGCTCTTTTCCAGGAGCAAGGTCTCGGTGATTTCCAGCTCCAGCCGCTTGGCCGGCAGGCCGGACTGCTTCAGCACATCCATCACCACGGCCAGGAGATTGCCGGTGCGGAACTGCAGCGGCGACAGGTTGACCGCGACACAGACTTCGTCGGGCCAGAGGGCTGCGTCCATGCAGGCGCCGCGGAGCATCAGGCCGCCCAGCGCATTGATCAGGCCGGTGTCTTCAGCGACGGGGATGAATTCGGCCGGCGATATCATGCCGCGTTCGGGGTCCGGCCAGCGCACCAGTGCCTCGAAGCCGGTGATGCGGCCGGTCGAAAGATCGATCTGCGGCTGATAATACGGCTGCAGCACGTCGTTCTGGATCGCGTCGCGCAGGTCGATCTCGATCTTGCGGCGGCTCTGGGCGCGGGCGTCCATTCCGGCCTCGAAAAAGCTGAACGTGCCGCGCAAATCGTTCTTGGCGCGGGACAGCGCCATATCGGCGTTCTTCAGAAGCTTCTCGGACTCGTCGCCATCGCCGGGCGCCATCGCAATGCCGATGCTGGCGCCGATGACGATGGAATTGCCGTCAAGCAGATAGGGTTCGCCGATCGCCTGGAGCAACCGCTTGGACAGCAATACCGCATCTTCCGGCCGCCGCAGACCGCTCTGAACGATCGCGAATTCGTCGGAGTTGAGACGGGCCAGCTTGTCTTCCTCGCGCAAGGTCGATCGCAGGCGCTTGGCGACGCCGCGCAACAGCTTGTCGCCGATGGCGTGGCCAAGCGTATCGTTGACCGCCTTGAAATTGTCGAGGCCGAGCACCAGCACCGCAACCTTCTCCGCGCTGCGCCGCGTGTGCAGCAGAATGTCATCCATTTGCTGGCGCAGCAGATTGCGGTTCGGCAGCCCGGTCAAACCGTCGTGCTGGGCCATGAAGGCGAGCCGCGCCTCGGCCCGTTTGCGCTCGGTGATATCCATCAGCGCCAGCAATACCGCGGGCTGGTCGCCATAGACCAGATGACGCGAATAGATCGCCAGATCGATCAACGTTCCGTCGGCCCTGACATGCTTCCAGGTACGGGCCGCCTGTTCTTCGCTGCTGCGATCGCCGGCCCATGGCGGTTCGGTTTCGAAGGCCTGCAGCTTGCGGATGCTCAGCTTCTCGAATTCAGCGCGGCTATAGCCGTAATGCCTCGCCGCGGCGTCGTTGACGCCCAGGATGCGCTCGTCATCCAGTCCGCAAACGATCATGGGACGCTTCAGGATAATCGCCGCGCTCCACGCCAATGCGAATGGTATCCTGCAGGCGCGCACCCGGCTTGAAAAGGTCCGAGCTGCGGTTGTAAATCTCGGAATACTTCCTGTTCCAGAGAATATAGCGGCCGTCGGGGTCGAGAAACACAATGCCTTGCGGCAGGATGTCGATCGCTTCGCGCAGCCGCTCGTGAGATTTTCGCGCATCGGCAGTCGCGGCTTCGGCCTCGGCGCGCTTGCGCACGATCTCGCCGATCTCCGCCGGCGCGCGCCGCCTGCTGCCTGGGAGTTTTGGACGGGGCTTTGCCGGACGGCCGTGAATGCGCGCAATCGCTGCACGCTTCAGTTTTTTCGCGGTCGTCGGCCGGATTTTCGGCATTGCTGCGTCCTGTTCGCTTTCTGCGCGGGTTGGTTCTCCGACAACTGTCTGAAAAAAAGGTATCAATTTGCCGGTGAAACCACTCGACCGCCAAGCTTCACTGGCTGGATTTCAGTTCCATTTGCCTCTTTAGGAGGCGAATTCGCGGCCATCAGCGTCAACAAAATCCTCATACCCGCCCGCGATCGACGCCGCGCGCGAACGAGACGGCCAAATCTTCTCTAAACGTTGCAGTTGCACAATCATTGCGCGCAGTTTTGCCTTCGCGCACGAAATTACGTCAATGACCGACAGGGTTATCGAGCGGTTAAAGCTGCGGCCGTTGCGCCATGCGAATTCGAAATCCCGATCCGCGGTGTCGCCCGTTTCGCTCGGTAAATGCGGACGGCGCCGCCACATGCGACAGGTGCACCCGACAGCTGGCTACTTGCAAGAGCTCCGGTTCGGAGATCAAGCAATTGCGACTGGCGCGCCTTATCCGCGGGTCCTTATCCTGCTACGCTTGCGCTATAGAGTCGTCCAATGAACCCCCGCCTGATTCTCACACTCCTCCTGCTGTCCGCGGCCATTGTCAGCTCCAACGCCGCGCGGGCGCAGGACAAAGGCAGCGTCGAACCCAAGCTGCTGCCGCCGCTGGCCAATCCCAACGATCCCAAGCTCGGCGCAAAGGAGCTGTTCGGCCGCAAGATCCTGCCGGCGGCGATGCCGACGCGCGTGGTCGGGTTCTACGCCAAAGGCTGCATAGCGGGGGCGGAGGCGCTGCCGATCAATGGCGAGACCTGGCAGGTGATGCGGTTGTCGCGCAATCGCAATTGGGCGCATCCCAAAATGGTCGCGC
Source organism: Bradyrhizobium sp. (assembly GCA_035490095.1). Lineage (GTDB taxonomy): Bacteria > Pseudomonadota > Alphaproteobacteria > Rhizobiales > Xanthobacteraceae > Bradyrhizobium. The sequence goes on from DATHHQ010000234.1 coordinate 11,777, forward strand.
TGCTGGAGCGGGTGGCGGCCAAGGCGCATAAGGACGCAGGCTGGCCGGGGATACTGGTCGGCGACATGTCACAGCCGCGCGGCGGTCCGATGTTCACCGGGCATGCCAGCCATCAGGTGGGGCTGGACGCCGACATCTGGCTGACGCCGATGCCGAACCGGCTATTGTCGCGCGACGAGCGCGAGGAGATGTCGGCGGTCATGATGGTGCGATCCGACCGTCTCGACATCGATCCGCACGTCTGGACGCCGAACCATCTCACCGTGATCCGTGCCGCCGCGCAGGAGCCGAGCGTGCAACGGATCTTCGTCAACGCCGCGATCAAGAAAGCGTTGTGCCGCGAAGCCAAGGGCGATCGCAGCTGGCTCTCCAAGGTGCGGCCGATGTACGGCCACGACTATCATTTCCATATCCGCATCAGATGCCCTGCCGGCAGCGGCGAATGCGAGAGCCAGCCCGAGCCCAAAGAGGGCGAAGCCTGCAGCGCCGCCGATCTCCGCTACTGGTTCAAGGATTCGGTGCTCCATCCGAAGCCGCCGCAAAAACCGCCGAAGCCAAAACCGCCGATGACCCTGGCGCAAATGCCGGCCGCCTGCCGCGATGTATTGGCGGCGCCGGACCCCAAGCAATAACAGCCAGCAGCGCGAAGCCTTTGCTCCGCCTCGACAATGCTGTAAGCTCGCAAGCTGCGATGTCCGGACGGATCGTAAGTCCGCGGGATTGACGGAACGGCGCTTCCGCCTGTCGCCCCATAGATAACCAACGCCTGATTTGCGCGCGCGGATAGCGCGTGCGAACACGCACGGAGCGCCACATGCATCGTATTGCCGGATTTCTTATCGCTTTCACGATCCTGATCGGATCGATACATTCGCCTGCCCTTGCGCAGGACAAGAACCTCACCGTGTTTGCCGCGGCTTCGATGAAGAACGCGCTCGACGACATCGACGCCGCCTATACCGCCAAGACTGGTATCAAGGTCGTCGTCAGCTATGCGGCAAGCTCGGCACTCGCCAAACAGATCGAACAGGGCGCGCCCGCGGATGTGTTCATCTCCGCCGATACCGACTGGATGGATTACGCTACAGCCAAGAAGACCATCAACGAGCCGACGCGGGTCAATCTGCTCGGCAACAGCATTGTGCTGATCGCGCCGAACGATTCCAAGATCGACAATGTGACGATCGGGCAGGGCTTCGATCTCGCCAAACTCGCCGGCGACGGCAAGATCGCCACCGGCGACGTCAAGGCGGTTCCGGTCGGCAAATACGCCAAGGCGGCGCTGGACAAACTCGGCGCATGGCAGGCCGCGGAGCCGAAATTCGCGATGGCGGAGAGCGTGCGCGCGGCGCTGACCCTGGTGGCGCGCGGCGAAGCGGCATTGGGAATCGTCTATTCGACCGACGCCAAGGTCGAACCCGGCGTGAAGATCGTCGGCACCTTTCCGACAGATTCCCACCCCGCCATCATCTATCCGGTCGCGGCGACGACGACCGCGAAGGCCGAAGCTGCCGACTATCTCGCCTTCCTGCGCTCTTCGGCGGCAAAAACCATCCTCGAGAAATACGGCTTCAAGTTCCTGGTCAGCCCAACGACCTGAACAAAAATGTTCGAACTCTCGCCGACCGAGTGGACGGCGATCCTGCTGTCGCTGCGGGTCGCCGTGATTGCGACGTTGGTAGCGACGCCGCTCGGAATCGGCGTGGCGTGGCTGCTGGCGCGGCGAGACTTCTGGGGCAAGTCGGTTGTCGACGCGCTGATCCACTTGCCGCTGGTGCTGCCGCCGGTTGTCACCGGTTATCTGCTGCTGCTGACATTGGGGCGTCGCGGCCTCGTCGGCGCGTGGCTGGCGGACCATCTCGGCATCGTGTTCGCGTTTCGCTGGACCGGCGCGGCGCTGGCCTGCGGCGTGATGTCGTTTCCCCTGCTGGTGCGGCCGATCCGATTGTCGATCGAGGCCATCGACCGGCGGCTGGAGCAGGCCGCGGGCACGCTGGGCGCCGCACCCTGGCGGGTGTTTGCGACCATCACCTTGCCGCTGGCGCTGCCGGGCGTGTTGGCCGGGATGGTGCTCGGCTTTGCGAAGGCGATCGGCGAATTCGGCGCGACCATTACCTTCGTGTCGAATATTCCCGGTGAGACCCAGACCATTTCCTCGGCGATCTATTCGCTGATCCAGACGCCGGATGGCGACACCGCGGCGCTGCGGCTGGTGCTCATCTCGATCGTCATCGCGATGAGCGCCCTGATCGCATCCGAATGGTTCGCGCGGCGCGCCACCCAACGCCTGCACGGGAATTGATCATGCTGCGCGTTGAAGCCATCAAGAAGCTCGGCGAATTCACGCTTGAAGCCTCGTTCACCAGTGAGGGCCGCGTAACCGGACTGTTCGGCGCCTCGGGCGCCGGCAAGACGTCGCTGATCAACATGATCGCGGGATTGCTGCGGCCCGACCGCGGCAGCATCGTTATCGACGGCGAGACGCTCGACGATACCACGGCGCGCATCCACGTCCCGGCGCATCGACGGCGGATCGGTTACGTGTTCCAGGATGCGCGGCTGTTTCCGCATCTCGATGTGCGCCAGAATCTCGACTATGGGCGGCGGATGAACCGCCTGGCCGACGATCCCGCGCAGCGCGCGCGCGTTACCGACCTGCTCGACATCGGCGGCCTGCTGGATCGCCGTCCCGGTCAGCTGTCAGGCGGCGAGCGCCAGCGTGTGGCGCTCGGACGCGCGCTGTTGTCAAAACCAAGATTGCTGCTGCTGGATGAGCCGCTGGGATCGCTGGATGAGGAACGCAAGGTCGAGATCCTGCCCTATCTGGTCCGGCTGCGCGACGAGGCCAATGTACCGATGGTTTATGTCAGCCACGACGCCGCCGAGATGCGCCAGCTCGCGACGCAGATCGTGATGCTCCGGCACGGGCGAGTGACCTCGTTCGGTGGAGTCAAGGTATTGTCGGCCGGGCTCCCGCCGGCCTGATATCTGCCAGAACGTAGGCTCACAAGACACGTCGACAGCGCTCACAGAGACGTTGTGCCAAGAAACCGTTCGGCCTTGAGCCGTCACAGCAGCCCATCATTCGTTCATAAGTCGGAAAACGTCTTTTCGCTCACCGATATCTGCGCCCCAGAATCACACGCACTGGCAGATGGCGACAGCGCCAGAAATACTGACATACCATGCAACCATGATGAGGTGAGGTTCCGCTTTCGTCCCTCGTTGGTCCTGATAGGATACCTCCCTTAATCGGACCCATAAGCTTATTTCAGAGTAGTCTTTTCGAGGAAACATTTCATGACCGCAACCGCACGAGTAGGCGGAGCAACGGTTCTTTCCTTCCTTTTCGCCGTCGCTCCCGCGCACGCCCTTGAACTCAACCAGGCCATCGAGAACTGCCGTAATACCGTCGGCAAGCCGATCGTCATGGCTTGCATGCGCGGAGGCGGCGGAAGCCTGGAAGCCTGTCGCGCGAGCGCTGGTCCCAAGGTCAAGGCATGTGTCCAGAGCGCGATGTTGGCCTCGCGGCCAAAGGCGGCGCTGTTCGATGCGGCGAAAGTCTCCGCGCCCAAGCCCGGCGAAGCCGCAGCAGATGCTGCGGCATTGGCCAGCAAGGCGCCTGCGAGTCTCGTTGCCCCTCCGCGCACGATCTCCGACATCGCGGCCATTCTCGATCAGCAAAAGCCCGATCCCGCCAGAATTGCTGACCTAACGGCGACCGCCGATGCCGCCGTGCCCAAGGGCCTGAAAGGCCTCGAACTGGCCGATTTTTACTACAAGCGCGGTCAGGCGCGATCGCTGCTCGGCCGGTCGGACGACACGCTTGCCGACGCTGAACTGGCGGTGAGCAACGGACAGGGCAGCGACTACAAAAACGTCGGGAGCCGTTACGAGCAATTTCTGATGCGGCGTCTGCGCGATGCCGGACAGCACAAACGTGCCAACGCGCTGGTCTCCAAGCAGTTGGCCGCGTTTGCCGATCAAGGCAAGGGAAGGCTGTTCGGGCTGAACTATGCGCTGGCGATCGGCTATATCAGAAACGGCGACACCAACGCGGCGGAAAGCTATGTCGCTCGCAATCGTTCACTGCTCGCCGAAGCGCAACGCTGGCCGAGTTTTGCGATTTACGGCACCAACTGGCAGGCGACGGTCGAAGACGGCGGCGCGCGCGTTGCCGAATCGCGCGGCCGGTTTGCGGATGCCGAGGCTGCCTATCACAGGGCGGCCCTGTTCTACACGGCGGCGTTGAAAACCCTTCCACAATGGGAAAGCAAACCGCCCGAGGGAGACATTGAGCGCGCGGCGGACTGGGCGCTCGCTCTGGAGGGACGGGTCAAAGTCAAGCAAGGCCGGGTCGGCGAAGGCGAGGCGGACGTACGGCGCGCTCTGCTCAGCCGTCTCAGCAAGTCGGGAAAATTTCACCCCGATACCGCCGGCGTTCTTGCGGTGCTGGTTTACGTGATGCAGGAACAGGGACGGTATCAGGAGGCCGAGCAGCTTCAACGACGGGTGATCGATATTTATCAGGGTCTCGGATACGGCGCCGATTCAGGTCAGATGGTCAACGCCCAGGTGTTCCTGGCTCAGATTCTTAATCTCGAGCGGCGGTACGACGAAGCGAGCAAACTGTACGATCAGGTCGACGTCTGGACGGCCAAGTGGGAGCCATCGCGGCGCGAAGCCGTCAGCGGTGGACTGGCGCGCGTCTCCATCATGCTGACGCAAGGCAATTACGATAACGCGCTCGAAATTGCCCAGCGCACCTTCGACCGCGAACGCGGCAGGTCGGGTGACAAGAGTTTCAACGCCGCCCTCGCCCGCGGCTTTTTGGCCGTTGCACTTGCCCGCAAATCGAAGACGGCGGAAGCAATGGAGGCGTTCAAGGAATCGATTCCGGTTCTGCTGACGGCAACCGGCGGCAGCGACGACGACAGCGGATCGACCGCGGCCGCGCGGGAGGGTCGCGTTCGCTTTGTGATAGAGGGCTACCTCCGCACGCTCGCGCTCAATCCGTCGATCGGCCCGGCCAATGTCGCCGAGGAGACCTTCGGTTATGCGGACGTGTTGCGCGGGCAGTCGGTCCAGCGCGCGCTGCAGGCTTCATCCGCCCGCTCGGCAGCCGACAATCCCGAACTGGCAAAGCTGGTGCGTGCGTCGCAGGACGGCGAAAAGCAGATCGGTGCGGCCGTCGCCACGCTGAATAATCTGCTGGCATTGCCTCCGGCCGAACGCGAAGAAAAAGCCCTCAGGGCAACACAAGCCGAGATCGCCGCGCTGCAGACCGCGCGAACGCAGACCCTGAAAGAGATCGCCAAGAAATTTCCGCAATATGGCAATCTCGTCAATCCGCCGCCGCCGAACGCGATCGATCTGCAGAAGCAACTCACCGATGACGAGGCGTTGCTGTCGTTCTATTTCGGGCGATTCGATAGCTTCGTATGGGTGGTCAGAAAGGATGGTCCGGTCCAGTTTGCGCGGATCAGGATGACACTCGGCGATCTCAATGCCAAAGTCACCAAGCTGCGCGAAGCGCTCGAGCCAAAAGCGGCGATGATATCGGATATACCCGCATTCGACGTGAAGCTCGCGTCGGAGCTCTATGATAGTTTGTTGAAGCCCCTCGAGGGCGGCTGGAAGCCCGCGAAAAATCTGATTGTCGTGACCAATGGCGCACTGGGTCTTCTGCCGTTGTCGCTGTTGCCGACCGCGGCAGCGGCAGTGAAGACCGATGATGAACCGTTGTTTTCGAGCTACCGCAATGTGCCGTGGCTTGCCCGCACCCACGCGGTGACCATGGTACCGTCGGCATCGGCGTTGCAAACCTTGCGCAAATTGCCGCCCGGCAAGGCATCACGGCAGGATCTGGTTGCCTTCGGCGATCCTTACTTCAGCAAGGAGCAGGCCGATGACGCCGCAAAGGGCGACAAGCCGGTTCAGCTGGCTGATGCATCCGGGACCACGCGCGGTGCACCGCTGAAGCGGCGCAGCAGTCCGCAACTCGAAGGGGCCGACAACGCCGACCTCGCGATGTTGCCGCGGCTGCCGGACACGGCCGACGAACTGAAATCGATTGCGCTGGCGCTGCAGGCGGATCCGTCGAAGGTGCTCAATCTCGGCAAGGACGCCAACGAGAGCGCCGTCAAGAAGATGGATCTGTCGGGGTTCAAGATCGTCGCATTCGCGACCCATGGCCTGGTGCCCGGCGAACTCGATGGATTGACTCAACCAGCTCTCGCTCTATCGGCGCCCTCGCTGTCGGGTTCCGAAGGCGACGGGCTCCTGACCATGGAGGAGATTCTCTCGCTCAAGCTCGACGCCGATTGGGTCGTGCTATCGGCTTGCAATACCGGTGCCGGCGCGGGCGCCGGCGCCGAGGCCGCGTCGGGTCTCGGCCGGGCGTTCTTCTATGCGGGCACCCGCGCATTGCTGGTGACCAACTGGTCGGTCCATTCGCAATCGGCGAAGGATCTCGTGACCGACCTGTTCAAGCGGCAGGCGGATGATCCGAAGCTGACGCGCGGCGAGGCGCTGC
>DATHHQ010000235.1:0-10112 GCA_035490095.1 Bradyrhizobium sp.
ACACACGCGCAGCGTCCTTGGCGGCGCGCGCCGCTGACGGGTCGTTCCGCACCAGATCGGTGGCGATCGCTCCATCAACGAGAAGCTGGAGCTGCGTCGCGAGGCCTTCCGGATCGGCGACTTCGAGCTGCATCAACAGATCGCGGAACCAGATGCGGCGGCTTTCCTTAAAGGCGATGGCGATCTTCTTGACCGAGCGATCCTCGGCGCCGAGTTCGGCGACCGCGTTGACGAACGGGCAGCCGCGAAAGCCCTTAGCCGCAAAACCCCGTTCCAGCCGATCGAATGTTCCCAGAATTTGTTCCACCGGCGGCTTGTCCGACGCGGGAGCATGCGTGAAGCGGCGCTGCAAGTAGGCCGATATCAACTCGTCCTTTGAGGGAAAGTGGTTGTAGAGCGTGCGCTTGCTGATGCCGGTTTCGGCGGCGATGGTATCGACACCCACGGCACGTATGCCCTGCAGATAGAACAATCGGTCGGCGGTCTCGAGGATCCGCTCCTTCATGGTCGGTTTTTCGTGCGGCTGCATCATTACACAGACCTGTGTACTTCCTGGCTTGACAGCGGTACTTCCCATAGCTTAGTTACACAGGTCTGTGTAATCAAGCCCGATGCGACGGCAGGTTGCGGTTTTCGAACCCGCGACCCAAAAGGGAGAACAAAAACCATGGCCCTGCTGCAAATCCTTCGCCCCACGCTCCCCATCCTGATTGGCGCGTCGCTGATGCTCAGCCTGAGCATGGGCTTGCGCCAGAGCCTCGGCATCTTCCTGCAGCCGCTGACCCATGATGTGGCGATATCGGTATCCGATTTCACCCTCGCCATCGCCGTACAAAACCTGGCCTGGGGATTCCTGCAGCCGCTCGCCGGCGCGCTGACGGTACGCTACGGTTTTCGCACCATCATGATGGTCGGCGCGCTGCTGTACATAGCCGGACTCGTGCTGATGGCCAGCGCGCAAGGGTTTCTCAGCGTCATGCTCGGCGCCGGCGTGCTGATCGGAGTTTCGCTGGCTTGCACCGCCGCGGCAATTGCCATGTCGGTGGCGGCACGTGCGGTGCCCGCGACAGTGCGGAGCACAGTGCTGGGTATTGTGTCGGCGGCGGGATCGCTCGGCGCGCTGCTGTCGGCGCCGCTCGGGCAGATGCTGAATGAAGGTTACGGCTGGAGGACGGGCCTCGTCGGTTTTGTGGTTCTGTCGCTGGCGATGCTTCCCGCGGCCTGGTTCGCCGGCAAGGTCGACAAGATCCCGCTGCCGCCGCGGGAGCCCGACCAGATCGCCGATACCTCGGCCGCCGTGGCTGCGAAAATCGCGTTCGGCAACGCGTCGTTCGTGGTGATGACGCTGGCCTATTTCGTCTGTGGCATGCAACTCGTCTTCATCACTACGCATCTGCCGTCCTATCTGGCGATCTGCGGCATGGATCCGATGCTGAGCGCGCAGACGCTGGGCGTCATCGGCGGCTTCAACGTGCTCGGCAGTCTGTTCTTCGGCTGGGCCGGCGGTCGCTGGAACAAGCTGGCGCTGCTGGGCGGGATCTATATTTTCAGATCGCTGGCGCTCGCATGGTACTTCATGCTGCCGCCGTCGCCGGCCACGACACTGCTTTTTGGCGCGATCATGGGATTCCTCTGGCTCGGCGTCGGGCCGTTGGTCGCCGGCGCTGTTGCCGACCTGTTCGGGCTGCAATGGCAGGCGATGATCCAGGGGCTCGCCTTCATGAGCCATCAACTCGGCAGTTTCCTCGGCGCCTATGGCGGCGGTCTGCTGTACGATTCGCTCGGCTCCTACACCATGGCCTGGCGGATCGGCGTTGCCGTGGGTCTCGCGGCGGGGATCGTCCAGGTGGCGTTCGCGCTGATAAGGCCGACCGAACCGCCGCTGCTGAGGACGGCGTAGACCACCCTCAATCTATTGCGCCGAGCCAACCACCCCTCATCCTGAGGAGCGGCCTCTTGGCCGCGTCTCGAAGGATGGCCGCGAGTCCATGCATTGTGTCCATCCTTCGAGACGCTTGCTTCGCAAGCTCCTCAGGATGAGGTCGATATTCTTCACAGGCTCTGAGGAGCGGCCCCTTGGCCGCGTCTCGAAGGATGGCCACACGCGCTCATGGTTCGAGACGCGCGCAAGAGCGCGCTCCTCACCATGAGGGAGAACGTGCACGCACAAACAAAAACGGGGCCGCGCGGCCCCGTTAAATTCGTCAGCAGGATGCCAATTACTTGATCTTGGACTCGCGGAATTCGACGTGCTTGCGCGCGACCGGATCGTACTTCTTCTTGACCAGCTTGTCGGTCATGGTGCGCGAGTTCTTCTTGGCGACGTAATAGAAGCCGGTATCCGCCGAGGAAACGAGCTTGACCTTGATGGTGACCGCTTTGGCCATGTTCACAAACCTCAAATATAAAGGGAATCGGGCGCCGGCCCATCGGAGGCGCATTTGCCGGGCAACCTAGCTTCTGACAGCCCAAAGTCAAGGTTTTGCAGGCAAAAACCGGCGCGATTCCGGGCGATCAGGTCTCAAAGAACCGGTTTTTGGGGCGGGGCAGGCCGAGATTCTCCCGCAACGTCCGCCCCTCATACTGCATCCGGAAAATCCCGCGCTTCTGCAGTTCCGGCACCACCTTGTCGACGAAGTCGTCGAGCCCGGCGGGCAGGAACGGGAACATGATGTTGAACCCGTCGCAGCCGAAGCCCGTCAGCCACTCCTCCATCTGATCGGCGATCAGCGCGGGCGTACCGACAAACGCCAGCCCGCCATAGCCGCCAACGCGCTGCGCGAGCTGGCGAACGGTGAGCTTGTCGCGGGCGGCGACATCGACCAGCCGCTGGCGGCCGCTCTTTGAGGCATTGGTTTCCGGAATCGGCGGCAACTGCCCATCGGGATCGAAGCCCGAGGCATCGGTGCCTAATTGGACCGACAGCGAGGCGATGGCGCTGTCGTAATGCACCATGCTGTCCAGTCTGGCGCGTTTCTCGCGTGCTTCCTCGACGCTGTCGCCGACCACGACGAAGGCGCCGGGCAGGATCTTCAGATGCTCGCGGTCGCGGCCGAGCTTGTCCATGCGCCCCTTGATGTCGGCATAGAGCTTTTGCCCGTCACTGAGGCTGCCGCCGCCGGTGAACACGGCTTCCGCGGTTTCCGCCGCCAGCTGTCTGCCGTCATCCGATGCGCCGGCCTGCACGATCACAGGCCAGCCCTGCACCGGGCGGCCGATATTGAGCGGGCCGCGCACCGAAAGGTATTTACCCTTGTGGTTCAGCACGTGCATCTTGGCGGGATCGAAATACAGACCCGCTTCGACGTCGCGCACGAAGGCGTCGTCGGCAAAGGAATCCCACAAGCCCGTCACCACATCGTAGAATTCGCGTGCGCGCTTGTAGCGCTCGGCGTGCTCCATATGGTCTTCAAGCCCGAAATTCAGCGCTGCGTCCGGATTGGCAGTCGTGACGATGTTCCACCCCGCACGGCCGCCGCTGATGTGATCGAGGGAAGCGAAACGGCGGGCGACATGATAGGGCTCGTCGAAGGTGGTCGAACCGGTCGCGATCAGCCCGATATGTTCGGTGGCGCCGGCCAGTGCCGACAGCAGCGTGAACGGTTCGAAGGAAGTGACGGTGTGGCTGCGCTTCAAGGCATTGATCGGCATGTTCAGCACGGCCAGGTGGTCGGCCATGAAGAAGGCGTCGAATTTGCCGGCTTCAAGTTTCTGGATCAGGCGTTTGATATGCCCAAAATTGAAATTGGCGTCCGGCCATGCGCCGGGATAGCGCCACGCGCCGGTATGAATACTGACCGGCCGCATGAACGCGCCTAGCCGCAACTGACGTTTTGCCATGGTCCATCCCGTGTTGGTTCGTTGTCAGAAGATAGGGAGGCGGCATCGGAAAGGCATCAGCCGACCATCAGAAGATTTTTGCTATTCTGGCATGGCGCGTGGTCGATTATTTCGAGGCGTGCGGCTGATGCTCGATTTCGACGCAGTCAGCCCGGGTCCGCCTGCGGCGTCCTTTCATTGCGCGCGCTCAAAGCGAAAGTTGCGCACTCGATCGGTATTGAGCAAAGCGCCCGTAATCCTACCCTGCGCATCGCGTGTGAACCGGATTCGGTTGCCTCTGCCGTTAAAGAGATCAGCCGCAACCGGAAGCAATGGTATGTCGTTTGATTTCAATGAATGAATCAGAAGCCCTCCATCCTTCAAGATAACTTCGCGAGGCATGTCTACTTCGTCGCTGCGATACACTCCGGTGAATTCCTGCAATTGTGCGGCGGTCGGCTCATAGGACTGCGCGCGCGAATAGCGATGCTGCATTTTTCCGTTGGTGTAGGTCGTCAGCGCAGCTGGCGTGCCATTTTCGCCGGCTTGGAAAACAAGCTCCGTCAGTGGTTCCTTGATGTAGCGAAAACGGGCGTCGTCCGTCGCTTCCAGGTCGAGAACCCTGCCGTCGGCGTTAAGGCCACTCTGAAGGTTGCCGCCCATCAGGCGGACGCGCATGACTCGATCGTTGTCGTCAGGATCGACGTACAGTCCTGTCCATTTCTTCAACTGCTCGCTGCTTGGCTGTGGCGATGCGGTCTGGACGGCGGTCGGCGGAGTGGCGGTGCCGAGAGAGGAGGCGAGGTAGATGTCGGCGATCCGTCGGACTAATGCGCTCGGATTTATGCTTTCCAGATTGCACAAAAGAGCAACGGAAAAATGCTGGTCCGGGAATCGTATGAGATCGGCCCGATAACCGGCATCTGCGCCGGCGTGGCTGACGATATTCAGGCCGCGATATTTTCCGATCTCAAGACCGGCGGCATAGCTGAACTGGGTACCGTCATTGAGATATCCTCGCTCCTGCAATTGACCGATTAACGGCTGTCCACCAACACGGGCGGTATAGAAATTCTCGTCCCAAAGCGCTAGATCCTCGACCGTCGTTAGAAGACTGGTCGCGCCTACCGTGTCAAAATTCGTGATGCTGAGGTTAAAATTGCCGTTACGATAGGCATAGCCATACGCCATGTCCTTGACGATTTCTGCATGGTTGTCGCGGAAATGGCTGTGCGACATTCCGAGCGGAAAAAATAGCCGACTGCCGGTGAACGCCCGAAAAGATTGGCCGCTGACGTGCTTTACAGCCTGCGCCAGCAACGTGAAGCCGGTGTTGGAATAAAGAAATTTCGAGCCCGGCGCGAAGTTAAGCGTCTTCTGTCGCGACAGAACTGCCAAAACATCGGCATCAGTGATCAAGTCAAGCGAATAGCGCCAACCGGCAATCGCCAGCAGCTCCCACTGATCGCGCAAGCCGCTGGTATGGTGCAGCAGATGCCGAAGCGTGATCGGCACCCCGAAATCCGGAAGCTCCGGTACATATTTTCTTGCCTGGTCATCCAGAGAGAGCTTGCCCTCTTGTGCCAACATCAGAACCGATGCTGCGGTAAACTGTTTTGACATCGACGCGACATGAAAAACAGTGGTGGGCGTTATCTTCACATCGTGGTCCAGATCGGCCATTCCGTAGCCGCGCTCATAAATGATGTGGCCATCCCTCATGACGGCCAGTGCACAGCCCGGCGAAGCAGATTTATCCCACTCCGTGAACAGTCGATCGACCTGAGCGGACTCGGCTGGCGAGTCCGCTGCCGCCTTGGCAATTCCCGTCCAACCTGCCGTTATCGCGGCGATCAAATAAAATATCTGAAGGCGCAACCGCATATTTGCCGTGCTCCATAGGTCCGTTGCCGGCGGCAATCGACACCGGCGAGGTCGGGCATCTGTGGTCAGTCTTGCGGGGTCAATGGTGGCCTGCCGATCGAGCTGAATCAACCCAGGGAGCGCCGACGCTCAGGCCGCAGCACCCAGAACATCCTTGTGCATCCTGCCGCCGTAGAAATGGAAAAACGGTACCTCGGCATCGTGGTTCAGCGGGCCGGTGGCGAGGCGTTTTTCGAGTTCGTTCAGGACGTTCTTGGTCATGGGATGCAGGTCGGCCAGCGGCTGCGATCCGATCTCGACCCAAACCAACTCCACCAGTTCGGCCTCGGCGTGGATCACGCCTTGCACGCGATGGGCGATGGTTGAAGCGTCCGCCGTAAAAAACCTGGTATCGAAACGCCGCACGCGGCCCGGCGGAGTGATCGCGCGTGCGATCAGGAACAGGCCGGAAGGGTCCGGCAGCAATCCGGCGTCGCTGAAAGGTTTCCACTCGCCCTCGAGCTTCGGCGCAGCACCGTTGCTCTTGCGACCGAGACAGAGCCCGGTTTCCTCGCAGGCCTCGCGGATCGCGGCGACCGCCAATGAGCGGGCGCGCGACGACGTGATCTTCGGACTGCCCTTGAGCAGGTTGGCTTCAAGCGCCTTCGGAATCGGCGCGGCAACCGGAATGCGGTTGTCGGTCTTGTCGACGCGCCCGCCGGGAAAGACGAATTTGCCGGGCATGAACACCACCTTGTCGTGGCGTTTGCCGACCAGAACTTTTGGGGTGGTGGCGGCGCGATCGACCAGGATCAGGGTGGCGGCGTCTACCGGGCGGCGGTAGGGGTGATGATCGGCTTCCTTCTCTTCTTTTACCGTCTCGCTCATTTCACCCCTGTTTCTTCTTGTTTTAAAGCGCCACGCTACTTCTCGGGATTTTGCTCGTCAAATCCGTGCATGCGCAGCGCCCATTGCACGCCGACCACGGCGCCCTTTACCGGCTGCAGCAACAGCAGTGACAAAATCAGCGTCAGCGGCAAATAGATCGAGAGCTGCAACGGCACCGACGGCGCATAATCGGTTTCGATCCACAATATCATCGGTACCACGATGTGGCCGACGATGACGATGACGAGATAGGCCGGCAGATCGTCGGCACGATGCGGCGTGAAATCCTGCGCGCAAACCGAACAGTGATCGTCTACCTTGAGGAATGCGCGAAACAGCTTGCCTTCGCCGCAGCGGGGACAACGGCCGCGCAAGCCGCGTTTCAGCGCGGTCCAGACGTTGCGCTTTTCGGCCGATGCGGAATCCCGCGTCCAGACTTTGCTTGTTGAGCTCACGGTTTCCATGATTTGCCCTTTTTCGATTTGCCGGGCTTGGTCTTGCCGGGCTTGCGATCCTTCTTGCGCGGGCTGCGGCCCGGATGCGCTTTGGCCTGCGCCCTCATGGTGTCGTTGGCGCCCGGGCGCTTGCGTCCGCGCGGCGCGGTACTGCCTTCCGACAACAGTTCGAACCGCAACGCGCCGGCCACGGGAGCCGCTTCTACCAGACGGACGTCGACGACGTCACCCAGCCGGTGCATGGCACCGCTGCGCGAGCCGACCAGCGCGTGGCGTGTCTCGTCGTAGTTGAAATATTCAGTGCCCAGGGTGCGGATCGGGATCAGGCCGTCGGCGCCGGTATCGCTGAGCTTGACGAACAGTCCGGCGCGGGTGACGCCGGAGATGCGGCCCTGAAAGGTAGCCCCGATGCGGTCGGCGAGAAAATGCGCGATCAGCCGGTCGTCGGTTTCGCGTTCGGCCTTCATGGCGCGGCGCTCGGTGACGGAAATCTGGGCCGCGACCTCGGTCAGCGTTTCCACCGTCTCGGTCTCCGGCAACGCGCCTTCGCCAAGCCCGAGGCCGCGGATCAACGCGCGGTGCACGACGAGATCGGCGTAACGGCGGATCGGCGAAGTGAAATGCGCATAGCGCCGCAGGTTCAGGCCGAAGTGGCCGTAATTCTCGGCGGCGTATTCGGCCTGGGCTTGCGAGCGCAACACCACTTCATTCACCAGCGGTTCGGAATCGTGGCCCTTGACCTGCGCCAGCACGCGATTGAACAGCGAGGGGCGCAACGCGCCGCTTTTGGCGAACGGCAGATCGAGGGTTTTCAAGAATTCCTGGAGGTTATGAACCTTCTCGAGCGTCGGCTCATCGTGCACCCGGTAGATAAGCGGCAGCGCCTTCTTTTCAAGCATTTCGGCCGCGGCGACGTTGGCCAGAATCATAAATTCTTCGATGAGCTTGTGCGCGTCGAGCCGCTCCGGCACGATCACGCGATCCACGGTGCCGTCCGATTTCAGCAGGATCTTGCGTTCGGGAATGTCGAGATCGAGTGGATCGCGTTCGTCGCGCGCGCGCTTCACGATCGCATAGGCGTCGTAAAGCGGTTTTAGGACGGAAGCGAGCAGGGGGCCCGTGGTGTCATCCGGCCGTCCGTCGATCGCCGCCTGCGCCTGTGCGTAATTCAGCTTGGCGGCCGAACGCATCAAGATCCGATGAAAGCTGTGCGAGCGCTTGCGGCCGTCATTGCCGATCACCATCCGCACCGCCAGGGCGCCGCGCGGCTCGCCCGGCACCAGCGAGCACAGATCGTTGGAGATGCGCTCGGGCAGCATCGGCACCACGCGATCCGGAAAGTACACCGAATTGCCGCGCGTCAGCGCGTCACGATCGAGCGCCGAGCCGGGCCGCACATAGAACGCAACATCGGCGATCGCGACGGTGACGATGGTGCCGCCTTTATTGTTCGGGTCGGGATCGGCGTGCGCATGTACCGCGTCGTCATGGTCCTTGGCGTCAGGCGGATCGATGGTAACCAGCGGCAGGTCGCGCCAGTCCTCGCGTCCCTTCAGCGTCGCAGGTCTTGCCTCCTCGGCCTCGCGCAACGTCGCGGGCGAGAAGGCTTGCGGAATTTCGTGGGAATGAATCGCGATCAGGCTGACCGCCTTTTCGCTCGCGAGCGAGCCGAGCCGCTCTTTCACCTTGCCGGAGGCCAGTCCAAAACCGCGCGAGCGCACCAGATCGACGCTGACGAGATCGCCATCCTCGGCGCCGTTGCTGTCGGCCTTGGCGATGTTCAATTCGCGGCCGACTTGCTTCTTGTCGACCGGAACGAGCCGTCCGCTGCCATCGGGCAGGCTACGGAAGATTCCGAGCACGCGGGTTTTGGCGTGATCGACCACCTTGATGACGCGGCCGCGATAGACGGCGCCTTCGCTGTCGTCCAGCTTCTCGATTCGCAGCAGCGCGCGGTCGCCGACACCTGCCGCCGTGCCCGGCTGCGGACGTCTGGGAATATGGATGCGGATTTTCGGCGCTTCGCCGTTCTCCACCTCATCCCATTCGGTGGGTGTCGCGATCAATTCGCCGTCGCGGTCGCGGCCGGTGATGTCGGCCATCACGGTTGCGGGCAGTACGGCAGGTTGGCTTATCTTCTTGCCGCGCTTCTCGATCGTGCCTTCGTCGGCCAGTTCGCGCAGGATACGCTTGAGCTCGACGCGGTCGGCGTTCTTGAGGCCAAACTCCCGCGCGATTTCGCGGGTGCCGACTTCTCCCGGATGCGCGCGGATGAAGGCGACGAGGGCGTCCCGCTCTGGAAAAACCTTGTCGCGCTGTTTGGCCACTTATCCGCTTGCCTTGCCGGCGCTCTTCTTTGCGGCGGGTTTGGGTGCCGGCTTCGCAGGAGAGGTTTTGGCCGTCGCCGTCACCGGCGCGCGGGCCTTGCTGGCCGCGGCGGCGCTATCGGACTTCGGCTTCGCCGCGGATTTCTTCGCGACCGCCTTCTTGGCAGGCTTGTTAGCAGGCTTGCCAACAGGCTTGGGCGCCTTCGCATCCGCTTCCGCTTTGGCAGGCTTTTCTGCTTTGGCCGCCTTGGCGGGCTTGGCCTTCTTGGCGCCCCGCTTCGGCTTGCCGCCGCCCTTGGCGACGCGCTCGTCGATCAGCGCGATGGCTTCTTCGAGCGTGATGGTTTCCTGCGTCTTGTCGCTGGGGATGGTGGCGTTGACGCCGCCGGCCGTGACATAGGCGCCGTAGCGTCCGCCCTTGACCGCGACGCCGCCCAGGGTCGGATGCTCGCCCAGCGGCTTGCCGGGATCGGCGCCGAAGCGGCGGCCGCTCGGGCCTTTCAGAATTTTCTCGGCAATCAGCGTCACCGCCCGATTGAGCCCGATATCGAACACCTCGTCGCCGGCCTCGAGGCTGGCATAGGTTTTCTCGTGGCGCACGAACGGGCCGAAACGGCCGAGACCCGCCGTGATCGGCTCGCCGGTTTCCGGATGTTTGCCGATCTCGCGCGGCAGCGACAGCAGTTTCAATGCCAGATCAAGCTCGATGTCGCCGGGCGACATGTTCTTCGGAATGCCGGCGCGTTTCGGCTTTTCGCCC
>DATHHQ010000236.1:0-6028 GCA_035490095.1 Bradyrhizobium sp.
GATCGTCGATATCCGCGATCCCCGCGAGATCGAGCGCGACGGCCGGATTCCCGGCGCGTTCTCCTGCACCCGCGGCATGCTGGAGTTCTGGATTGATCCGGCGAGCCCCTATGCCAAGCCCGTTTTTCAGGGCGACAAGAAGTTCATCTTCCATTGCGCGGGCGGGATGCGCTCGGCGCTGGCGGCGAAAACCGCGCAGGACATGGGGCTAAAGCCGGTCGCCCATATGGGCGGCGGATTCGCCGCCTGGCGCGACGCCGGCGGCCCGGTCGAGAAATTCGAGCCGAAAAAGCCGAAGGGTTAAAAAGCCGAAGGGTTAGAGAATGACCATCAACATTGGCCGTCATGGCCGGGCTTGTCCCGGTCATCCACGTCTTTCATCCTGCAATGTTGCAAAGACGTGGATGCCCGGCACAAGGCCGGGCATGACGATAGTTGGGAGGACGTTAGACGCATGACGACATCCGCCGACGATCCGCTTGTTACCACCGATTGGCTCGCCGCCCGTCTCGACGACCCAAAAGTCAAAATCATCGACGCGTCCTACAAGATGCCCGGGGTGCTGCCGCTGCCCTCGGACGATTATCTCGGCGGGCATATTCCAGGCGCGGTGTTTTTCGACGTCAGCGCGATCGCCGATCCGAATGACCCGCGGCCGCATATGTATCCGAGCGCCGAGCAGTTCGCGCGCGACGTATCGGCGCTCGGCATTTCCTCAGGCGACACCGTGGTCGCCTACGATTCCGGCGCCTGGGTTGCAGCACCGCGGGCGTGGTGGATGTTCCTGTCGTTCGGTCATCGCGAGGTGAAGGTGCTGGACGGGGGCCTGCAAAAATGGCTGCGTGAAGGACGCCCGACGCATTCCGGCAAGGTCACGTCGAAGTCTGGAAAATTCCGGGCCAAACTCGATCCAAGCTTCGTCCGCAGCAAGCAGCAATTGCTCGGCAATTTGGAAACCCACGCCGAACAGCTGGTCGACGCACGTCCGCGGCCGCGTTTCGAAGGCACGGTGGCCGAGCCGTGGCCGGGCCGCCGCTCCGGTCATATCCCGGGCAGCCGCAACGTTCCCTATGCCGAATTATTCGACGCCAGCACCGGCGCGATGAAGCCGCTGGACGAGTTGCGGCGGGCTTTTGGCAATGCCGGCGTCGACATGGCAAAACCGATCGTGACGACCTGCGGCTCCGGGGTCTCCGCCCTGGTGTTGACGTTGGCGCTTTATCGGCTCGGCGTGCGCGGCACCGCGCTTTATGACGGCTCGTGGGCCGAATGGGGGCTGCCCGACGGCCCGCCGGTCGCGACCGGGCCGGCCTGACCGCAGCGATCAGCGGGCGGTCGCCTGTTGGATGGCCGGTTGGATCGGCCGCGGGGCGAACGGGTTGGGGATCTGCTGCTGCTGAAGAGCTTGTCGCGCCAGGTGTGCGCGCGCTGCCATCCTGCGGCGTTGGGCCGCCCGCCGTGCCTGCAGGCGCTTCTGGACAGCGCTCGCGTCAGGTTTTGCACCGGCGGCCTTGACCGAGGGCTGCGCCTCGACGGTGACGGGGGGACCGTCCAATGTGGCGATCTTCGTCGGGGCAAGGTCTGTCTTCAAGGCAAGGTCTGTGTCCGGCGAAGCCGCAGCACTGGTCTGTCCAGATGCCGCACGGGCAGCTTCGTTCGCCGGCGGTAGGGCTTCCCCGGTTGCCGCGATCCTGGTTTCGTCGGCTGGGGCAGGCGCATCGGCCAGAGCAGGTGCTGCCTCGCTTTTTGCCGGACTTTCCGAGACCGGGATTTCGGGCTTGGCGGGTTCGGGCGGCGATGAATCTTCCGGCTTCAGCGCGGCGATTCTTTCCGGTTCAGCCGGTGTCGAGAGGGGCGCTTGCTCCGCTGCCGCCAAAGGCAACGCGGCCGGCGGAATATCCGGTGACTTCTCGGCCGCGAGCGCATCCATGCGCAGCACCGCCAGGACCGGTCGTGTACCGTCCGGTCTTGCGGCCTCAGATCCTGGTGCCTCACGTCTTGGGGCTTCGGTTTGCTGCGCAAATGTCGTTTCGGGCGTCGCGTGCCAAGATGGACTACTGGCAAATTCCTCGTGCGCCGCGCGCAGCAGGGCCGCCGCGCCAAGCCCGAAGATCAAAATCGACAGTAAGAGCATGATCGCGGCGAACAGAAAACGGAAACCGGGGAGCATGGATGCGAGTTCCACCTTCGCAGGGTTTCTGCAAGGGTCCTTGAGCTATCGGGAACGCGGCGACCACAGAATTGGCCGTGTTCGCGACGCAGCGGGCACCGCCAGCGCGAATCGAATCAGGCTAAATTAAGAATAGCGTAAGCGATCCGCGGCTGTGGCTAAAAATCGGCGAAGTAAATGCCCGCCTTGGGATGCCGGAACGCGATTCCTGCCAGGTGAGGCATGGCCGCCACGGTACTCCGTTCATCACAAATGGCGGAGTCCAGCGCGAGTTGGTCGAATTTGTCTTGAATGCGCCGCTATCTTCCGTCATCTGCCGTTAACGGTCCAGTGGCGGCATGGGGCTATACCAAAGCAATGATGATCAAACAGATTCTGACGATTTGTGCTGCCGTGGCGGCAGGCTTAGCGGGAACCTCGCTGGCGCTGGCGCAGGGCTATCCGGTAGCCCCGGGTCCGCTCTATTCGACGGCGCCGGCACCGGCGCCTTATCCGCCCGGCGGCTATCCGGCTGACTATCGCCGCGCTCCGGGTGCGCCGGATTTCGATGCGCTGGAAGAAGATGACGAGGCGCCGAATGCGCAGAGTTCGACGGCGCTGCCGCCGCCCGGCCCGGTGCTTTCACCCGCCGATCCGCGCTATGGCCGCCCCTCGGGCGCTCCGCCGGTCTATTCCGACCGCGGTGCGCCGACCGGTCCGATCGTTTCGCCCGATGACCCGCGTTACGGTCGCCCCTTGGGCGCTCCGCCGGTCTATTCCGACCGCGGTGCGCCGACCGGTCCGATCCTTTCGCCTGATGATCCGCGTTATGGCCGCACCGATGGACCCCCGCCGGTGATCTATTCCGACCGTCCCGCCGGTCCGCCGCAGCAAACCTATTCGGACCGGGGCAACGACGATAGCCGCCTTCCCGGATCGGGTTTCATCTATCCTAGCGACGACAACCGCGGGCTTCGCCCGCCAGGCGCCATCGGAGGAGCCCCGGGTACTGTCACCGGAACGGTACAGCCTGCGCCGGTCGGGCCCGACGGCCGGCCGACGGTGCTGTCCGCGCTGCCGCCAGATGAACAGCCGGATGTCGCTCCTGCGGAACTGCCGGCGAATCTGCGCCGCCAGGAAGTCACTTTGCCGACCAAGGAACCGGCGGGCACGCTGATCGTCGATACCCCGAACACCTATCTCTATTACGTTCTGGGTGGCGGGCGAGCGATCCGGTACGGCGTCCGCGTCGGCCGCGACGGCTTCACCTGGACCGGTGTGCAAAAGATCTCGCGCAAGGCCGAGTGGCCGGATTGGCATCCGCCGACCGAGATGATCGAACGGCAGCCTTATCTGCCGCGCTTTATGGCCGGCGGCCCCGGCAATCCGCTGGGCGCCCGCGCGATGTATCTCGGTTCCACCGTCTATCGCATCCACGGCACCAACCAGCCCTCGACCATCGGCAAGTTCGTCTCGTCGGGCTGCATCGGCATGCTGAACGAGGATGTCTCGGACCTGTTCGATCGCGTCAAGGTCGGCACCCGCGTGGTCGTGATGCCCGGCGGCCCACCGCCGGGAACCGCGACGGCCTCGGCGCAGCCGCTGCCCGGGCCTGCCGGCGCCGCACCTGCGCCCGCGCAAATGTCGGCCGTGCCCGGCACGCGGCCCACCGTCGTGCCGCCGCTGCCCGCGCCAGTGACGGTGCGTTAGGCCGACAGGATCGGTACAAATATCATCCCGAAGGGCGCGCGGTTGCGCGCCCTTTTCGTTTCGATGGCTGTTAAGACGGAGAGCTACGCCAATCTTCGCAGCGGTTCGCCCTTGAACCAGGCGTCGATGCCCTCGACCATCTGGGCGTAGTGGTTGCGAAATCCTTCTTCGGTGACGTAGCCGAGATGCGGCGTCAGCACGATGTTGTCGAGTTTGCGGAACGGATGATCGACCGGCAGCGGCTCGACCGAGAATACGTCGATCGCGGCGCCGGCGATCTTCCTCTGCTGCAGGGTTTGCAGCAGCGCGGCTTCGTCGACGATCGGCCCGCGCGCGGTGTTGACAAGATAGCCGGTCGGCTTCATGCGGGCCAGATCCTCAAGCCCGACCAGTCCGCGCGAGCGCTGGCTCAGCACCACATGGACGGTGACAATGTCAGCGGTGGAGAATAATTCTTCCTTGGTGGCGTAGCTGACGCCGACTTCCTTGCATCGCTCCGGCGTCAGGTTCGGGCTCCATGCGATCACGTTCATGCCGAACGCTTTGGCGAGCCCCGAAACCTTGGCGCCGAGCTTGCCGAGGCCGACCACACCGAGCGTCCTGCCCTCGATCTCCATGCCGACGAATTTTTGTAAACGTTCGCCGGCGTGCATCCGCGCATTCTCGCGGCCGATATTGCGGGTCAGTTCCAGGATCAGGCCCATGGTCAGGGGTGCTGTGGGATCGCGGCCCCATTGCGTCCCGCACAGCACCACCTGGTGGTCTTTGGCGGCTTGCAGATCGAGCGCGGCGTTGCGCATGCCGGAGGTGATCAGCAGTTTCAGTTTGGGCAATGCCGCAAACAGCGCGCGCGGAAACGGCGTCCGCTCGCGCATCGCGCAGATGATCTCGAAATCCTGCAGCGCGCTGGCCGCGGCCTCGGGAGAGGCAAAGGGTTCGTTGAATACGGTCACATCGACGCGATCGCTGACTTTCGACCAGTCGGCGATCGTCAAAGCCAGGTTGAGATAGTCGTCGAGAATTGCACAGCGCAGCCGCGTCATGGGAGGTCCGTTCATGGCGATAATGACGGCTAAGGAAACGAGCCGTCCGGGAGGCGCCATGGTCGCGCGCAATTCCGAAGCGCGCAAGCGCCCGCGGCACTAAAAGCGTCTGCGGTACTAAAAGCACCCGTGGTGAGGTTGAAAAAGGGCCTGCTCTAAGCGCGATCGCGGTTCAAATATCCGACAGGGTCAGGTCGAATGCGGGTGCGACGACGCCACGTGCTTGGCGTGCCAGGCAGGGCCCGGGCCGCGCATATAATGCAGTTCCGGCCGGTAGGGATCGAATGCCCGGGCGAAGAACTGACGCCAGAAGGCGCGGATTTCAGCGAAAGGCGTGGACCGCCGGTCGCGGCTGCCCGCCTGGGCGGAAAAGGATTCTGACGTGATGGTTGCCATAACGCGTCCTGCCTTTTTCGATCGCGACTTCTGCCGCTCCGAACGCCTTTTCTGGCGCTGATCGACAGCTTTTGCCTGATTTATTAAAAGATCGTTTCAAATGCCGTGATCTGACGCACACATGGTGTAAACACCGTAATGACCCGTGGTGAACGGATGGAAAACACCGGGCTGCGGTTGCCCTTTCGGGGTCGCGCCGCTACATCAGCGGCAGCAAATTTCCATAAATCCTCTCGTTTCAAGGGATCGCGATGGCGCGCCAATTCGTCTATTTCATGCAGGGTCTGTCCAAGACCTACCCGACCCGCAAGGTGCTCGATAACGTCCATCTGTCGTTTTATCCCGACGCCAAGATCGGCGTGCTCGGCGTCAACGGCTCCGGCAAATCGACGCTGCTGCGGATCATGGCCGGCCTCGACAAGGAGTATAACGGCGAGGCGTGGGTCGCCGAAGGCGCCCGGGTCGGCTATCTCGAGCAGGAGCCGCAGCTCGACGCCACCAAGACGGTGCGCGAGAACGTGATGCTGGGCGTCGCCAAGCAGAAGGCGATCCTCGATCGCTACAACGAATTGGCGATGAATTATTCCGAAGAGACCGCCGACGAGATGACCAAGCTGCAGGACGAGATCGAGGCCGCCGGCCTCTGGGATCTCGACAGCAAGGTCGATCAGGCGATGGACGCGCTGCGCTGCCCGCCCGACGAATCCGACGTCACCAAACTCTCCGGCGG
>DATHHQ010000237.1:0-7271 GCA_035490095.1 Bradyrhizobium sp.
CCACAGCGCGCGGCTTTTCATCGCCAGCGTCAGGGTGTGAAGCACGGCGAAACCGATCAGCGCGTAGGCCATCATCAGTGCCGCGCTGGCGATCTGGCCCAGCATCGCAAACAGCCCGCCGGTAAAACACAATGCCAGCGCCAGCGACAGCGCGGCCAGCGTCATCGCAGGCAGCGCCGCGCTTTTGATAACGGGCCATGGGCGATGCAGCCGGCCCGATGTCGCGGTGATCTTCGCGGCCAGCCAGAGATTGAGCGTCAGCGTCATCATTGCGACAACAGAGGCCGCCGCCGGGGCGATCGTCACCAGCGCATCGATGACCTGTTCGGTGTCGCCGGCGCCCGGGGCCGCACCGCGCACGCCGACGATCCGCAGCAGCCCACGGCGCAGCGCGCCCGAGATGGTCGCCGCGTCGCCGCCGAGCGTGAACAGCGCCGCCATGGTGGTCAGGGCGGCAAAGCCGGCGGTCCACAGCAGGATGCGGCCGACCGGGTACCATTCCATGGCGGGTGCTGCCGGCGCCGCCCCGTTGCCGGCCGATGTGCCCGTGGTGACGGGGCGCCCCAGCAAGGCGAGATGTCCGAGCCACCAGGCCGGGAGTGCAATCGTAAGCACGAAGACGATGCAATAGGGCAGGCCGAAAACGGCGCCGAGGCCCAAGGCCGCAGCGATGCCGCCGATGGTGGCGCTGAGCGGGCCCCATCCGAGGCCGGCGACCATCAGCGGCAGCGGCGCCAGGTAGAACAGCACGAGCGAGATCAGCGCGCCCGAGATGATCGAAGCGAACATCAGCGCCGACGCAGAGCCGGCTGCCAGCGCAATGAGAATGGTCGTCATCATCAGCTGTCCCGCTCCTTTCGAGCGGTTAGAGGCTTAAAACCCCAACCATCGGCGACCGGACGACCGGAAGCCTTATGAAAAACAAGACCCGCGGCGCGAACGCCGCGGATCACAAAGTGTTCTATCGGATCACGTAAGGCAGCAGACCGAGAAAACGTGAGCGCTTGATGGCGCGAGCGAGTTCGCGCTGCTTCTTGGCGGAGACGGCGGTGATGCGGCTCGGCACGATCTTGCCGCGCTCGGAGACGTAACGCATCAACAGCTTGGAATCCTTGTAATCGATCTTCGGCGCATTCGGGCCCGTGAACGGGCAGGTCTTGCGACGGCGGAAAAACGGACGGCGTGCACCAGCTTCGGCCATGATTCTTACTCCTCAACCACTGCGTCAGCGTCTTCGCGCGGACGGCGTGGACCACGATCGCCGCGGTAGCCGCCACCATCACGGTCGCCTCGGAAGCCGCCCTCGCGGTCGCCACGGAAACCGCCGCCACGGTCGTCGCGATCGCGGTCGCGATCCGCCTTGCGCATCATCGCCGAGGGACCTTCCTCATGCTCCTCGACGCGAACGGTGAGATAGCGAATCACGTCTTCGCTGATCCGCTCCTGCCGTTCGACTTCGGCAACCGCGGCCGATGGGCCGTCGATGTTCAGCAGCACGAAATGCGCCTTGCGATTCTTGTTCATCCGATAGGTGAGGGAGCGTACGCCCCAGTTTTCCATCTTCACGACCTTGCCGCCGAGCTGCTCGACGATGCCGGTCATCTGGGTGGTCAGTTCTTCGACCTGCTGGGTGCTCGCATCCTGACGCGCGAGAAAAACATGCTCATAAAGAGGCATGGGTGTCCTTTCCAATGTTGGCGCGGTTCCCGGCGGCAAGCCCTTCGAACCCTTCGGAAAGGACTCGATATGCTCAGAAGGCGGAAGCACGGGACGACGGACCGACTGGCCCTGCCACATCAACATCGCCGATAAGGTGAAATTGCTGAGACCGTCCGTTCAGCTCCCGGCCGGGATCCACGGATAGGGCGGTTTATAAGGATTTTGACCGCGATGGCAAGGGAAAGCGAGCGGCTCGGCGGCGCCGCCCGGTGACCGGGAACCGGCGGCGGCTTGACACAACCCGCTCCTGCGGTGTCTTTCGGCCCAACTCAGGGGATTTCAGGGACGTTTGGGGACGCCGATGACGGCAGCATTCACTTTTCCGGGGCAGGGCTCCCAGGCGGTCGGTATGGGCAAGGCGTTGGCGGATGCCTTCCCGGCCGCCCGCGCGGTGTTTGATGAGGTCGACGCCGCGCTCGGCGAAAAGCTCACCGCCGTGATCTGGGATGGCCCAGCCGAGATCCTGCAACTCACCGAAAACGCCCAGCCGGCATTGATGGCGGTATCGATCGCAACCCTGCGTGTGCTGGAGACCGAAGCCGGCTTCTCGGTCGCGGCGGACGCCGCGTTCGTTGCGGGACATTCGCTCGGCGAATATTCCGCACTCGCCGCCGCCGGCAGCCTCAGCATCAGCGATAGCGCGCGGCTGTTGCGTATCCGTGGCCTTGCCATGCAGAAGGCGGTGCCGGTGGGTGTTGGCGCAATGGCCGCGTTGCTCGGTCTGGATTATGAGGCCGCGGTTGCGGTTGCGAACGAGGCCGCGCAGGGCCAGGTCTGCCAGGCCGCCAATGACAATGGTGGCGGGCAGGTGGTGGTCTCCGGCGACAGGGCCGCGGTCGAACGTGCGTTGGAAATCGCCAAAACCAGGGGCGCCAAGCGCGCGATGTTGCTGCCGGTGTCGGCGCCGTTTCATTGCCGGCTGATGCAGCCGGCGGCCGATGCGATGGCCAAGGCGCTGGCTGATGTCAGCATCAGGCAGCCGGTCTCGCCATTGGTGTCGAACGTGCTGGCCGCGCCGATCATCGATCCTGACGAGATCCGCCGCCGCCTGATCGAACAGGTTACAGGAACCGTGCGCTGGCGTGAGTCGGTGGCCTACATGGCAAGCCAGGGTGTCACACGGTTTTTCGAGATCGGCGCCGGCAAGGTGCTCAGCGGGCTGGTCAAGCGCATTGCCGATGGCGCGATTGGGATTTCGGTCGGCGGGCCAAATGATATTGCCTCGGCAAAACAGGCGCTCGCTGCCGCGCAGACAGCCTGAGCGAGGATGGAGACCAAGATGTTCGATCTGACAGGCAGGACGGCGCTCGTCACCGGCGCGACCGGCGGCATCGGCGGCGCGATCGCGCAAGCGCTGCACGCGCAAGGCGCGACGGTAGCCATTTCCGGAACGCGGCGCGAGGTGCTGGACACGCTCGCCGGCAAATTGGGCGAGCGGGTTCACGTGCTGCCTTGCAATCTCTCGGACTCAGCCGAGGTCGAGGCGCTGGTTCCGTCTGCAGAACAGGCCATGGGCCAGGTCGACATTCTCGTCGCCAACGCGGGCATCACCCGGGACAATCTGTTCGTGCAATTGCGCGACGAGGACTGGGACGAGGTCATCAAGGTCAATTTGACGGCGACCTTTCGCCTGGCACGGGCCGCGACCAGGCTGATGATGCGCAAGCGCTTCGGCCGCATCATCGCGATCACGTCGATCGTCGGCGTCACCGGCAATCCGGGGCAGGGCAATTACACGGCGTCGAAGGCTGGACTGATCGGCATGATCAAGACGCTGGGGGCCGAGTACGCCAAACGCAACGTCACCGCCAATTGCATCGCCCCGGGATTTATTGCGACGCCGATGACGGACGCACTTAACGACAAGCAGCGCGAAGCGATTCTTTCGAAAGTTCCTGCGGCGCGGCTCGGAACGCCCGAGGATATCGCTGCGGCGGCGGTCTATCTTAGCTCGAACGAAGCGGCCTATGTCACCGGGCAGACAATTCACATCAACGGTGGAATGGCCATGATTTGAGCCGGCCGCGACCGCCCCGTGGCGGGGCGAAGGCCGTTTCCGATGACCGATTGAGGCTTATAGTCAAGGCTTGGGAAGTATGATAACCGAACCACTAACGGACGGGCAAAGAACGCCATTGCAGGAATTTGAAACCCTGTATATTGGCGGTGCGGAGCCTGCCCGTCGTTCGCCGGGGCCTTTTGTCGGCTAAGACGGGGCCAAATCAAGACTATGCGCGATTGCGAAGAGAGTTTAACGACCACGATGGCTCGTATCGTCTTGGGGTCGGGTCCAATGGAACAAGCACGAGGTTAAACGATGAGTGAGATTGGCGAGCGAGTTAAGAAGATTGTGGTCGAACACCTTGGTGTTGAACCCGAAAAAGTGGTCGACAACGCGAGCTTCATTGACGACCTCGGCGCCGACAGCCTTGATACCGTCGAGCTCGTGATGGCGTTTGAAGAAGAGTTTGGTTGTGAAATTCCCGACGATGCCGCCGAGACGATCTTGACCGTCGGCGACGCCACAAAATTTCTGGAAAAAAACGCGAAAAGCTGACGCCCCCGCGCGGTGCCGACGAAGCCGGACGGGCCGTCTTTGAGCGGTCCACCGGTTTCTTGTTGTCGGCGGCGAATTTTGGGCTGGAGTGCTGGATATGAGGCGGGTTGTCGTCACGGGCCTCGGCATGGTGTCGCCACTCGGCTGTGGCGTGGAGCCGACCTGGAAGCGCATCCTCAACAGCGAGAGCGGTGCCAAGAAGATCGACACCTTCGACGTCTCCGATCTGACCAGCCGGATCGCCTGCGTGATTCCGCGCGGCGATGGCACCGGCGGCACATTCAACCCCGATCAGTGGATGGAGCCGAAGGATCAGCGCAAGGTCGACGATTTCATCATCTTCGCAATGTGTGCGGCGCGTCAGGCGCTCGATGACGCCAATTGGCATCCCGCCACCGAAGAGGAGCGTTGCGCCACCGGCACGATGATCGGCTCGGGGATCGGCGGCCTGTCCGGTATTGCCGATACGGCGCTGCTTCTCAAGGAGCGCGGCCCGCGCAAGATATCGCCATTCTTCATTCCGGGGCGTCTGATCAACCTTGCCTCGGGTTATGTGTCGATCGAGCACGGCCTCAAGGGCCCCAACCATGCGGTGGTCACCGCTTGTTCGACCGGCGCTCACGCGATCGGCGATGCAGGCCGGCTGATCGCGCTCGGCGATGCAGACGTGATGGTGGCTGGTGGAACCGAATCCCCGATTTGCCGGCTATCGATGGCGGGATTTTGCGCGTCTCGCGCGCTATCGACCGGCTTCAACGATACTCCGGAAAAGGCGTCGCGCCCCTACGACAGGGATCGCGACGGTTTTGTGATGGGGGAAGGTGCCGGCATCGTGGTGCTTGAGGAATACGAGCACGCGAAAAAGCGCGGCGCGAGGATGTATGCGGAGGTGATCGGTTACGGTCTATCCGGTGACGCCTATCACATCACCTCTCCGACGCCGGATGGTGATGGCGCGTTCCGCAGCATGAGCGCCGCCATGAAGCGCGCAGGGATCACTTCTTCCGATATCGATTACATCAACGCGCATGGAACTTCGACCCAGGTCGGTGACGAAATCGAGCTCGGTGCGGTGGAGCGGCTTTTGGGCAACGCCGCCTCCAGGGTGTCGATGTCGTCAACCAAATCGTCAACGGGACACCTGCTGGGTGCGGCGGGAGCGATCGAGTGTATCTTCAGCATTCTTGCGATTCGCGATAACATCGCGCCGCCAACCATCAATCTGGACAACCCGTCGATCGAAACGGCCATCGACCTCGTGCCGCAAACGCCGCGCAAGCGCGAGATCAATGTCGCGCTGTCGAATTCGTTCGGTTTCGGGGGCACCAACGCATCCGTAATCATGCAGCGCGTCGCCAACTAACGCTTCATATGAAGTAGAGTCCACCGATTCGCCGCATTCGGTGATGAATCCTAAGAATTGGGCGTAGACTATCGGCCGACGCGGAAGTTTCGCGAGGCTGCGATTGAACCGACAGGATTTAGGTTGCATCGATGAGTGAGAGGCCGCCCATTTCGCCAAGGAGTCCGCGCGCCGCGCTGGAGCCCGAGCGGGTCCCGCCGCCGCCGAAGCGCTCCGAGCGCGCGCGCAATCCGTTCGTCGTCGTCGGCAATGCCATTATTACCATCGTGCTGGTCTTAATGATCGGCGCGGGCGGTGTATACGTCTACGGCAAACAGAAGCTCGAGGCCCCGGGACCGTTGCAGGACGACAAGGTCGTCAACATTCCGGCGCGCGCGGGAATGACCGACATTGCCGATATTTTGCAGCGCGAAGGCGTGATCGATAACAATCGCTGGGCGTTCATCGGTAGCGTTTTTGCGCTGAAGGCGCGCTCTGAGCTCAAGCCTGGCGAATACTCGTTTCAGAAGAACGCCAGCCTGCGCGATGTCATTGGCACCATCGTCGAAGGCAAGGTGGTCCAGCACGCCGTCACGATACCGGAAGGCCTGACCTCCGAGCAGATCGTTACCCGGCTTTCGGAGAACGACATTTTTGCCGGCACCGTCCGCGAAATGCCGCGCGAGGGTACATTGCTGCCGGAGACCTACAAATTTCCGCGCGGCACGACGCGCGATCAGGTGCTTCAGCGCATGCAGCAGACGCAGAAGCGGGTGCTGGCCGAAATATGGGAACGCCGCAATCCGGACATTCCAGTCAAGACGCCGGAGCAACTGGTTACGCTGGCCTCGATCGTCGAGAAGGAAACCGGCAAGGCGGACGAACGCAGCCGGGTCGCTGCGGTGTTTGTCAACCGGCTGCGGCAAAAGATAAAGCTGCAGTCCGATCCGACCATCATCTATGGGCTGGTTGGCGGCAGGGGAACGCTGGGTCGGCCGATCAAGCGCTCCGAAATTCAGCAGCCGTCGCCCTATAACACCTACGTGGTTGAGGGCCTTCCGCCAGGGCCGATCGCCAATCCCGGGCGCGCCTCGCTGGAAGCCGCGGCCAATCCGGCGCGCACCCGCGACCTGTTCTTCGTCGCGGACGGCACCGGCGGTCATGCCTTTACCGAGACCTACGACCAGCACCAGAAGAACGTTGCCAAGCTTCGCACGATGGAAAAGCAGATTCAGAACGACACCGCCGAACCTACCGACGATCTGCAGCCGCCTGCGGCGGGCGGGCCAGTCGACGCCGCCCCCACGGCCACGACAAAGCCAGCGCCGCCGAAAAAGCCTGCCCGCAGCGCTGCCCCGGCCCGGCAGGGCGCGGCACAGTCGACGGCGGCGCCTCCGGTGGTCCAGCAATAGCGTAAGCGTGCCGGCGGCAGGCCGGAACCGAATTCCACATTGGTCGAAAACGCGGCCAGGCAGTAACTTGGCGCTTATCTCGTTCGCAAAACCGGTATCCACTTTTGCGGAATCGGCGCTAAGGTTGCGGCAGTTTCTGGCTTGCGAATCTCACACCCGTTCCTTTCGGAGAATTTCACGCGATGGCGCTGTCGAGCATGACTGGTTTTGCCCGAAGTAACGGCGCCAGCGGACCATATGC
>DATHHQ010000238.1:0-3377 GCA_035490095.1 Bradyrhizobium sp.
AGCTTTGGGACGCTCACCAGCCAGATCAGTATCGCCGGCCCGAAAAACAGTGACGTGTATTTCGACAGCAACGCCGCGCCGACGGCGGCGCCGACCGCGAGCCACCACGCGCCGCGCCCGGTCTCCAATACCTTCGCCAGGAAAAACAGAACGAAGCTGGAGGCCACCAGCAGCGGCGAATCCGGCGTGACGATGAGGGTGCCGACTGCTGCCATCAGCGTGACGTTCAGGAGGAGCGTCGCGGTCGCCGCCACCCGCATACCGCCAAACATGATCGCGGCTGTGCGATACAACGCCCAGCTCATCGGCAGCGCCAGCAATATCGACACCAGCCGCACGCCGAGTTCGGTGTCGCCGGCGATCATGGTGCCGAGCCGGATCACCACGGCAACGCCGGGCGGATGATCGTAATAGCCGCCGGCGAGATGCTTCGACCACATCCAGTAATAGGCTTCGTCGAAGGTCAGCGGCGTCCAGGCGGCGGCGACCAGCCGCAGCACCACCAGCCCCAATATCGCAAGAGCCGTGTTGCGGACGAGCCGCACCTCGTCCGGGCTCGTTGCCGACACCAGGCCCGGCAGGTTCATCGCTTGCGCCAGACGAACAGTCCGGACATCGCGTAATTCCATACCACGCCCATCAGCGCGCCGGCCGCACCGGCCAGCCACCAGATCGGCTCCTGATCGTAGACCGAGAACGCGACGCCGACATTGGCGAACAGGCCGACGCTGCACACGAGGTAGAACAGCAGGAGGCCGCGCAGGATCGCAAAACCCTTCAGCCGCTGGTCGCGATAGGTGAGAAAATTGTTCAGGATGAAATTACTGGTCATGGCAACCAGCGCGCCCGCGGCCTGCGCCTCCGGAAACGGCACATTGAACACATCAAGCGCGAAGAACAGCGTGCAAAGATGCACGAACAGGCCGATCGAGCCGACCATGGCAAACAGCAGGAACCGCAGCGACACCACGTCGTGGGTCAGCTTCGCCAGCACCAAGCCTACGAAATCCAGCGCCACCATGGAATCGAGCTTGCTCTCGCCGTGCAGCCGCGAGCCGAAAGCGTAGGGAATTTCCTTCACCCGCAGATCGCCGCGCGCGGTGGCGACGACATCGAGCAGGATCTTGAAGCCCTGGGTGGAGAGTTGCGGCGCAAGCTGCTCGAAGTGATCCCTGCGGATCATGAAAAACCCGCTCATGGGATCGGCGATCTTGACCCGCAGCACCCGCCTT
Organism: Bradyrhizobium sp.; assembly: GCA_035490095.1. Lineage (GTDB taxonomy): Bacteria > Pseudomonadota > Alphaproteobacteria > Rhizobiales > Xanthobacteraceae > Bradyrhizobium. Next base: position 1,233 of record DATHHQ010000238.1, read on the forward strand.
GCAACCTCGGTGGCAAGCTGGCTGGCCCCTGCCCGCTGCCGATTGAAGCTGTCGGCGCTACCGCCTGCGACATAGCGGCTGCCGACCACGAGATCAGCCTCGCCACCTTGCAGCAGCGCCAGCATGACCGGCAGTTGCGTCTCGTCGTGCTGCAGGTCGGCATCGATCACGGCGGCGCACGGCGCGCTCGATGCCAGAATGCCCTCGATGCAGGCGCCGGACAGGCCACGCCGCCCGATCCGGCGGATGCAGCGGACGCGGGAATCCTCCCGCGCCAGGCCCCGCACCACATCCCAGGTGCCGTCGGGGGAGTTATCGTCGACGAAGATGACTTCCCAGGCGACGCCCGTCAGCGCGGTCTCCAGCTGCCGAAACAGCTTGGTGACATTGTCGCGCTCGTTGAAGGTTGGGACGACGACCGAAAGCTGAGGCAAACCCGCAGCCTGCGGCGGGTTCTTCGGCCCCGGTCTGATGGCTTCATTCATGCCGCCAGCGTATATCCGCAGCCTCCGGGGAAGCCAAGGCGCGGGCCCAAAACAGCGGTGGGCAAGAGGTGAGAAAGGCCGTCAAACGGGCCAAAAGAGGCCCTAAAATGCCAACGACCACGAACAACAGGCGCGCGTACATCCGGCGCAGCCGAGCTATTCAGTAGTCGTCCCAGCGCCGGAGCTATGAAGCATCGACGTCGCCGTTAGCAGCAAGATAGGGATGATTTGGGTGTTTCGCAAGGGGCAAGCGAGCAAGTGAGCGCAGGACACCGGTTCAGCAGAATTTTTTAATCAGCTTGTGTTGAAATCGAAGGATAATTTGGGCCTCCCCATGCCGCCGCCCTATGTCGCAACCATATTCGGGATTCTGGGCCTGATCGCGCTCCGGGCGATCCGGAACAATATCAGGTCGGGTACGGCCACGAGCCGCGGTTGGACTTGCACCATCTACGCCAACCCGATTCGATTTTGCCTGATCGTTTCCACCAGGGCCGCTTTCGTCGGCCTTGCATTTGCTGAAATATTGCATGCCTTCGGGCTGGTCGGCGATCCCATCGCCAACATCAAACACGCGCTGCCCTTCCTCGCCTGATCGTTGACCTTGTGCGCGCCAGCGGCCCGTCAAGCTATCAGCGGGTCCATAGATAAAGTGCGTCCGGCTCCTTCTCCTCATTTCTGGCGCCGTCGGTTTGCTGGATGAGCGCAAAGCCTCTGCCCTCGTAAAAGCGCCGGGCCGACGCATTGCGCTGGAACGTCCAAAGCTGCAGACGATCGAATGCGTTTTGGGCGACCTGGAGCAGGTCTTTGCCCACGCCGCGCCGTTGCGCCTCAGGCAGCACGTACAACTGGTCGATCCAGCCTTCCCGGAAGGCGATGATTCCGGTCGTCACGGCGCCATCGAAAGCACCCCACATCTCGCAGGTGTTGAACACGCGCTCCCGGAAGAACCATTGGTCCTCTTCGGGGGTATGGAGACCTGCCAGCGAAGGTAATGCCTGGTCGAACGCGGTTCGAACAACCCGCGCCGCGGCGTCCATATCTGCAAGCTTGAGCTGCCTCAACATCCGATTGATCGGTTCGTGCTCTCAATTGCTTAGGCGCGAATGTGCAGAATATGGCTCACTCGGGCTATTGTCGTGTTATTCTTGATGAATTGCCCAAGCCTTTGGCGGCATATCAATACCGCAGCGGTGAGAGTTCCGAGTTCTTGATGCCACCACATGAGCGCCACGCAAGAAACAAGTCAGAGCCGCGATTTCTTCGCAGCTAGGGCGGAGTCTCGCGTCCAGGTAGCGAAACAACGGAGATTCGAAAGATGTCGGGCCCAAACCAGAACAAGCCGGGCGGAAAAAAGCACGGCAAGAAAAGCCGTAAGCCGGATCAACCGCAGAACGCGAAGCCGGAGCAAGTCCTGAGCGCGAAGCCGGAGCCAATGCAAAGCAAGAAGCCGGAGCCTGTGCAGAGCAAGAAGGCGGAGCCGCCGCAGAGCCAGAAGCCAGAGCCGGTGCAAAGCAAGCAGCCGGAGCCGCTGCTGAGCAAGCAGCCGGAGCCCCTGCTAAGCAAGCAACCGGAGCCCTTGCAGAGCAAGCAGCCAGAGCCGCTGCTGAGCAAGCAGCCAGAGCCGTTGCAGAGCAAGCAGCCGCAGCCGCTGCTTAGC
>DATHHQ010000239.1:0-4478 GCA_035490095.1 Bradyrhizobium sp.
GTCGGCTGCTCCAAGGTGCCCGACATCCATGACGTCGGCCTGATGGAAGACCGCGCCACCTTGCGAATCTCGAGCCAGCATCTGGCGAACTGGCTGCATCAGGGCGTCATCACCAGGGAACAGGTGATGGAGTCGCTCAAGCGCATGGCCGTTGTGGTGGATGGACAAAACAAAGGCGATCCGCTGTATCGGCCGATGGCGCCCGGCTTCGACGGCGTCGCCTTCAAGGCGGCCTGCGACCTGATCTTCAAGGGACGCGAACAGCCGAACGGCTACACCGAGTTCATCCTGACGGCGCGGCGCAGGGAAGCCAAAGCGGCGGGGTGATCGTTCAATCCAAAAAGACTGCGGCGTGTTGACGACACCATGCCGCGGTTCCTGTCGGAACGTTTGAATTGTTCGCCGGTTAATTCGCCATCTCAACGCAGGAGGAGATGACGATGGATTGGAACCGGGTTGAAGGCAACTGGAAGCAATTCAAGGGCGCAGCCAAGGAGAAGTGGGGCAAACTCACCGACGACGATCTCAACGTGATCGAAGGACGCCGCGAACAACTTGAAGGCAAGCTGCAGCAGCGCTACGGCTTCGCCAAGGACCAGATCCACAAGGACGTGGACGACTGGTTCAAGACGCTGAAGTGAGTTGACATCATTGAGCGATCGAAAGCCCCGGTAGTTGCCGGGGCTTTTTTTGTTCGACGGGCCGCATTTTTTGGCACTGCCCCCCTAAAATACCGCGATGTATTTCAGCAGGGAAATCACACCAAGGATGATCACGACGATGCGCGCGATTTGCTTGGCGCGGCCATCGATCGGCAACAGGTTGATCAGGTAGAGAATAAGAATAACGACCACAAACGTGATCAGCGCGCCGATAAGCATCCGGAAATCCCCTTGGACAGCGTGAGAAGCGACTTTGGTCCCGCCTTAACGCGCGGTGGGCGTCCGGGTTCCGGATGAAGGAACTGGACGTTGGGCGTTCAACATTCCTTAGCGAATCAGTGCTGCGAGGGTCCGCAGTAGTACCGGCAAAGGCACTGTCTAAATATTTACCCTTTTTTGCCCAAATGGGCGGAATTTTGGGGGGCCTATTATGCTGAATCGCTTGACCGTATCCGCGCTGCTCAAGGCAGTGATCCTGACGACGGCTTTTTGCGTCGTGCTCGGACTTTCGCTCAACGCCTGGGATTCCTGGGGGCGGTTGCAGGTGACGAGCCGCATCTCGGTGATCGCCGATGCCTCGGCCAACCTTTTCAAGGCCATGCATAATCTGCGGACCGATCGATCCACCACCAACCGGCTGTTGAATTCCGATCAGCCTGTCGACAGCGACATCGACAAATACCTGCGGAATCTTCGCGATACCGAAATGCCCGCCATGGGCAATGCGCTCGGGCAACTAGCGTCAGTCGAATTCGACCAGCAAAAAACGCTGGTGCCTGAGCTCGATCGCCTGTTCAAGGTGCTGACAGCGCAGCAGAAGGAATTCTGGGACGAAGTAAGCAAGCCGAAGGCCTCGCGTCGTCCGGCGCTGGCCAAGGAATATATGGAGACGACGGCGGCGTTGCTTGAGACGCTCGACAAACTGTCCGCGGCACTCGCAGCCAACGTCAACCATCAGGATGCCATGATCGACCAATTGCTGGCGATCAAGCAAAACGCCTGGCTGCTGCGCAACACCGCCGGAGAGGCGTCGTTGATAATTTCGATTGGGCTCAGCACCGGACGCGTGCTGCCGGAAACGCGCGTGAAATATGAGAAATTCCTGGGCGGCACCGAGATCGCATTTACCGCGCTGGAAATGGCGGCATCGGGAATGCGGTTACCTTCGGCGCTCTCCAGCGCGATAGCCACGACCAAAACCGCCTATTTCGAAGCGGAATATCTCGCTTTGCGCGATCGTCTGCTGAATACGCTGATCGCCGGAGAGAAGGCTGAATTGACGGCGAACCAGTGGAGCCCGGTCACGGTGGGACGCCTTGGCGCTGCGGTCGGCGTCGCTGAGGCCGCGCTCGACGCGGCCAGGGAACACACCTCCACGCAGCATTCCGCTGCCCAGCGCTCGCTCGCCTTGCAGCTCACGCTGCTGGCTTCGGCGCTTGCCTTGACGTTCGGCGCCATGATGGCCGTCAACCGCCGCGTCATCGGACCGCTGCACAATATGCGCGACGCCATGCTGAAGGTCGCCTCGGGCGATCTGACCGTCGACACCGGCTATACGGCGCGCCGTGACGAGATCGGCGCGCTTGCCGGCGCGCTCGAAACCTTCAAGCAGCAGGCCCAGGACAAACTCAGGATTGAACAGCAGGAGCGCGAACGCAATACCGGCGCCACCACGCGTCAGCAGGCGATCGAGGCCTATGTCGGCGAATTCGAGAGCACGGTACGGCAAACGCTGCAGGAATTGGGCGACGCTTCAGGTCAAATGAGAAACACGTCGGCGGGCTTGTCGTCCGTCTCCCGCCAGACCAATGAGCGCGTTCATGTGGCGGAGAAGGCGTCCGGAGAGGCCTCGATGAGCGTCGAGAGCGTCGCTTCCGCGTCGGAAGAACTGAGCGCCTCCATCAATGATATCAGCCAGCAGGCGGCGCATGCCGCCGGAATCGCCAGCCGCGCGGTCAATCAGGCGCGGGAAACCGACGGCACGGTCCAGGGGCTGGCGAAATCGGCGGGCCGGATCGGCGAAGTCGTCGGCCTGATCAATACCATTGCCGCCCAGACCAACCTGCTGGCGCTGAACGCGACCATCGAGGCGGCGCGCGCCGGCGAAGCCGGCAGGGGCTTTGCGGTGGTGGCCTCCGAGGTCAAGTCGCTGGCCAGCCAGACCGCCAGGGCCACGGAAGAAATTTCGGAGCAGATCGCCGACATTCAGAAGGTGGCCGGCGAAGCCATCGACGCCATCAAGGGAATTGGCAGCATCATCGGCGAGGTCAATGAAGTGGCCACCGCGATCGCGGCCGCGGTCCAGCAACAGGGCGCCGCCACCCAGGAGATTACCCGCAGCACGCAGCACGCCGCGCAAGGCACCAAAAACGTCGCTGACAATATCACCGGCGTCAAAGCCGGCGCGGACGCTGCCGCGGTCGCGGCGGACGATGTGAAACGCGCCTCCGAGACGCTGGAAACGCAAAGCCAGCAACTGGGCAGCCAGGTGACCCAGTTTCTGGGGAAAATTCGCGCGGCGTAATTTCGGCGTGAAGCGCGGGCCGCCGACCATCCGGTCAGTTCACTACTCCGACGCCACCACCGGTACGCGCTGATAGCGCGCGCGCACCGCTTCCGAAGCCGGCGAGAGGCTCAACGACGCGCCGCGTTTGTCGGCGCCGCGGCCGGCCACCACCAGCCCGCTGCTGCCTGCGACGATGTCCCCCTTGCGAAGCGTCGGATCGTCTTCGATCTTGACCGGCGCCAGACCGATCTGGTCCTTGCCGTTGCAGGTGCACCCCGCGACGATCTCGGTGCGGTAGCGGAACGCGTTCGGCAGTTCGGAATACGGCTTTCCGGTCTCCGTTGCCGCATTGTCGATGTTGCTGCCGTAAACGACCTTGGTGTCGCTGGCGGGGCAAAAGCTGTTGCAGGATGCCGCCCGGCTCTGACGGTCGGATCCCGATATCGGGAAATAGCGGCCGTCGCAGGTCCGCACGCAATAGGCCAGCCCGCCGCCGGAATAGCCGGCGCGTGCACGTCCTTCGCCTTGCGGACCGATCGGGCCACCCTCGCTGCCAAACGGCATGGGGATCGAAGGAGCATGCGAGCGTCCGCCTCCGAACGCGCCGAACAGCGCGGAGAGGAAGTCTTCGGCCTGCGCCGGGAGGGGCACGGCGCACACTGACGCCGCCACGCCCAAAGCCACCCAGGTGCCTGATCTGCGATTCATGTTCGGCTCCGGCAGGTTCACGCTCAATACAGCGACGACATCGAAAGGTTCATCGCCTGGCGGCCGGAGGACGGCGTCGTCACGGAACGCGCCGACGATGCCGGACGAACCGGGATCGCCCGTGCTTCCAGCCCTCTGGCTTCGAGGCGCGGCGAACTCTTCGGCAGCACCACCACCCTGGTGCCGACATCGACGCGGCTGAACAGGTCGGCGACGTCTTCATTGGTCAAGCGGATGCAGCCCGAGGACACAAACTTGCCGATGGTCGAGGGATCGTTGGTGCCGTGAATGCGATAGACGCTGGAGCCGAGATACATCGCGCGCGCGCCCAGGGGATTGCCGGGACCGCCCGCCATGAAGCGCGGCAGGTAGGGCTGGCGCGCGATCATTTCCGCCGGCGGATGCCAATCCGGCCATTCCGCCTTGCGGCTGATGGTCTGCACGCCGGACCAGGTAAAGCCCTCGCGGCCGACGCCGACGCCGTAGCGAACGGCGCGGCCCTGGCCGAGCACGTAAAAGAGCGCGGTGTTGCCGGTATCGATGATGACCGTGCCCGGCGCTTCGCGGGTGTCGAACGCGATCACGGCGCGCCGCAGCCGCTC
>DATHHQ010000240.1:0-5536 GCA_035490095.1 Bradyrhizobium sp.
TTTCGGCACGTTCGAGTACGCCTATCCCCTGACCGACGGCGTTCAGGCTTTCATGCCGCCGCAAGGGCTGCTGCTGATCGCAGCCTATCTGCCCGCGCATTGGCCGGTGCGCTTCATCGACGAAAATATCCGCGCGGCAACCACCGAAGATTTCGAATGGGCGGAGGCGGTGTTCGTCAGCGGCATGCATATCCAGCGTCAGCAGATGAACGATATCTGCCGCCGCGCGCATGCGTTCGATCTGGCGGTTGCGATCGGCGGGCCCTCGGTCAGCGCCTGCCCGGATTACTATCCATCGTTCGACTATCTCCATGTCGGCGAGCTCGGCGACGCGACCGACGACCTGATCGCGCGGCTGGCGCGCGACCCATCCCGTCCCGCCCAGCAGGTGGTCCTGAAGACCGCCGATCGCCTGGACATGACCAAGTTTCCGATCCCGGCCTATGAGCTCGCCGACGTCAAACGCTATTTTCTCGGCAGCATCCAGTATTCGAGCGGTTGTCCCTATCAGTGCGAATTCTGCGACATCCCGGGACTCTATGGCCGCAACCCGCGTCTCAAGACGCCGCAGCAGATCACCGCCGAACTCGACCGCTTGCTCGAATGCGGAGTGACGGGCTCGGTCTATTTCGTCGACGACAATTTCATCGGCAACCGAAAGGCCGCGCTTGATTTGCTGCCGCATCTGATCGAGTGGCAGAAAAAAACCGGTTACGTCATGCGGCTGGCCTGCGAGGCGACGCTGAACATCGCCAAGCGGCCGGAGATTCTCGAGAAAATGCGGGACGCCTACTTCGTCACGGTGTTCTGCGGCATCGAGACCCCGGATCCGGATGCGCTCAAGGCGATGCACAAGGACCACAACATGATGGTCCCGATTCTGGAGGGGATCGAGACCCTCAATCGCCACGGGTTGGAGGTCGTCTCCGGCATCATCATGGGACTCGACACCGACAAGCCCGAAACCGGCAAGGCGTTGCTCGCCTTTGTCGATGAATCGAAGATTCCGTTGTTGACCATCAATCTGCTGCAGGCGCTGCCGAAGACGCCGTTGTGGGATCGCCTCGAGCGCGAAAACCGGCTGATCGACGACGAGAGCCGCGATTCGAACGTCGATTTCCGGCTGCCCTATGATCAGGTCATCAGTTCATGGCGCAAATGCATGGAGGTCGCCTACCAGCCGGAAAAGCTCTACGCGCGATACCAGCATCAGGTGGATTTCACGTATGCCAACCGGATGCCGCTGCCCTCGACCGCGGAGCAGAGGACCTGGGCCAATATCAGACGCGGGCTGGTCATGCTCCGGAAGATTTTCTGGAAGGTCGGCGTGCTCGGCGATTACCGGAAAGTGTTCTGGAAATTTGCGTGGTCGCGGCTGCGGCACGGCGATATCGAGAGTTTGATATCGGTGACGTTGATCGCCCATCACCTGATCATGTTCGCGCGAGCGGCCTCGGGCGGTCAGCAGAATGCATCGAATTACTCGATGCGGCTGCGCGAGGCATCCGTCCCTGCCGAGTAACCAGAGATGAAAACGCCGGTGCCGCCGTCCCGCTCGCTGAGGGATCTGCGGGAGTTGACACCGGCGCGCGTCGGGCTTGGCCGGGCCGGCGCCAGCATGCCGACCAAAGCGCTGCTTGAATTCACGCTGGACCATGCGCGTGCCCGCGACGCCGTTCATGCCGTCTTCGATGCTTTTAGCCTCGTCTCCGGTCTCGGCGGCCTCGGCCTGCAGCCGGTTCAGGTTTCAAGCCAGGCGCGGGACCGCAAGGAGTATCTCAGGCGTCCGGACCTTGGGCGAATGCTGGATCCGCCTTCGAAGCATCTGTTGGCGAACCGCGACGGCGGCCCATGCCAGCTTGCGATCGTCGTCGGCGATGGCCTGTCGCCATCCGCGGTCAACGCGCACGCGGTCGAACTGGTCCGCAGCCTTATTCCGCGATTGGCCGCCGACGGCATCGAAATCGATCGCGCCGCGGTCGCGTCGGGCACGCGGGTCGCGCTGGGCGATGAGATCGGCGCCATTGTCGGGGCGCGCATGATGGTGATGCTGATTGGCGAGCGGCCGGGCCTCTCTGCGCCCGACAGTCTGGGAGCTTATCTGACCTTCGCCCCCAAGCCCGGTCTCACCGACGCCGAGCGCAATTGCGTTTCCAACATCCACGGCTCCGGGCTGGGTTATGATGAAGCCGCTGTCAGGATCGCATGGCTGATTCGGGAGGGCCTGGCCCGGAAAGTCACCGGCGTCGCGCTAAAGGATGAAAGTGGCGGCCAAACCTCTCGGCGCATCACGACGAATTTAAGCGATTGCTAGCGATTGGAGACGTGAGGCCCCATAATCGCCGCATACGCGACGTTTTCCCACTAGCGGCTGCGCTTGCGAGACGCCGTGTAGACCTGCTACACCCTGCTGCGGTAAATTTACCGCATGTTTTCAAGGGTTAGCGCCGATCAGACGTGGCAAATTCAGCCTCATTCGCGCCCGGAAATCTAAGCTAGAGCATGATCCGGAAAAGTGGGTACGGTTTTCCGAAAAGATCATGCTCAAACAAAAAGATAGAGCGGGATGACGATTCGAAGAAAAGTCATCCGGCTCTAGACAAATTGCGCCGATGTGAGAATTAGGACAGGGCATGCTCGAGCGGAACACCATCGATCCGGACGCGAAGAAACTGGAGCGGCGGCCGATGAGCATCGCCTTCGGCCTCGAACGCATTGGCCTGATCGCCATTCGCGCGCCGATTCTGTCCTGCATCATCCTGCTCGCGATGGTGATCGGTGCGGTATTCGGCATCGAGCGCATCAAGATCGACGATTCCCTGAGCCAGTTGTTCCGCTCCAACAGCAAGGAATACCGGCAGTACGAAGCGGTCACCAAGCGCTTCCCCTCGACCGAATACGATGTGCTGGTAGTCGTTGAAGGCAAAACCTTGCTGCAACGCGCCAATCTCGAGAAGTTGCGGGATCTGGTCACCGACCTGCAGCTGGTCGAAGGCACGCGCGGTTTGATCTCGCTGTTTTCGGCGCGCCAGGCCCCGGCGCCCGGCAAATTGCCGGCGGCGCTGTTTCCGTCGGAGCTGCCGCAGGGCGCCGACTACGACAAGTTCATCGAGACGGTCAAAAGCAACGAGATCATCCGCGGCAAGCTGTTGTCGGAAGACGGCACGCTGGCGCTGATCGTGCTCTCGCTGGACCCATCGATTGTCGGAAACAGCGGGCTGAAAAAGACCATCACTGACATCCGCAAGATCATGACCGACGATCTGGCCGGTACCGGGCTGACCAAGGAATTGTCGGGCGTGCCGGTGATGCAGCTCGAGATCCGCAATGCGGTCGAGCGCGACGGGTTGATCTACAACATCGCGGGCATTCTCGCCGGATGCCTGATTGCGATCCTGTTCTTCCGCAAGGTGTCGTTCATGATCGTCGCGGCGTTCCCGCCGCTGCTTGCCATTCTGCTGTCCCTGGGCATCCTCGGCTGGGCGGGCTTCAGCCTCAACATGTTCCTCAACGTGATGACGCCGCTCATCATGGTCATCAGCTTCTCCGACTCGATGCAGCTGACGTTCGCCGCGCGCGACCGGCTGCTCGCCGGGGAGGACAGATTCTCGGCCTTCCGCAATGCCATTCTGGTGGTCGGACCGGCCTGTGTATTGACCCACGCGACGGCGGGAATTTCCTTCCTGGCGCTGCAGTTCTCGGATTCGGATTTGATCCGCACCTTCGGCGAGGCCGGACTTGCCGCCACCATCATTGCGCTGCTCGCGGTACTGTCGCTGGTTCCGGTGTTCGGTGTCTTGCTGGTCCGCAACGAACAGACGTTCGCCGCCAAGTTCAAGTCCGCCGATGCCGGGGTCAACGCGCTACGAGCCTTCTGCTACTGGATCGCGGTGCGCATGGTCAGCCGTCCTGGGCTGTTCAGCCTGATCGCCGTGGTGTTTGTCGGCGGTCTGGCCGTCGTCTATGCCAATCTGGAGCCGCGCTACCGGCTTGCCGATCAGGTGCCGGACAAGCAGCAGGCGGTGGCGGCCAGCGGCCGTCTCGATGCCAAGCTGACCGGTGCAAACCCGATCGACGTCCTGATCGAATTCCCCAAGGGCGCATCGCTGTATGCGCCGGAGACGTTGCAGACGATCGCGGACGTTCACTCGATGGTCGAGACCCAGGCCGGCGTGGGTAATGTCTGGTCGCTGGAGACGCTGCGCCGCTGGCTCGCTCAAAAGGCCGGCAGTTCGGATGTCGCGACCCTGAAGGAATATGTCAGCGTGATTCCGGAGCATCTGGTCCGGCGCTTCATCTCGGCCGATGAGGATGCGGTGGTGGTTTCGGGCAGGGTGCCCGACCGCGATTCAAGTGAGATCCTGCCGGTGGTCGAGAAGCTCGATGCAGCCTTGAACGTCGTCCGCCAGAAGCATCCGGGCTACGAGATTGCCGTCACCGGTCTCTCCGCAATCGCCGCGCGCAACAGCGCCAATATGATCGAGAAGCTCAACCGCGGGCTGACCATTGAATTCGCCCTCGTTGCCGTCTTCATCGGGCTTGCCTTCCGCTCATGGGTCGTGATGTTCGCCTGCATCCTGCCCGGCATTTTTCCGGTGGTGCTTTCCGGCACGGTGCTATACGCGCTGGGAGAGGGGCTGCAATTCGCGAGCGTGGTTGCGCTCACGGTGTCGTTCGGCCTCGGCCTCAGCGCCACCATCCACTTCCTCAACCGGTTACGGCTGGAGACCACGCCGGGCATCGATCCGGCGCTGGCGGTCGAGCGTGCGACCGTGCTGGTCGGTCCGGCACTGATCCTGACCACGGTGGTGCTGGCCTGCGGTCTGGTGGTGACGGTGTTTTCCGACCTGCCGTCGCTGCGCCTGTTCGGCTGGCTCAGCGCTTTTGCAATGGTCGCAGCGCTGGTCGCGGACCTCTTTATCCTGCGGCCAACGGCAATGTTCCTGATCAACCTGGAGCAACGGCTGCGCGGGACGGTAGGTCGCGCGAAGCCGGCGGAGTAAACGGAGAGCATGATATCCAGGGGGCGCGTTAGCCGCCCTTCGACATCGTGATGTTGACGCCTCTGATCTCGCCCTTGGAGTTGATCTGCACGGTCTGCTTGTTGCCGGTGGTCTTCAAGGTCAGGTTGGCGGCAAATCCCGAAGCCTCGACGAATACCTCGATCTGGCCGCCGCCCGCCGTGCCCTGCAGGTTGCCGAAAATATTCCGACTCGCTTCGCTCCAGTTGCCGGAAATGCGGTCACCATAGCTCGTGACATCGCTGCTCAGTTCGAATTTGTAGCTATCGCTGGCGCAACGCAGGGTTTGCTTCAGACCCAGTCCGGTGCCGTTGACCTTGTAGTCGGCTTTGCACCGGATGCGTTCGATCGTTCCGTCGGAAAGCGCCACCGTTCCGGTGCCAGACCACGCTCCTTCAAAACCGACAAACGGGCCGGCCTGGGCGTAGCCCGCCGTCACCGACAGCATGAGTGCGGCGCCGACACCAGCAGCCTTGATAGCCTGTCCCAACAAGCCGGAGCCAAACAGTTTCATC
>DATHHQ010000241.1:0-23668 GCA_035490095.1 Bradyrhizobium sp.
GGTGATCAATGCCGAACCCGATGGTTACACGTTGCTGCTGGTGAACCCTGCGAACTACATCAATGCCACGCTCTACACCAACCTGAAATTCAACGTCGTTCGCGACATAGCGCCGGTCGCGGCGTTCAATCGCGTGCCGAATGTGATGACGGTCAGCAATGACGTGCCAGCGAAAACGGTCGCCGAGTTCATCGCCTATGTGAAAGCTAATCCGGGCAAGGTGAACATGGCGTCATCGGGCAACGGCACCTCGGTGCATCTGTCCGGTGAGATGTTCATGATGATGTCGGGCACCAAGATGCAGCACGTCCCGTACCGGGGCGCCGCGCCCGCGATCACCGACATGCTCGGCGGCCAGGTGCAGCTGATCTTCGACAACATGCCCTCCATCATCCAGCATGTCCGCGCCGGTTCGTTGCGCGCGCTGGCGGTGACGACCACGACGAGGTCTTCGCAACTGCCTGACGTGCCGACCGTCGCCGATACCGTTCCGGGCTACGAGGCGAGCGCGCTGTTCGGCATGGGCGCGCCGAAGAACACGCCAAAGGAGATCATCGCGAAGCTCAACCAAGAGATCAACGCGGTGCTGGCTGAAGCGGCGATCAAGGCCCGCCTGATCGACCTCGGCGGCGAGCCGCTGATCGGCACGCCGGACGCCTTTGGCGCGATGATCGTGGCCGAAACCGAGAAATGGGAGAAGGTGGTCAAAGCCGCTGGTGTGCACGTCGAATAGGCACGGCCCGAATCTTGGTCAGAAGGGATCGTTTGAACCTGCGGCGACGCAGGCTGCACTAATACGCAGGAGGTGAATTCATGCGCAACACAATGTTAGTGACGTTGGTTTTGGCGGCAGCCGGTGCCGCCACGATAGCCGGCTCCGGTCCTGCAGCGGCGGTCGATTATCCCTATTGTGTCCAGGGCAGGGGTGTCGGCATTCCCGGCGACTGCTCTTACACATCTTATGGTCAATGTATGGCGTCCGCATCCGGGCGAGGCCTCTATTGCAACGTCAATCCTCGCGTTGCGTTTGGCCAACCGCGGCGCGGACGGCCTGATCGGGGCTACTACTGAAGCCTCTCTGCAAGCATCAAGCAATTCCGTCGGCGTGTCCGACGGAATTCATGCTTTGCGCTGGGCGCTGCACCGTATCCATCCCCCCGCGGCAATGCGCCGGCACGGCGGCCGGTTGTATCCAAATTGTGACGACGGGAACGCGTCAGCGGGCGGCTTGACTCTTATATACGGTTGCGTCTATACTAAACCATATGGTTAAGTATCAAGACCACGCTCTGGACCGCACCTTTGCGGCACTTGCAGACCCGACGCGGCGCGCGCTGCTGGCGCGGCTCGGCAAGCAAGACGGCATTTCGGTGAGCGAATTGGCGCAGCCATTCGCGATGTCGTTGCCGGCGATCATGAAGCATCTCGACGTGCTGTCGGACGCAGGCCTGATCGTGCGTGCGAAAACCGGCCGTATCGTAGCCTGCCGGTTGACCGCAAAACCGATGCAGCAGGCGATGGACTGGCTCAGCCACTACGAGGGCTTCTGGTCCGAAAATCTCGATCGCCTTGCTGCTTTCGTGGAGGACGATGAATGGCACCCAAATCAAGCGTTGCCGGCGACGCCGGTCTCGTCGGAAGACCGAGCCTCACCTTCAAACGTCGTCTCAATGTCGCGCCGGCCAAAGTCTACGCCGCGTGGACCGACCCGCAAAAAATAATCCGATGGTTCGGACGCTCGGACGCCAAGCCTGGTTCGTTCCAGGCGGAGATCGAGGCGCGGGTCGGCGGCCATTACCGTGTCAGCTTCTCCACTGACGACGAGTATTACGAAGTCGGCGGCATCTATCGCGAAGTGGTGCCGAACGAAAAACTCGTGTTCAGCTGGGCCTGGCATTCGACGCCGGAACGCGAATCGCTGGTCACGGTGATGCTGAAACCCGACGGCGACGGCACGCTGCTGACGCTGCACCACGAGCAACTGTTCGATCAGGCCGCCCGCGATGGCCATGAGCGCGGATGGCTGGGGTCGCTCGACAAGCTTGAAAGACTTATCGCCTGAAACCCATCCAGCGGAGGAGCCGGTCATGCAGCCACACAACATCGTCTCGCGCGAGGAATGGATCGCCGCGCGCAAAGCCCATCTGGCCCACGAGAAGGAATACACCCGCGCTCGCGACCGGCTCAGTGCGGAGCGCCGCGCGTTGCCGTGGGTCAAGGTCGACAAGGCCTATTGGTTCGACGGACCGAACGGCAAGCAGACCCTGGCCGATCTGTTCGCCGGCCGCAGCCAGCTGGTGGTGCAGCATTTCATGTTCGCGCCCGACTGGAGTGAAGGCTGCAAGAGCTGCTCGTTCTGGGCCGACGGGTTCGAGCGCATGATCCCTCATCTCGCGGCGCGCGACACCACGCTGGTGGCGATCTCGCGCGCACCCTTGCAAAAGCTTGACGCGTTCAAGGCGCGCATGGGCTGGACCTTCGACTGGCTATCGTCGGCGGATGACGATTTCAATTACGATTACGGGGTTTCGTTCACGCCGGAACAGCTCAAATCAGGTGACAAGGCCTACAATTTCGGCACCTCAGGCTTCAGCATCGAAGATGCGCCCGGCATCAGCGTGTTTTTCCGCGACGAGGCCGGTAACATCTTCCACACCTATTCGTGTTTCGCGCGCGGCCTCGACATGATGAATGCCGCCTATCATTATCTCGATCTGACGCCGATGGGCCGCCACGAGGAGGGCTTGCCGTACCCGATGGACTGGCTGCGGCTGCGCGACCGGTATCAGCCCGCACCGGGCACGCCGCCTGCTGCCAGACATAATCCATAATCGCGCGCGACACTGAGGCATAACGGGAGGAATGCTTATGCCTTATGTCGATGGATTTATCGTCGCTGTTCCAAAGAAAAATCTGGAGGCTTACCGCAGTTTGGCGAAGAAGGCGGGCAAGGTCTGGCGCGAGCACGGCGCGCTGGAATATCGCGAATGGGTCGCCGACGACGTCCAGGTCGGGAAGCGCACCTCGTTCCCGCGCAGCGTCAAGCTCAAGCCCGGCGAGACCGTGATCTTTTCCTGGATCACCTACAAGTCGCGCGCGCAACGCGATCGCGTCAACGCCAAGGTGATGGCCGACAAACGGCTGGCCGACATGATGGATATCAAGTCGCTGCCGTTCGACGCCAAGCGGATGATCTTTGGCGGTTTCGAGAGTCTCGTGAAGGCCTGACGCCGCCTACGCTCGGGCGGCCGGTCCGACCCCCGACGGTCGTCCGGCGAGCCAGCAAAGGATCAGTGCGAGCGGGGATGCCAGCGACGCCACGATTCCGAGCCCCAGCGCCGGATCGCTGGAGATGGCCGCCGCCAGCCATGTGCCCAGCGCCCCGCCGGCCATTTGCGCGAAGCCGAGCAGGGCGGCCGCAACGCCAGCCTTGTTGCCGAATGGCGATAGCGCCGCAGCGCTCGACAGCGGGCTCGCAATGCCTAATCCGAGCAGGAAGATCGCGGTTGCGGTAATAAAGGGCAGCAATGAACCCTTCGCAACCAGCCCGGCGAGCAGCAGCGTGGCACCCCCGATGGCGGCAATTGCAAGGCCAATCACGGTGGCACGGTGGAGACCGAGCCGCACCGATAATCTCGTCGCCAGCATGCCGGCCGCAAACACCACGAAAACGATGGCCGCGAACAACAGGCCAAGCGTGATCGGGGAGAACCCAAAACTTTCAATAAGCAGGCGCGGCGCGCTCGAGAAAATGGCGAACAGGCCGACCATGAGAAGACCCGCGGTCCTGGCCGGCATGACAAACCTGATATCCCGGATCAAGGCGAGATAGGAGCCTGCGATCGTCAGTGGATTCATGGAACTGCGGGCGGATCGAATGGTTTCGCCCACGAACGATACATAGGCCGTCACCGTGCAGACCGCGAAAATCGCGACAAAGATAAATTCCGACCGCCAGCCCAGGAAATGATCGAGTGCGCCGCCCAGCAGCGGTGAGAAACCGGGCGCGGCTGCCGTCGCGACCGTTATCGCCGCCATGACTCGCGTTAGCTGTCGGTCGAACAGATCGCGCGCGATGGCACGTGACAGCACCAAAGCCGCGCATCCGCCGGAGGCCTGGATGGACCGGCCGATTAGCAGATCCGGAAGATCGCGGGCAAACGCGCAACCGATCGTGCCGGCGACAAAAAGGCTCAGTCCGATCAGGATTACCGGCCGTCGGCCGAACCGATCCGACAATGGACCGACGACCAATTGTCCGACGGCAAAAATCGCCAGATAAACCGTGATGGCGGACGTTACGGCCGCGCTCGATACCTGGAGCGTCGCCGCCATCGACGGAAGCGACGGCAGAAAAATATTGGTCGCCAATGTACCCGTCGCAGCAAACGCGCAGATCACCGCGATGCAGGCTGGCACTGAACGTTCTTCGAACTCGGGCGTCGACACCTTGCTCGGAAGATCTTGAACGGTCATGGTGATGCGCCCTCAAATTCTTCGTCTAAAGACTGAGCGCTGGCCCTGAGTTCATGCGGTGGTGGTACGGCTCGGCCGTCCTGGCGCGTTGACCATCCTGAACAATTGAATTTTGGATGTCGTCCTCCAAACGGAGGAATTAGACCGAGGCGATGGTATATTCGAGTGGCGCGCACGCCATAAGTTTATCGGGAGCGCCGCGGTCCAGCGGATCTCACACCGTTCGCTCGAAAGAAGCGCCGCGCAGCAGCCTCACGCTTGCTCGCCGCGCGCCACGCATCCGCGATCGATGATCAACCATGGCCTGTCAGATCGGATTATTTCTTTGCACGGCTATCGCGCTCCAGAATGAGCTTATCGAGTTCCTCGGTCTGTTGCGTGATGCGGTCCGCGATCCTCTCTTCGTTTTGGCTGCCGGATGCCGCCGCCGCTTGCTCGACAAGCTGCCGAAGGTTGTCTCGCAGGATCGCGATGCGATCGTCGAGCTCCGCAAGGGATAGGTTACCATTCATCGTCGCTCTCCTTGCCCACCACGTGGCTTGTCGAATCTGACTCTGGCTCCAGTTCGCTTCGAGAACGGGCCGCAGCCTCGATTTTGCCGGGCTTCGTTCAGTCTCCATTGTCGGCCAATACCGATACCTACTGCAAGTGGAAGCTGCACAGGCCGGGCAACTGCTCGCCCTCTAAACGCCCTGCACCCGCCGGGACCGCGCTGCGACTCGGTCCGAGTTGCGGGCATCGCCCGACGCGCGCTAACATGAGCACCCGCCGGGCCGCTCCATGATGCCGGATCGTCGATCGGTTACGGCGTCAAAATCCGTCTCACGAAAGTTCATCATCGAAAGGCTCTGTCATGCTGACCATCACCGCCGTCATCCGCGCCAAAAAGGGGCACGAAGACACCATGCACCGCGCCCTGCTGGAGGTCGCCGAAAATGTCCGCAGCAACGAGCCCAACACGATCGGCTTCTTCGTTTCGCAGGACCAGACCAACCCCAGCGTCTTCACTACTTATGAGAGGTTCCTCGATCAGGCCGCCATGGACGCCCACAACAATTCGCGGGTCGTGGCCGGTTTCTTCGGCATTGCAAAGCCCATTCTCGACGGCGATGTCGTTCTGGTGACTGGCACCGAGATTTCCGCCAAGGCCTGACCGCCAGCGGCAGCGGAAAATACCCATAACCGCGCCGAAGGGTTCACGCACGGCAACGTGCCCCTATTTTTGAAACAAACTGTCAGCAGGAATTGGATTGATGGACCACGATGCGCACCCTGCACTGCGGCCGAAGCTGATGTCGTTCGACGTTTTCGGTACATTGATCAGTGTGCGCGACAGCTCCTACAGTGCCTTCGAACGCATCCTGGCCGACGCCGGCGCGCGTCATGTTGACGTCAAGTCGTTCTGGGAACATTGGGAGCATCGAAACATCGCGCACTATTGGGGTGCCTACCGGCCGTATCGGGAGATTTGTGAACTCTCGCTTGCCGAAACGTTCGCTCATTTTCAAGTTGTGGGCGACAGCCGCTTGATTGATCGCTACTTCGAGGCCTTTCCGCGCTTCTTTCTCTACGACGATGTCGTCCGCACGCTGGATCGACTGTCACGCGGCTGCAGGCTCGCGGTAGTGTCCAACATCGACGATGATCTGTTGGCGCTGACGCCGTTGCAGCGAAACTTCGACCTGGTGTGCACGGCGGAGCGAGCGAAAGGCTACAAGCCCGACGGCACGCTGTTTCGCTACCTGATCGAAAATGCAGGTTGCGCCAGGGACGAAATCCTGCACGCCGGACAATCACAGTTCACCGATCTCGTCGGCGGCAAGCCGCTCGGATTGACCATCGCCTGGATCAACCGTCGGCAGATCGAGCTCGACGCTTCCGTTCCGCGTCCGGATTTCATTTTCCCGGATATTCAGTCTCTAAGCCGTGTTGTCGACTTTTGAAGTGCACGTCGCGTATGCCCCACCCAACCGTGACGTTTGCTAGTCACGCCTCAAATAGTGGCTATTGGCGGTCCTTGGTTCAACCTCACGAATGAACGCGTAAGTCCGAGAAAGCGCCTCTCTTCCGTCAACGCAACTGCATAAAAGTATCAGCTTTTGCACCTAGGGCTCTAGCCGCGTTGGTCGTCCCACCCGAACCTCAGGCAGGGCTGGGCATATCGAGACGATCATAGCTCGTCGGAATACGCCTCCCAATCGTCTTTAAAAACTCAAAAGACCTTCGGAGGAAATCCATGAAGTTGCTCGCAACAAGCTCTCTCGGCGCATTTGCAGCCGTCGCTTTAATGTCCGGCGCCATGGCGGAGACCAGACTGACGATCGCGACGGTCAACAACGGCGATATGATCCGCATGCAGAAGCTGACGGATGATTTCACCAAGATGAACCCAGACATCGCGCTGAACTGGGTCACCCTTGAAGAGAACGTGCTGCGCCAGAAGGTGACGACCGACATCGCCACCAAGTCGGGCCAGTACGACATCTCCACGATCGGCACTTATGAGGTTCCGATCTGGGCCAAGAAGGGCTGGCTGGTGCCGCTCGACGATCTCGGCGCCGACTACGACATCGACGATCTCCTGCCGGCTATCCGCTCAGGTCTGTCTCTCGACGGGAAGCTCTATGCTGCGCCGTTTTACGGCGAATCCTCGATGATCATGTATCGCAAGGATCTCTTTGATAAAGCCGGCATCAAGATGCCGGAGAGCCCGACATGGGACTTCGTCGCCGACGCCGCTCGCAAGGTCACGGTCAACTCCTCAGAGACCTACGGCATCTGCCTGCGCGGTAAGGCTGGCTGGGGTGAGAATATGGCATTCCTTTCGGCGACAGCAAACTCCTTTGGCGCACGATGGTTCGATGAGAAATGGAGGCCTCAGTTCGATCAGCCGGAATGGAAGAACGCCTTGAGCTTCTACGTCAAGCTCATGCGCGATGCCGGCCCTCCCGGCGCCTCCTCGAATGGTTTCAATGAGAATCTTGCGCTCTTCAACGCCGGCAAATGCGGAATGTGGATCGATGCGACTGTCGCGGCCTCCTTCGTGACCAATCCGAAGGAGTCAAAGGTCGCCGACAAAGTCGGCTTCGCCCTGGCTCCGAATACTGGTCTCGGAAAGAACGCCAACTGGCTCTGGGCCTGGTCGCTTGCAGTACCAGCAGGCTCGCAGAAGGTCGCAGCAGCGAAGAAATTCATCGCCTGGGCGACGAGCAAACATTATCTCGAACTCGTCGCTTCGAAGGAGGGCTGGGTCAATGTGCCTCCAGGCACGCGCAAGTCGCTCTACGAGAATCTCGAGTATCAGAAGGCCGCGCCTTTCGGCAAGCTCACCCTGGAGTCGATCAACTCGGCTGATCCGGCCCATCCCACCGTAAAGCCTGTCCCATATGTCGGTATCCAGTTCGTCGCCATCCCAGAATTCCAGGCCATAGGGACCGCGGTCGGCCAGCAGTTCTCGGGTGCTCTCGCCGGCAGCAGCTCAGTCGATGACGCTCTCGCGGCTGCCCAGAACATCGCGATGCGCGAAATGACCAGGGCCGGCTACATCAAGTAATTTGATTCCACCTGGACGCTGCGGCGTCCACAGACCCGGGTTGCCCGGCATGCCGGGCAGCCTCTTCAAGAAGCACACTGAAACCCACGTTTGCGGTAGACAGGAAGAACCTGACAATGAGACTGCAGGATAAAGTTGCGCTCATCACGGGCGGGGCGCGTGGCGTTGGGCGGGCATTCGCGGAGGCCTACGTCCGGGAAGGCGCCACTGTTGTCATCGGGGATATCGACCTAAGCGCTGCAGAACGGACTGCTGCGGAAATTGGACCAGCTTGCTCCGCGATATGCATGAACGTGGCCGATGTCGGTTCGATTCAAGCCTGCGTCGATATGGTTGTCGATAAAACCGGCAAGATCGATATTTTGATCAACAACGCCGCTCTGTTCGATCTCGCCCCAATCGTAGACATCACGCCAGCAAGCTACGAGAGGCTCTTCAGTGTCAATGTGCACGGTGTGCTCTTCACCATGCAAGCTGTCGCTCGGCATATGATCGCGGCTGGCAAAGGCGGCAAGATGATCAATATGGCAAGCCAGGCAGGTCGGCGCGGCGAGGCGTTGGTTGCAGTGTATTGCGCCACCAAAGCTGCTGTAATAAGTCTCACGCAATCAGCGGGGCTGAACCTCATCAAGCACAGGATCAATGTGAACGCTATTGCTCCAGGTGTCGTCGACGGCGAGCATTGGGATCACGTCGATGCCCTTTTTGCTCGATACGAAGGCCTCCCAAAAGGCGAAAAGAAGCGTCGTGTTGGCGAAGGCGTACCTTACGGTCGAATGGGAAAGCCGGAGGACCTGATCGGTTGCGCTATTTTCCTGGCGAGCTCGGAAAGCGATTATGTCGTGTCGCAAACCTACAATGTCGATGGTGGGCAATGGATGAGTTGAAGGAGAAGGGATTCCGCTCAACAAGCGGCGATATCGAGGTTTGCGCTGTTTTCGGATGGCCATGCTGATACGCTCCCTGGAGTGAATCGACTGCCATAAAGCTGGAAAACTCTGGGGCGATGGCTGGAACTGTCAATAAAGCCAAGGTTGAACGAAGGGCGAGAGAAGCTCGACCTCGGTTTGAGCAAGTGCTGACGGCGGAAAATGAGACGTTCCTCTGGCGGATCGACGATTACCCCTGGGCACGATCTGTATGGAATTTTCACCCGGAGTTCGAGATCCACCTTATCCGCAAGTCAACCGGCACGGTATTCATCGGTGACTACATTGGCGAATTCTCGCCGGGCCATCTGACGATTGTAGGCGGCGGCCTTCCCCACAATTGGGTCTCTCATGTTCGCGCCGGGGAGACTGTCAACTCCAGAGACCTCGTCGTACAGTTCGATCCCCAGAAGCTGAGAAGGGCGAGCACCTGCCTGCCCGAGATTGGAGCGTTGGAGAAATTTTTTGAGCTGGCGCTGAGAGGAATCTTGTTTTTCGGAGATACGGCCCGCATCGGCGCAAATGCGCTTGAGGCGATGGGAGATGCGAGAGGGCTCGATCGATTGAACCAATTCCTGCAGCTCCTCGAACTATTGGCAACCTCTAGCACCTATAAAATTCTTTCGTCTCCGGGGTTTTTCCCGGATTTGAACTCTTCGGCCCTCGACATCATGCAGCGTTGTACCAGTTACATTTGTGACCATATGGCCTCCGACTTGTCACTTTCCGATGTGGCTAAAGTGGCCGGCATGACCGAAAGTACGTTCAGTCGCTTCTTTCAGAAAAACGCGGGTCGTAGCTTCACGGATTATTTGACCGAGTTACGTATCGGCCGCGCTTGCCGACTTCTGGCCGAAACACAACAGCCGGTCTCAGGTATTTGTTACGAGGTGGGTTATTTCAATCTCTCCAACTTCAATAGGAACTTCTTGAAGCGACGGGGAACGACGCCATCGCGATATAGAGATCTCGCTCTTCGCAAGTGTCCGCCCAGTCATGGTCCGTGCCCGAAAGAAGCGAAATGATCGTTGTTTGTGGTGGGGCTGTTGTCGGCCTTTTCGTGACTGGCGGCGCCCGCCCGTGCGCCCACGCGCGGACATGAACGTCCGATCACCGTGGCTGTGGTTCCAGGCCCCGCGCCCGGCTAAAATCAAAATCGCGAGGAATGGCGCACCCGACACGATTCGAACGTGTGACCTTTGCCTTCGGAGGGCAACGCTC
Organism: Bradyrhizobium sp.; assembly: GCA_035490095.1. Taxonomy (GTDB): domain Bacteria; phylum Pseudomonadota; class Alphaproteobacteria; order Rhizobiales; family Xanthobacteraceae; genus Bradyrhizobium. Next base: position 10,180 of record DATHHQ010000241.1, read on the forward strand.
TATCCAGCTGAGCTACGGGTGCGTTGCGGTTCATTTAGCCGATTGGTCTGAGGTCGGCAACGGCCAAACCAGGGTTGATTTGAGCGAGGATCAGGGCCTGGAAGGCAACGGCCAGACGTTTGAGCCGTCCCGGGGTGCGCCAGAAGGTAGCGCTTGGGCGCCAACCAGCGGGATTTCGCCATTCATGTTGCAGCGCTTCCATAAAAGCCGTTGCTGCGGCGGGCTGGCGCATCGATCCTGATACTGCTCGCAGTGAAGGCAGCCCAACGCTAACATCGCATCGTGCAATCGAACCGGATTTCGCTAATGAAAGGAGTGAGCACGACATTTGCGTGGGGAAACCTGTCGGAAGACTTCGCGCTGTTCAGAACGCTCAGTCCGGAACAGCGGCTGAAGGCTTTTAGCGCAATGGTCCGCCGGGATCTCGTGCGCGGGCAAACGCTCGTTGCACAAGGGGGTGCTTCGGACTCATTGTTCATGGTGTTGCATGGTGCGCTCGCCGTCCGCAGAACCGGCGATATCGAACCTATCGCCGAACTCCGCGCCGGCGAATTGGTAGGCGAAATCGGTTTCTTCGCAAACGTCCCGCGCACCGCCGATGTGATTGCCATCCGCGACACGAGCGTGCTGGTGCTGACGCGCGCGGCCTACCAGAACCTTGCGGAGGACGCTCCAGCCATTGTCGAAGCCCTGCTGGCGGCGCTCGCGCGGCGGTTCGCCAAGGAGACCGCGCGTATCACGCCTGTTCGCGCGTCGCCGAAGGCGCGAACCGTGGCATTGATCGACGGCGGCCGCGAGCCGTTGCCAGGCGCTTTTGATCGCCGACTGCGTGATGGGCTCGCGGCGACCGATGCCGAGATCGTCGATCCCGCCCGCGTCAATGCCATGTTTCCCGGGCGCACGCTGGATACACCCGAAGTCGCCGACTGGCTCAATAAACTCGAACACGCCGCGCCGCTGGTGGTTTACCTCGGCGGTCGCGAAGCTTCGGCATGGGCGCGCAAGGCTATCCGCCAGGCCGACATGGTCGTGTTCGCGTGCCGGGGAGATGCGCCCGCCGAAGCCTTGACGGAGGTCGAGGCTTTCGCGTGCGAGGTTCATCCGGTGTCAACGCGGCGCCTCGTTCGCATTCATGATCGACGCAGCGGCGAAGTCAGCGGCACGACGGCATGGCTTGCCCGGCTACCCTGCTTCATGCATCACCATGTCGCGCTCGAGGATCAAATTGATATCGACAGTCTGATCCGGTTTCTATCCGGTCGCGCGATCGGATTCGTTGCCGCTGGCGGTGGCAGCTTCGGAACGGCGCATGTCGGTATCTACAAGGCCTTTCGTGAGCGGGGTGTGATGTTCGATGTCTTTGTCGGCACCAGCGTCGGCTCGGCCATGGCGGCCGGATTTGCGAAAAATCTCGAGGCCGAGGATCTCGAGCGCGGCACACACGAGATCTTCGTCAGGAGTCGCAGCTTCCGGCGGCCGACCTGGCCGCGCTACGCCCTGCTGGACCACAAGGCATTCGATCGAGCGCTGGCCCATCAATATGGCCACGACTGCCGGATCGAGGATTGCTGGCGGCCCTTCGCGGCGGTCGCAACCAATCTTTCGACCCATAATCTTGAATTGATCCGGTCGGGACGGCTCTGGCATGCCGTGCGTGCCTCGAGCGCGATCCCCGGACTATTGCCGCCGTTCTACACGCCAGAGGGCGCGATGCTTGTCGACGGATGCCTGATCGACAATGTTCCGCTCGCGTCAATGCATCAACTCAAGAGCGGCCCCAATCTGGTCGTGCATTTCGGCGAGCCAGCGGCCGAGATGTTCGACGTCGAGTATGCCGCGCTGCCGGGACGGCTCGAGCTGGTTGCGGCGATGCTGATGCCGTTCCGCAAGAAGCTGCTTCCGGCGGCGCCGAGCGCTGTCAACGTGCTGTGGCGAAGTCTCGTGGCGCATCAGCGTTACGATACTCTGCCGACCGCGCCGCTCGATACCGTCATGAGGCCACCGTCTCCCCTTGGGATCGATGTGACGGACTTCGACCGCCACACCGAGATTTTCGAAGCGTCTTACTTTTGGGCCCGGCAGGCCATCGTTGCGCTCGAGGCGGAGGGTAATTCGGCCATTGCCGCCATCCTCGCCACCGGCAGGCCGGCAATGGAACGACCACGCGACCTTGTCGGACTTCGAACTGCGCTCTGACCAGCTAAGCTTAAGCCCGGGCCGGGACTTTGGCGCGCAATTTCCGGCTGGCCGATCGGCACCGAGAGCGCTCCCCGCGCTCATGCGATAGAGGAAGCGGCAACGCGTGCATTTCGCCTACCCGATTGCCCGGCGGGGTGCAGCCTGTAAACTATGTCCCGAGGAAACAGCGTCATCCAAAGCCGCGCTAACAGGAGATCGTCGATGCGTCCGCTCGAATTTGGCTGGTATCTGCCCACGCATGGCGACACCACGGCCTATGGCGTGATGGAGGCGCAGGTGCCGGGATCGCCGGAGTTATGCGACCGTGTGGTGCAGGCGGCGGAGGCGGCGGGCTTCGAATATCTCCTGATCCCGGTGGGCTCGGTTTGCTGGGAAGCATGGATCACCGGCGCGTTCATGGCGGCCCGCTCCTCGAAGATCAAGCCGCTGATCGCAGCAAGGCCCGGCTACATCAATCCGGTACTGCTGGCCAAGATGATCTCGACCTTCGACCAGATGTCGGGCGGCCGCATCTGCATCAACCTGATCGCCGGCCAGAACGAAAGCGAGGTCGAAGGCGAGGGCGTGCGCTACGCCAAGCAAGAGCGCTACGCGCTGATGGAAGAGGAGGTCTCGATCCTCAAGGCGCTATGGACCACCCGCGGCCCGGTGAATTTCCAGGGCAAGTTTCACACGCTGTCAGGCGCGCATATCCGGCCGCGGCCGCTGCAGCAGCCGTTTCCGAAATTCTATCTCGGCGGCGGCTCGCGCGAAGCCTGGGAAATGTCGGCGAAGCATTCCGACGTGCATCTGTTCTGGGGCGATCTGCCGGAACGTATCGCGGCCAACATCGCCGAGATCAGGGCGATGGCACGGCCGCATGATCGCGAAAACACCATCGGCTTTGGCATGCGCCTGCAGGTGATCTGCCGGGAAAATGAAAAGGACGCGTGGGAGGCCGCCGACATATTGGTGCGCAACTCGACCGAGCGCCAGAAGCAGGAGATGAAGACGCTCTACAACAATTCCGCGGCCAACCAGCGGGTGCAGCAGCTCGCCCGCGAGCACGGCGATCTCCTGCTGCCGCATCTATGGACCGGCATCACCCGCGTGCGGCCGGGCGCCGGGATCGCGGTCGTCGGCAATCCCTCGCAATGCGCTGACACCCTGCAGCAATTCATCGACGCCGGCTGCCATTCGTTCTGCCTGTCCGGCTATCTGCACGACGAGGAGGCCGAGCGCTTCGGTAGGCTGATCCGCCCGATACTCGCCGAGAACAATCGCGGCCGGCTGGCGGCGTAACGCGGTGGCGGATCAGAGGCGGCGACTGACCGCCGGCAACAGATCCATCAAGCCACTGCCTCCGCTCGCTCAGGCCGCGGGCCGAACAGCTTCCTCACTTCCGGACCAGGCTTCGCGGCGCTGAACAGGTAGCCTTGCATCTCGGTGCAACCCAGCGTGCGAAGCAATTCCTGTTGCTCGGGCGTTTCGACGCCTTCCGCGGTTGTCGTCATGTTGCGCGCGGCGGCGATGTTCACCACCGCCTGCACGATGGCAGATGAGCCGTCGATTTCCGCGATGTCGCTGATGAAGCAGCGGTCGATCTTGATCTTGTCGAACGGGAAGCGCTTCAAGTAGCTCAGCGAGGAATAGCCGGTGCCGAAATCGTCCAGCGCGATGCGGACACCGATGGCGCGGAGCTGATGCAGGATGGTGAGCGCTGCTTCGTCGTCGCGGATCAGCACCGCCTCGGTGATCTCGAGTTCCAGGCGGCTCGCCGGAAGGCCGGAGGCGGCAAGCGCGCCAATGATTTTCAGCGCCAGGGTCTGGCATTTCAGCTGAACCGGCGACACGTTGACGGCGATCCGGATATGATCCGGCCAGCTCGCGGCCTCGGCGCAGGCGGTTCTCAGCACCCATTCGCCGAGTTCGTTGATCAGGCCGGTGTCTTCCGCCACCGGGATGAATTCGGCAGGAGAGATCATGCCGCGTTCGGGATGGCGCCAGCGCAGCAAGGCTTCGCAGCCGGTCACCTCGTTGTGACGAAGATCGACCAGCGGCTGATAATGGATTTCGAAGCCGCCGTCCGCGAGCGCCTGGCGCAGATCCTGCTCCATGGTAAGCCGCGCCTTCGCGCTGGCATCCATGGCCGGCTCGAAGAAGCGATGAGTTCGGCGTCCGTCGGCCTTGGCGGCATACATCGCCAGATCGGCATTCTTGATGAGCTGATCCAGATCGGTGCCGTCCCGCGGAGCCAGCGCGATGCCGATGCTGGCATCGGTCGAGAGCTGGTGACCGAGGCATTGATAGGGTTGCCGAATCGCGTCATGAATTCGTGTCACAAATTGCGCGACATCGGCGATATTTCCAACAGCCGTCTGAATCACCGCAAACTCGTCACCCCCCAGCCGCGCGATAAGGTCGGTGTCTGCGATACAGTTCCTGATGCGGGCGGCCACGGTCTTCAGCAGCTCATCGCCGACATGATGTCCGAGCGAGTCGTTGATGCCCTTGAACTCGTCGATGTCGATATACAGCAAAGCGAACTGCTCGCCCCGGCTGGTTTTCTGCAGTTCGCGCTCGATCTGGTCGCGGAACAGCACCCGGTTCGGCAGATCGGTCAACGCATCGTAATGCGCGAGATGCGCGATCTTCTCGTTGGCACGCCGGCGTTCGGTCACATCGTCGACGACGTTTACTATATACCGGCCCTCGCCGCTCTGATCTTGAATCGCGATGCGCTTTGACGTGATAAAGCGATGACCCAGTCCCTGGCTTTCCCACGGGTGCTCGTCCAGGAACAGGCCGTCGGCGGATTGCAGCGCTTTGTCATCATCGGCGGCGATTATATCGGCAGTCGCCTTCGGAAACAGATCGCGGGCCGTGTTGCCGACGATGGCCGCGCGCGACAGGCCGAATTGAGCCTCGGCGACCCGATTGACCAGGAGGTAACGGCGATCACGCGCATCTGTTACAGTGATCTGGGACGGTATGTGATCGATGATCTGATGCAGGAATGCATAATTGCGGTCGCGTTCCTGTTCGAGATTTTGGCGCTCCGTAATATCTTCAATGGTGGCAACCCATCCGCCCTGCGCCAGCGGCTTGTTGACGATCAGAACCGAACGACCCGCGGATTGAAGAATGCTGTGAGTGACTTCGCCTCGTGCAACGTTCCGTTCAATGTTTGAACAGAATGCATCAACATCACCGTCGAAGGATCCGGTCGCCTTGCGATGCCGGATAAGGTCGTGAAAGTGGCAACCCGGCTTTACGACCTCTGTTGATAGCTTATACATATCGATGTAGCGCTGGTTGCAGATGACAATGTGTCCCGATGCGTCATACAGCACGAGGCCCTGCGTCATATTGTTCAGGGCGGTGTCGAGCCTCTGCTTTTCCGCTTCCAGCCGCTGCTGCGAGTCCTGATTTTGCCGGTTCATCTGCCGGACGATCAGGAACAGAATGAAGGCGATCGCCAACGCGGACAGAACCGCGCCCGTGATCAGGAACTTGGTTTGCGCACGCCAGTCGGCGAGCGCTGCCGAGACCGTCGTGGTCGCAACCACCACAATTGGGAATTGGCTCAACTCGGCCGCCGAACCGAGCCGGTCCTGATCGTCAACGGGACTGCGCACCCGCAGGGTCTGATGGCCGCCCTCGTTCAGCACTTTACTTATCAGCGGAGCCGTTTTGAACTTTTGCCCGATCATCGAATCGGCGTGAGGATGACGCGCCAGCAGCGTTCCATCGCGATGGAACATGGAAATCGCGGCGCCCGTTCCAAGCGCGACAGATGCGAAGAATTTCTCGAAATGGACGGGGTCGATCCGCCTCGCCATCGCGCCAAGGAAGACCCCGTTCGGCCCGCTCAGCCGATGGGCAAGGACTGTGGTCCAGCTGCCGGTGAAATAGCTGCGAACCGGTTCGGCCAACACCATCGTCGACTGCGGATTCGATTTGAGGGCTTTGAAATAGGCCCGCTCGGCAATGTTGACGGCCGGCAGCGGCCAGGGTCCGGATGAATTGATCAGCTCTCCCTGCGCATCATAGATCATGACGTCGCCGATGTAGGACAAAATGCTGGTCTTGGACTGCAGCGTCAGGTGGGCGTCGGGAGTCGACATCTGGCTCCTGAACAGCTCCGGTGAAGCGATGTCGGAAATTTGCATCTGGGAGATCAGGTTGTTTGCAATGAAAACGGAGTCTTCAAACTGCTGGTCGAAATGGCGGGTGAGCAGCAGCACGGTATTTTCGAGCTCGCGCTCGCTGTTCCTGAGCGCACGTTCGCGGAACTCACCGACCATGACCGCCGTGCCGAGGATGATCGCCGTGACCAGCAGACCGCCGCAGAGGATTAGCCAGAGAACCGGGTCCGGCCGAATCGACGTGGCAATGGGATGCGGCCCGACCGCCGTGGTTCGGCGCGTTCCGAACCCACCCCATAGGCTGGAAAGCAATCTTCGCATTCAATAACCCCCGAGGATATGAATACGACGCACAAATGGCGTACCCGTTAGCAAACGAGGTTACGCAAGCCTTAATCGATGTTTCCGGGCAGCGCCCGCCTTGTATCCCCCGGCGTACAAATCAGCCATGTTGTTAAGTAAAGCCATGCCTTTGCCTGAAGGTAAGAATCTGTAGTCTGGCCCAGCCTGATGATCTGATGGAAGGCCGCGCTGATTTTGGAGGAAGTTATTCCGTGGACACAGATATCCTGCGCAAACTGGAGCAACGTCTCGGACCAATCCACGCCAGACAGCGATTGGGAATCGAGACCGATCACGAAGCGCAAGTCTTCGGCCAGGGGCTTACCTTCTTTCATTTGGAGAATTTGTCTTCGGCGCCGGCCATCATTCGAAATGCGCTGAAGCTCACGGGCCTCTATTGGCGTGCTCGCCGGAATGCAGACCGCATTGTTGTCAGGCGAAACGAGCTGAGGTTTGCAGCGTTACCGTCGCTTTTCGACGGCTACACCATTCTCCACATCAGCGATATGCATGTGGAGCTGAGTGAGGCTGCGATGCAGCATCTGATCGAACTCGTCGACGGCATGCAGTACGATCTGTGTGTTCTGACCGGGGATTATCGAGGCAAGACGTTTGGACCGTTCGAGGCGGCGCTGGAGGGCGTGGCAAGGGTGCGCGCGCATCTGCAGCCGCCGATCTATGGTGTGCTCGGTAACCACGATACCATTCAAATGGTCCCGGCGATGGAAGCGATGGGCATACCAATGCTGCTCAACGAGTGCGAAGTGATCGCGCGCGGCGACCAGCGCATCTATTTGGCCGGGATCGATGACGCGCACTTCTTCAGGGTCGACAACATCGAAAAGGCGGCGTCGCAAATCCCGAAGGACGCGTTTTCGATTCTGTTGTCCCATACGCCGGAAATTTATCGTCAGGCTGCCCACGCCAATTTCAATCTGATGCTGAGCGGCCACACGCACGGTGGCCAGCTCTGTCTTCCCGGGGGCATTCCGATCAAGCTGGAGGCCGTGTTGCCACGACGAATGGGCGCGGGAGCCTGGCAGCATCACAACATGAGCGGCTACACTTCGGTGGGTGCGGGATCAAGCGTCGTCCCCGTGCGCCTGAACTGTCCGCCGGAAATCACCCTGCATTGCCTTCGGCGCGGCTGACGACCAGCAATTGCACCCATAATTGCGGGATGGGAGTCGCAACCCTGCAGCCCAACCAAGCGAAAAGCACGAGAAAAACAAAGTTCAGATCAGGCCGGAACGATCACCTTGCCGATCGGCCACAGCGCTATGCCGGCGAGTTTCACATGCGCCCAGGCGAACGGAATGCCAATGATGGTTACAGCCAGAGCGATCGCCGTGACGATGTGTCCGAGCGCAAGCCACCATCCCGCCAACAGCAGCCAGATCACGTTTCCGATCAGGCCCAGCGGTCCGGTGCCGATGTCGGGGCGGCCGGTGAGGCTGTCGCGGCGCACGGCCTTTTGACCGAAAGGCAGCAAAGTATAAACGGCGATATTGAGCGCGGCTCTTGCCCACGGCAGGCCGATAATGGTGATGGCCATGATGAAGGCAGCGATCACCCAGGCCGCTGCCATCCACAGCCCGCCGAAGACTATCCAGAGGATGTTCAGAAGTATGGAAACGGGAGCCATGCGATTTCTTTCGGAGTTGGAATGACGGACGTTCGCGCCGTGCGATTTTCGCGGGCCGCGCTTGCCCCCGGCAAATTAGCCGCCTTGTAACCCCGCGCGTGGCGGCACGACAGGGCTCGACGGTATCATATGCCACTCGGCCGTGTTTGGGAGCAGCGAGAGCAGAATTTCCACGTTCCAGGGCGGACGGGCCGCTTTATCTTCGGCCGTCGAAACGCCATCAAACCGTACCATTGTTGGGCCGCAATTCGAGGGTCATTTGCAGAAACACAATGTTCGGCGGGAACCGCAAATGAAAAGACTTGTCCTTGCGTCGGCGATATTTTTGACGTTGGCGCCAGCACTGGCTCTGGCCGAAGGGCGCGGGGGTGATGCCGCCCTGGGTGCCCTATCGGGTGCGGTGGTGTTCGGCCCCGTGGGCGCGGTTGCAGGCGCCGTGGTCGGATATACCGCTGGACCATCGATTGCGCATTCCTGGGGATTTAGAAGATCCGGCTCGAGGAAACCCGCGCGGGAAAAATCCCAAGCAGGAATGTCGCCAAGCCGCGTCAGCCAAAATACCCCGGCGACGGCAGCAAGCCCGGAGTTGGCCAGAGCTACGACGACTTCAGCACCGGCCAAACCCGCGTCGTCCACCGCACAGCGATCGGTAACGCCGCCAGTTCAAGGGCTTGAATAAGTTTCTGCCACGGGCAATCTGAACAGCGCTTCAAGTATCGTTCGCGAGTTAAGAACCGCGAATAGCTCGCGCGGACTTAAATAGCCCAACGCATCCTCGAAGCTCTCTGCGTCCTCAATCTTGGCTCGCGCAATTGCCAGATGTGGATCTATCTGTCCGCGGTTGCGCGGTTTAACGGACAGATTCGTCAAGTGCGCGTCCAACAGCTCAGGGTTGTTGCGGAGCTCAAGCATCGGGCCGGCGAAAGCTTCGCGTGACGCGTGCGCCAATTCATTGGCGCGAATCAGGACCTGCGGCGGCGACGTCTGCTCGGGCGTGCCAAATAGCCGAGGCTGGCGATTGGCCACGCCCGAACCGGCCGTCGATGACAGAATGGCGATTGGAACGGCCAGCAACAGACCAAGAATCACCGGAGCCATCCACAGCAACAACGGCAACGACACTGCATAGGCGGTGGCGGCCATCATCACACCAAACAGCGTCGGCAGTGCGTATTTGCGAATGATCTCGCCACGGGTGACGCCGCCATCGTCGCGGCGCTGGACCTGCCAACCGGCATCGCGCCCAAGCAGGATTTCTCCGACCGCGGTGGATTGAAAGGTCATCATGACGGGCGCGATCAGGCCGGACAAGAATGTCTCGATCAGGATGCCTGCAAAGACCACAAGGCCACCGCCGAAGCGTCTTCGATTTCCGGACTGGGTAAGCAGCAGCACATAAGCCAAAAGTTTGGGCACGATCAGCAATCCCATCGTACCAAGGAAAACCCAGGCCGCGAGGATTGGATCCTGGGCGGGCCATTGCGGAAATAATGAAAATCCCTTCGGGAAATATTCCGGTCTGACAAACTGGGCCTGCAACGAGATCAGGATTCCAAGCACCAGAAAGATCAGCCAAAGCGGCGCGGTCAGATACGATCCAATTCCCGTTAGCAGATGCAGCCGCGACACCCAGTGCAGGCCCCGCGCCGGCAGAACGGCCAGATGCTGCAGGTTTCCCTGGCACCACCGCCGGTCGCGCGCGGCGAAATCCAGCAACGACGGCGGGCACTCCTCGAAACTTCCGCCGAGCGTGGGCGCCATGTGAATGGCCCAGCCCGCGCGCCTCATCAGCGCCGCTTCCACAAAATCGTGGCTGAGAATATGCCCGCCAAATGGCTTGCGGCCGCGCAATTCGGGGAGGCCAGCATCTCCCGCAAACGCGCGCACCCGGATGACGGCGTTGTGGCCCCAATAATTACCTTCGGAGCCGTGCCACCAGGCGATTCCGGCAGCGATCAGCGGGCCATAAAGCCTTCCGGCGAACTGCTGCAATCTTGCAAACAGCGTTCTCGCATTGACCACGATCGGCAGCGTCTGAATGAGCGCGACGTTGGGATGCTGTTCCATGGCGGCGGCAAGCCGCACGATGGTGTCGCCCGTCATCAGGCTGTCCGCGTCCAGGATAATCATGTGATCATAGCCGGCGCCGAACCGCCGAACCCAGTCTTCGATATTGCCGGACTTGCGTGCGGTATTCTCGGCGCGGTGACGATAAAATAATTGGCCGGCCGCCACGTCGCGACGAAGCTGCAGGAAGCACTTTTCTTCTTCGATCCAGATCGAGGGATCGGTGGTGTCGCTGAGTACGTACCAGTCGAATTGCGAGGCGCAGCCGGTTTCCCCGACCGACTCGTAGATGGCCCGCAGCCGCGCCATGATGCGATGAGGGTCTTCGTTGTAGGTCGGCAGCAACATGGCATTACGTCGGCTTACGGCCGGCAGGGGTGCGTTGGGGTCGATTCCGAGCGCGTCGCGCATCCGGAACAGCAGCACCACGAATCCCGCCAGCGCGGACATGAACGAGAATGCAACCCATGCAAACAGAAGCACGAACAGGACCAGCACCATCGCTTCCAGCGCGGTGATGCCGCCGACCTGCAGAACCTCATATATTTCATAACACCCGGCCACCGTCAGTGCCGCGGTGCCGAGAAAGATGTAGGAGCGCCGGAGCGTGATGGACCTCAGCCCGAAATCCGCAATGTTCCTCTGCCTCTGGAAATCCCGCAAAGGTTGGGTCGACATTTGCAGCGCCGATTCCAGCGGCAGGAATTCATTGCGCCGCAGGTCAGGCTTCGGTTGCGAATCCGGAGCGGGCGTCAGGGTGTCCATCGATAGACCCAGACTTCGGATATGGGGTCGTTGTCCTGCATCAGGGATGCGCGTATCTCGACCGGGACCTTTTCCTCGACCGAGAGCTCGAAGCTCAGCCTCCAGCCGCCGATCGCGGGGTTGGGCTGGGTGACGATGTTCTGAACCTTGGCCTTTTCCGCGGTCACGACGCCGCGGATCTTTTTGGGGTCGACAAGCCTGAGTTTGTCGCCGGTCAGATCAAGCACAAAGATCTTGATGCCTTCGCCTCTTGCGCCGACGGCGGTGCGCGAAAAACGTGCGAGCGATGTGGGTTTGGGATTGTCCGGCCCCCAGTGCAGCCGATAGGTGTAAGTGTGCTCGCCCTTGGCTTGCAGGCCTGCCTTCGGATGCCAAAAACCGGCGATGTTGTCGTGGACTTCTTCCTTGGTGGGGATTTCAACCAGCTGCACCGAACCTTCACCCCAATCTCCGATCGGTTCCGCCCACAGGCTCGGCCGTCGTTCAAAGCTCGATTCGAGGTCCTGGTAGTCGAGAAAATCCTTCTGCCGCTGCATCAAACCAAACCCGCGGGGATTGAGATCCGCAAAAGTGCTGATCTGAAGATCCTGCGGATTGCTGAGCGGACGCCACAGTTCCTCGCCCCGGCCATTGAAGATGGCGAGGCCGTCGGAATCGTGCACCGAGGGACGGAAATCGTCGACGTCAATTCGGTCGTTGGGACCGAAGAAAAACATACTCGTCATCGGGGCGAGCCCGGCGTGATCGAGATCCACTCTCGGGTAGATCGCCATTTCGACGTCAAAGACGGTGGTCTCACCCGGCCTTATCGTGAAGCGATAGGCCGCCGCAGTGCTCTCGCTGTCCAGTAACGCGTGCACGACGATGGAAGTGGCGTTCGCGGCCGGTTTCTCGATCCAGAACGCCTTGAATGAGGGAAACTCCTCGCCCTTGGCTTCGCCGGTGTTGATCGAAAGCCCGCGAGCCGAGAGCCCATACAGCTCTCCCTTTGCGACAGCGCGGAAATAGCTCGCGCCAAGGAAGACGCAAACCTCGTCATGGTGATCGGGCTTGTTGATCGGGGTGTGAAGCCGGAAGCCCGCGAAACCCAGATCGACGCCCGGCTTGGTCGGCGGAGTATCTCCGAACGAGAAATTCTCCGGTTGATAGGCAATTTTCGTCGCCTGGCCGTTCGCGACCTCATAGATGTCGACCCGGTTTTTATAGAAGAAGCCGCGATGGAAGAATTGCACTTCGAACGGCAGCTTTTCACCGCGCCAGAGCGCGCGGTCCGGCAGGAACCGTATGGCGCGGTAATGGTCGTAATCCAGATCGTTCAAGTGATCCGGTAATTTGCTGTCCGGCGCCTTGAACGGCTTGCCGGCTGCATCCCGAGCCATCTGCCGAACGATCGATCGGTCAAATGGCGCCGATTGCGCTTGAGCGGGCGTTAAGAACCCGCGTGCTGTCGATGCCACCAGCGGCAAAGCAGCTGAGACCTGAAGAAAATCTCGACGGTTCAAGGAGCCTCCACGGAACTAGATGAGCGACGGAAAGCAACTCCGCTGAGCGCGTCGAGTTCCATTGTCGGAACGCTGGCGCAATGACGCCTGGCGAGGCGCATGGCGGAGGCCGTAAGGCGGTCAGATCTGGTTGAAAAATCCGAGGTCGGAGGGCCGGCGCCGCCTGGCGGCCGATGCCCTCAAGACGCCGCGCGCCCGGCGCTTCGCAACCGTCCCACGACGCCGGTGGGAAAGAAATAAACGCTGGCGATGAACAGCAGCCCGAGCCACAGCAGCCAGCGGTCCGGATGCAGCAATCCCGGAAGCAAGGGTATGCCCGCCTCAGATGCGGCGTTGGAGGCAGCCCCCATCAGCGCCTGCAGATAGTTCTGCGCCAGAATGAAGATCGTGGCGCCGATGATCGCACCGTAAATCGTGCCCATGCCGCCGATCACCACCATCAGCAAAATGTCCAGCATGATGGAAAAGCTCAGCGAGGTGTCCGGTCCGGCATAGCGCAGCCACAATGCGTTCAGCATGCCGGCGCTGGCGGCGACCAGGGCGGCAAGACAGTTGGCATAGGTCAAATGAAACACGGTGCGGAAGCCAAGCGCTTCGGCGCGGAACCGGTTCTCCCGGATTGCCTGCAGCACCCGGCCGAATGGTGAATTCACCACGCGCAACAGCGCCAGGATCATCGCCGCGCAGGCGATGAAAATGACATAATAGGTCAGCACGCGGCCGTTGAGTTCGAAGCCGAATACATTTTTCGAGATCAGCACTGTGCCCGGCCGCAGCAATTCCGGCAGCTGGAAGCTGCGGCCGTCCTCACCGCCCGTGAGCCATGACAGTTGCGAAGCCAG
>DATHHQ010000242.1:0-4270 GCA_035490095.1 Bradyrhizobium sp.
ACCGTCGAGAGCCAGGTCAGGCCGCTGACGGCGCCGAACATGATTGCGGAAAACGTCGTGATCGGAAACGAGATGAAAGCGACGATCGAGATCGCACGCGTAAAATAGATCACCGACAGGATATAACGTTTTGGAAACCTGTTTTGCAGCCAGCCGACACTGAGCGAACCGATGATGTTGAACAGGCCGATCGCGGCGATCACCCAGCCGCCGGTTTGCGCGGAGACACCGCGATCAGACAGATAAGCCGGCAGATGCACGGTGATGAAGGCCAGCTGGAAGCCGCAGGTAAAGAAGCCGAGCACGAGCAACACATAAGAGCGATGGCCGAACGCTTCCGCCAGCGCGGTCTTGAACGACTGCTGGGCCACAACAGGCTCATTGGTCGATGCCGCCGGCGGCGTGGCGAGCGCGAGCGACAGCGGTATGATCAGCAGCATCAGGCCTGCGAACACCGTCAGCGCCGTCTGCCAGCCGAAATTGTCGATCATCGCCACGCCGAACGGGGCGAACAGGAATTGCCCGAACGACCCGGCGGCCGTTCCGGCGCCAAGCGCTATTCCCCGCCGCTCGGGCGGCAGCAGCTTGCTGAACGCCGACAGCACCAGATTGAACGAGCAGCCGGACAGTCCGAAGCCGATCAAGACCCCGGCCCCGATATCAAGCGACAGCGGCGTCGCGGCGTAACGCATCATCAACAGACCGCCGGCGTACAGAACCGCGCCGACACACATCACGCGCAGCACGCCGAACCGGTCGGCGATGGCGCCGGCAATCGGCTGGCCCAGGCCCCACAGCAGATTTTGAACTGCGAGCGCGAGGCCAAAGACGTCGCGGCCCCATGAAAACTCCCGCCCCATCGGCTGAACGAAAAAGCCGAGGCTCGATCGCGGCCCGAAGCTCAATAGCGCGATCACGCAACCGCAGACGATGATCACCAGCGGCGTTCGCCAATTGCCAATGCCGGGGGCTGAACGAATGTTGTCTGTTGTTACCGCCATGCAGTTTCCTCCGTGGTTGGTGTCGGATCCGGCAGGCGGCTGACACGTTACAGGGAGTTAATGCATTCGCATGGAAATCCCAACCGGCATCTCGGCAAAAGTTCTCGCCGCAATGCAGCGTTGCAAATCAGGACGGGCAGCTCTGACGAATTAGCCAGCTGGCCGCCTAGCGAGCGCTCGGGATAGGTGCTATATTCGATTTGCTCGTTATGAGGATAAGTGGTATCCTTCATTTCGTACCGAATCTCCGCACCGCCGCGGTGGATTCGCGATCATCACGGCTCAGCTTTTGAAAACACCGGCCCTTTGAGGCCGGATTTCTCAAAACCCTAATATGCTCATATTGAGTATATTTGGTATTCAAAGGAGACCACCATGCCAATCGCTGGAATCTTTGGTCCCGACGATTTCGGAAACCCCGTTCCGGGGCGCCCTGTCCCGCCGGCGCGGCGCCGCGTAAGTGCCGCTGAGCAAGCGCGCGCGCTGCCAACACCGTCGCTGGAGTGGAGCCCCGAGGTCGAACGTGCAACCGCGCATCTTTATGAGCGGGTCAAGAAGGTGATCTCGCCGGTCGAGTGGCCGTTCATGGCGCCCTACATCATGGCGATCAATGAACTGAAGAAAGTGCGCGGCGCGATCATCCTGGCGCACAATTATCAGACGCCGGAGATCTTCCATTGCGTCGCAGACATCGGCGGCGACTCGCTGCAGCTCGCGATCGAAGCCACCAAGGTCAAGTCCGACATCATCGTGCAGTGCGGCGTGCACTTCATGGCGGAGACCTCGAAGATCCTGAACCCGCGCAAGACGGTTCTGATCCCGGACCACCGCGCCGGCTGCTCGCTGGCATCGAGCATCACGGCTGCGGACGTGCGGCTGTTGCGCCAACGTTTTCCCGGCGTGCCCGTCGTGGCCTATGTCAACACGTCGGCCGACGTGAAGGCGGAGATCGACATCTGCTGCACATCGTCCAACGCGGTAGAGGTGGTGGAGAGCCTCAATGCGCCGACGGTGATTTTTCTGCCGGACCAGTATCTCGCAAAATACGTCGCCTCGAAAACCAAGGTGAAGATCATCGCCTGGAAAGGCGCCTGCGAAGTGCACGAGCGCTTCACCGGCGACGAGTTGCGCGCCTATCGCGAATCCGATCCGTCGGTGCAGATCATCGCTCATCCGGAATGCCCGCCCGACGTGCTGGCGGAGGCGGATTTCACCGGCTCGACCGCGCACATGATCAACTGGGTGCGCACCAACCGCCCCAAGCGCGTGGTGATGATCACCGAATGCTCGATGGCCGACAACGTCCAGGCCGAGCTGCCCGATGTCGAAATGGTGCGGCCATGCAATCTGTGCCCGCACATGAAGCGGATCACGCTGCCCAAGATTCTCGACAGCCTGAT
The DNA here is from genome assembly GCA_035490095.1 of Bradyrhizobium sp. Classification (GTDB taxonomy): domain Bacteria; phylum Pseudomonadota; class Alphaproteobacteria; order Rhizobiales; family Xanthobacteraceae; genus Bradyrhizobium. The sequence goes on from DATHHQ010000242.1 coordinate 2,402, forward strand.
CTACCTGCGTGAGGAAGTCACGATCGATCCTGTAATCGCCGAGAAGGCGCGGCGTTCGGTCGAGCGGATGATCAATCTGAAGAATTGAATTCGACAGGTAACGGAGACAGACATGCAAAACCAGGATCATGATCTCACCCGCAAAGCTGACGATGTCATGATCGTCGGCGGCGGCCTCGCCGGATTGTTCTGCGCGCTGAAACTGGCGCCGCGTCCCGTTACCGTGATCTCCGCGGCAGCTCTGGGCCAGGGCGCCTCAACGGCATGGGCGCAAGGCGGCATCGCCGCGGCGGTCGCCGAGGGCGACAGCGCGGAGGCGCATGCGGCCGATACGATCGCCGTCGGCGCCGGCCTGGTCGACGAGGCCGTAGCGCTCGGACTGGCACGCGAAGCCGGCGCGCGCATCCACGACCTGCTGCGCTACGGCGTGCCGTTCGATCGCGACCTCGAAGGCAAGCTCGCGGTCGCGCAGGAGGCCGCGCATTCCGCGCGACGCATCGTGCATGTGCGCGGCGACATGGCCGGCAAGGCGATCATGTCGGCGCTGGTCGAGGCCGTGCGCGCAACGCCCTCGATCCGGGTGATCGAAGGCTACGCCGCCGAGGCGCTTTTGACCGAGGACGGCGCGGTCGCGGGACTTCAGTTGCGCAAAGTCGGCGACGCGATTGCAAAACCTGTGACCATTGCGTCGCGCGCGGTGGTGCTGGCGACCGGCGGCATCGGGCATCTCTACGCCGTGACGACAAATCCGGCCGAGGCCAGTGGACTGGGGCTCGCCATCGCCGCGCGCGCCGGAGCCATTATCGCCGATCCGGAATTCGTGCAGTTTCACCCCACGGCTATCATGGTCGGTCGCGATCCGGCGCCGCTGGCAACCGAAGCATTGCGCGGCGAAGGCGCGACACTGATCAACGACAAGGGCGAACGTTTCATGCAGGCTCAGCACAGACTGGCTGAGCTGGCGCCCCGCGATATCGTGGCGCGCGGGGTATTCGCGGAAATCGCTGCCGGCCGTGGCGTGTTCCTCGACGCGACAAAGGCGCTCGGCGCGCATTTCGCTGAAAAATTTCCGACCGTCTATGCAAGCTGCATGGCTGCCGGCATCGACCCGGTGACACAACCGATTCCGGTGGCGCCCGCCGCGCATTATCACATGGGCGGCATCGCCGTGGACATGCACGGCCGCACGTCGTTGAAGGGACTATGGGCCGGCGGCGAAGTATCGTCCACCGGCGCGCATGGCGCCAACCGGCTGGCGTCGAACTCGCTGCTCGAGGCCGTGGTCTACGCCGCGCGCATCGCCGAGGACATCAGCGGCGGCACGATCGCTGCGCCCGCCCGCTCGCTCGATACGCCGATCAATCAGCCAAATTGCGCCATGCCTCCCCCGACCGAAACAAAGCTTCGGGCGATGATGACCTCGCATGTCGGCGTGATCCGCAACAGTGACCGGCTGGCGGAAGCCGCGCGCTCGTTCGCGGCCATCGAACAGGATGCCGGCAGCATCGCGCTGCGCAATATGGCCACGACGGCGCTATTGGTCGCAACGTCGGCATGGGCGCGGCGCGAAAGCCGCGGCGCCCATTACCGATCGGATTATCCGACCGAGAGACCGGCGCTGGCTCATCGCACCATGACGACACTGGCGGCAGCGCGAGATATCGCAGCGTCACTCTGCGAGCACGCGCCGGTGCGGCCGGTGCAACCGATCATCGCCTAGCGCGGTCCATTGCAAGACCCATAACGGAGCAGCCCGATGCCAGCATACTATATCGCCGAACACATCATCACCGATCCTGCAAAGTTCGAGGAATATCGCGTCAAGGTTGGCCCGATGATTGCCAAGCACGGCGGACGCTATCTGACCAA
>DATHHQ010000243.1:0-2715 GCA_035490095.1 Bradyrhizobium sp.
CGCCTGCGGCTGCACCAAATGCTGGAAACCCGAAGGGGCGACCTTCTCGGTGGTCGCGGTGGTGCCACGCGACAGCGTGAGCGTGCTTGAGAACGGCGACAAGCTTCAGGTCGTCGACGCCTCGGCGGCAATCCAGCGGCATGCCTGCAAGGTCTGCGGCACCCATATGTACGGGCGCATCGAGAACAAGGCGCATCCGTTCTACGGCCTCGACTTCATCCATCCCGAACTGTTCCAGGAGCAAGGTTCGGCAGCTCCGGGATTTGCGGCGTTCGTATCGTCCGTGATCGAGTCCGGTGTCAAACCGGACGAGATGCCGGGGATCCGCTCGCGTCTCAAGGAACTCGGACTCGAGCCCTATGATTGCCTGTCGCCAGCCCTGATGGATGCGATCGCCACCCATGTGGCGAAATCCAAAGCTGCCTGATCCGGCAAACCTTGCGTAAGCTTCCGCTGGCGGCGCTTCCGCCAGCGGAAGCTGCGATCACGTCTGAGCGCTTGGCGAATCGAATAGCTCGCCGCTGGCAGCGCCGGCCATAATCTACGGTTTCATCCGTAGCTTCGCTCCGGACTCTACTTTCACGACGTCGCCGCCGCCGGCCGTGGGGTCCGGCCCCGCTGACAAAATTCACCATCTAAAATCAAGCGGAAGAACGCGAGCGGCATCAGGACCACGTGTAGCTTCCTTTGCTAAAAGGTATGTCGCCAATCTCGACCTGCAGCCGGGCCACCACTATATTGGCGATCGGAACGTAATTTGAAATTGCAGGCATGGGACGTGAGATGGTGCGAGCGCCTGTTCTGGCGGCGGGCGGTATTGTGCTGCGGCGGGAAGGAACTCCGCTGATCGCGGTGGTGCGCTTGCGCAAGCGCAACGAATGGGTGCTTCCCAAAGGCAAGCTCGATGACGGGGAAACACCCCGCGCCGCCGCCGAACGCGAGGTCATCGAAGAAACCGGGCATGACGTTTCCGTGCATGAATTTCTTGGAACGCTGGTCTATGAGTCTGGTGGACGCTCCAAGATTGTTCACTACTGGCGAATGGAGACGGGTGGCGAGCAGGCCTACGATCTGATGGATGACGTGAGGGCTGTCGACTGGTTGCCGCTTGATGTTGCCGTCGCGCGGCTCTCGCGCGCCTATGAGCGCGTGTTTCTTGCCAATGTAGGCCCGCTCGCGCTGGAGGCGGCCATGCTCGCCCGGTCTGCACGGCGGCCCAAGGCAAAGCGGCCGACCCCCGACAAGCGTCGAGGCCGGCAGGTCGTGGTAACCCCGCCTTCGTTCGGAATATCGATATCGGTTCCGCCACAGCCCGATTTGACATCCCCGGTGACCGGGCAGGATGAGCGCCCATTCGTCGCGAGCGATGCGGTTGAAGCTGAGCCGTCCGCCGGTCCAACCGAGCTCGGGACGGCGACGCAATTTGTGGAAACAGACTCTGTGGCGCCAGCCGTGGAGCCCGAATCCAGTAACAATGATCCGGTATGGGCAACTCGAGGCTGGCGCAGAAGCTTGGTGCAGAAGGTTCGGGACTGGCTGCAGGGTACAGCCTGACGGATTACCGATTCGGATCGGAGACAGCCTTGCTCAGAAGTTTCCAGTGGTTGACGATCCGGAATCGCGAATCTGCATTTTCCTGACGGAATACCGCGATGCTGTCGATCGCGAGCATTGTGAGGCCGATTGCCGAAAACCGGTTCCGCAGCATCGTCAAGACAGGCTCGCGTCGCTCGGTGTCCAGCCGACCCGTCAATGTCATGTGGAAGCGGAAATCTTCCATGACATAGGGATAGCCCCAGCGGTCGAGGTGCTCGCGTTGCCTCGGCGTCAGCCGCGATGGATTTCGTCGCTCGCGATCATCCGGCGTGAGCGGTGCACGGAATGAATCGAATTCGCGTGTACAATCTGCGGCAAGCCGCTCGAGTTCGGTTGACGGCTCCGCCGGGATCACCGCGATAAAGCCGCTGATCGAACCCACGACGGGTCTGATGACCGGAATCGCCCGGGGTGTAACGGCGAACGCCTCACATGCGGCGAGAAGCTCGGCCTCGGTCTTGCCCGGCGCCAGCGACAGCGGCGCCTTCAGGGTGGCATGAAAACCGTATTTGCGTGGATCCCGTGTCAGATCGCGCCAATCCGGCGACATCTGCAGGATGCCGTCAGGGAAGGGCAAGTCCCCGCCCGTGAAGGCGTCGTAGCCGAGCAGTTGCGCGCCAAAGCGATCAAGGTCGCTACCGGGCGCCGGGGTATAATAGATCGCGTAGCGCGGATAGTCGGCCATGGTCGCAGAATAGAGCCGGATCACGCGGCTGCAACCGCCTTGCGTGAAATGGCGGCATGAGGGTTGAGACGATTTGCGTCGTTCAGATGAACCAGGCGCCCGGCGGCGATGACAGCGACAATGCGCGGCCGCAACGGCACCTCATCATCGACAAGGATGATGTCGGCACGACGCCCTTCCGCGAGAACACCGCGATCGGTGAGACCTGCAGCTCTGGCGGGCGCCGCCGAAATCAGGTCCCAGGCCGCGGTAAGCGGCAGCACACCGTCGGCGGCAAGGCGAAATGCCGCCAACAACGGCGCCGGATAGTAGTAGTCGGACGCGAGGACCGAGCATAAGCCTTTGGCAATCATGTCGGCCGCCTTGGTCCATCCGGTATGGCTACCGCCGCGCACGACGTTGGGCGCGCCGAACACGATGAAGTCACCGGCTTT
>DATHHQ010000244.1:0-4017 GCA_035490095.1 Bradyrhizobium sp.
GAGATGAGGGTGCCCTATGGCCCGGGTTACCGCGTTTACTACAAGCAAACCGGCAAGACTGTCGTCCTTCTCTTGTGCGGTGCAGATAAGTCCACACAGGCAAAGGATATCAAACGAGCGAAAGAAATAGCTGCCGACCTATGAAAGGAAAGCAAATGGTGAAAATTTCAAAATTCGATGCAGCAGATTATCTCAAGACCCCGGAAGCTATCGCTGCTTATCTGACTGAAGCATTCGCGACAGACGACGCAGCCTACATTTGTACCGCTCTTGATACTATTGCGCGAGCAAAGGGAATGACCAGCGTAGCGAAGGAGACGGGTCTTTCCCGCGAGAGCCTGTACAAATCATTCAGTGGGTCGTCGAAACCCGAATTTGATACAGTCCGAAAGGTAATCAACTCATTCGGCGTAAGGCTCGTCGCTGAGCCCAACCGAGATTAAGGCATCGCAATCAACGTCGCTCTTTGCCTCGCGTTGCGCCCGAACCCTTTCCCCGATGCACGATCACCGCTCAAGCGCCTCGTAAATCAGCGCCTTCAGCTCCAGCTGAATCCGTCCGCGCTGCGACGGCGACTGCATCATGCAGATCGCGAACATATCGTCCTTCGGGTCGACAAAAAAGAACGTGCCACCGACGCCGTCCCAGCGATATTCGCCCAGTGGCCACGACGTGTTCGGCGGCTGCGCGGTGCGCACGGCAAAGCCGAGACCGAACCCACTGGTATCGCCTGGAAAATAGAACTGGTCGCGGGCGATTCCTGTCTGCGCCCCGATATGGTCCGATGCCATCAGGGCGATGGTCTCGGGTTTGAGGTAGCGCCGGCCATCCAATGTGCCGCCGTTCAGCAGCATCTGCGCGAAACGGGCGTAGTCGCCGATGGTCCCGACCATGCCCGCCCCGCCGGATTCCCAGGCCCGCGGCAATATCGGATCGCTGATGCCGGCAACCGGACGCGCAAAGCGATCGTCAGGCATCGGCTCGGCGACGCGCGGCCGCTGCGCCGCATCGGCGACGTGAAACGCAGTCTCGGTCATCCCGAGCAGATCAAGCAGCCGTTGCTTCTCGAACCCGAACAGCGACTGTCCAGATATCACTTCAATGACGCGGCCGAGCACGTCGGTCGAGTGACCGTAATCCCACCGCGTCCCCGGTTGTTCGGCCAGCGGCAGTTTTGCAATTCGCTCGGCGAATTGGGCATTGTCGAGATCGCCACTGAACAGATCGGCTTGAGCATAGAGCTTTCGCACCGCGCTGTCGCCGTAGAAGCCGTAGGTAAGGCCCGAGGTGTGGCGCAGCAGGTCTTCGATGGTGATCGGGCGGTTGAGCGGTTCGAGCGCGAGCGCCGGCTCTCCACGCCTCTCGACGCCGACTTTCACATCAGCGAAACCAGGAATGTATTTTGAAACGGGGTCATCAAGCCTGAGCTTGCCATCCTCGACCAGCATCATCGCGGCGACGCTGGTGACCGGCTTCGACATCGAATACAGACGAAAGATGCTGTCCGCGGTCATCGGCAGCTGGCTTGCGACGTCGCGCACGCCGAAGCTTTCGAAATAGACGGGATGACCGTGCTGCTGGACCAGAATGACGGCGCCCGGGATCTTGCCGGTCGCAATTTCGTTGCGGACGTAATCGCCGACCCGCTGCAGTTTCGCGCGCGAAAGGCTGGCCGCGACCGATTGCGGCGGTTCTGCGCAGCCGGCACTTGGCTGCCCGACCGCAATCGCGACGGTCAGAAGCGCGAGTGTCGCCGCGACGCGGCGCAACGAGCCGTCGGTTCTCCATCGCGTCATGGATCAACTTCTTCACCGCCGGCGGTAAGCGCTGGCGTTCCGAAGGGGCTGAATTCGCTTCGCGCAAGTTTAGCGGGCGGCTCAATCGGCACAAGGGCCGCCCCATTCAGCCAACGCTTTCGCATGCAGCCGGGCACTGTCGTCGGTGAAGCAGCAGAAGATAATGCGGGTAACCACCGGCGCCGCCGTCAGCGCGCCAACCGTCGTCGCGACCGCGATTCCAGCGGCGCGATCGGCGGGGAAACGATAGACGCCGGTGGAAATGGCAGGAAAGGCTATCGAAGCAAGACCGCGGGCCTGCCCGAGTTCGATGGCGCGGCGATAGCATGACGCCAGCGCTTCATCTTCGCGCTTGTCGCCGCCGTGCCAGACCGGGCCGACGGCATGAATCACATGCCGCGCCGGCAACCGATAACCGTTGGTGATTTTGGCGTCGCCGGTCTCGCAGCCATGGAGGGTGCGGCATTCGGCAAGAAGTTCGGGCCCGGCCGCGCGATGGATGGCGCCATCGACGCCACCGCCACCCAGCAGCGACGTCTTCGCAGCGTTCACGATCGCCTCAACGCGGAGCGTCGTGATGTCGGCGACGATAACCTCCAGCCGCGCTGTGCCGATCTGGCGCGCGGCCGAGTTCAGGCGGAGGCAGCCGCGCTGATCGCGACACCCTTGTCGGCAAGCAACTGTTGCAACTCGCCGGCCTGGAACATCTCGCGGATGATGTCGCAGCCGCCGACGAATTCGCCCTTGACGTAAAGCTGCGGAATAGTCGGCCAGTTCGAATAGGTCTTGATGCCGTCGCGCAGATCAGCGGATTCGAGAACGTTGAGGCCCTTATAGCCGACCCCGACGTGGTCGAGGATCTGCACCACCTGGCCTGAAAAACCGCACTGCGGAAACTGCGGCGTTCCCTTCATGAACAGTACGACGTCGTTCGACTTCACTTCGTTGTCGATGAATTGCTCGATGCTCATATTCGCGTCCTTTTGCGGCACAGCCTTCCGGGCGGCGTCAGCCCTTAATCCGATACTGTCATATATGTACCCGAAACCGTTGTGCATCCAAAGTAAATTGGGTGGGAGCTGGTATGCGCCGCACAGGCTGTCCGACGGCCGGACCACACCCCCGCAGCCCTCATCCTGGCCTCGATCACGGGCCCGGGAGGCTTTTATCCCGGACAGGAGCCCCTATCTAGGACAGGCTATTCGCGGGGAACCGGGCTGCCACAGTAACGTTCTCACCCCGAACGGAGATTATCGTGACGAAACCAGCATCCGCTGCGGCCGCGCTGGCCGCCCCTTGCCCGTCATTATTCTCCGATTCCGGTGGCCTCGCCGAGGATTTGGTGGAAGCGTACCTCACGGTCCGAAACGAGACCGAGTGCCGGGCCGATCCCCTGACGGCAGAGGATCAGCTGATCCAGTCGATGCCGGATGCGAGCCCGGCGAAGTGGCACCGCGCCCATACCACCTGGTTCTTCGAGCAATTCCTGCTCGGCGAACACTGCAAGGATTACACACCCTTTCATCCTGATTACGCCTTCCTGTTCAATTCCTACTACGTCAGCGCCGGCCCGCGGCACGCCCGTCACCAGCGCGGCCATCTGACCCGTCCCGGCGCCGACGAAATCACCGCCTACCGCCGGCATGTCGACGCCGCCGTGGTGAAATTCTTCCAGACCGCCGATGAGGACGCTCTGGCCGCGCTCGCGCCGCTGGTGGAAGTCGGCCTCAATCACGAGCAGCAGCACCAGGAATTGATGCTGACGGATATCCTGCACGCCTTCGCGCAGAATCCAATTCCGCCGGCCTACGATCCGGCGTGGCGCTTCCCCGCTTCAACCCGCGCCGGCGACGAAATTCGCGCCGGCGACGAGAAGACTTGCGCCGGCGACGAATGGGTCATGCTCAACGAGGGCATTCACACCGTCGGGCATGCCGACGACGCGTTCCATTTCGACAACGAGAAACCCGCGCACCGCAGTTTGGTGGGGCCGGTCCGGCTGGCGCGCGACCTCGTCACCAACGCCGAGTGGCTCGCATTCATGAAAGACGGCGGCTATTCCACGCCGACGCTCTGGCTCATGGACGGTTTTGCAGCTGTCGGCAACGAGCAATGGCAGGCGCCCGGCCACTGGCGCGAGATCGACGGCCAATGGCAGGTGATGACCCTTGGCGGATTGAAGCCCGTCGATCCCTCAGCCCCGGTCTGCCATGTCAGCTAT
>DATHHQ010000245.1:0-4374 GCA_035490095.1 Bradyrhizobium sp.
AAACCGGGCCCCCAGAACGCCGCGCTGCGCGACTATGATTCGGTGCGCCGCGCCATCGCCTTCATCTCGGAGCACTGGCGCGCGCAACCGACCATCGAATCGATGGCGGATGCGGCCGGCGTGACGCCGGATGAGCTGCACCACTTGTTTCGCCGCTGGGCCGGGCTGACGCCAAAGGCCTTCATGCAGGCGCTGACGCTCGACCACGCCAAGGGCTTGCTGCGCGATTCCGCCAGCGTGCTCGATGCCGCGCTCGACTCCGGGCTTTCGGGTCCGGGACGGCTGCACGACCTGTTCGTGACCCATGAGGCGATGTCGCCGGGCGAGTGGAAGAACGGCGGCGCCGGCATGACGCTGGCTTACGGATTTCACCCGTCGCCGTTCGGCACCGCCATCGTGATCGCCAGCGGCCGGGGCCTCGCCGGTCTTGCCTTCGCCGATCCCGGCGAGGAGCAGGCATCGCTTGCCGACATGCAACGGCGCTGGCCGCGCGCGAGCTATGTGGAAGATCGCGAAGGCACTGCCGCGCTGGCGCAGCGTATCTTCGACACCAGGATGTGGCGCGCGGATCAGCCGCTGCGCGTGGTCCTGATCGGCACCGACTTCGAGGTGCGGGTGTGGGAGACGCTGTTGAAAATCCCGATGGGCCGCGCGGTCTGCTATTCGGATATCGCGACCAAGATCAAGAACCCCAAGGCGTCACGCGCGGTCGGCGCCGCGGTCGGCAAGAACCCGGTCTCGTTCGTGGTGCCGTGCCATCGCGCGCTCGGCAAGGGCGGCGCGCTGACCGGCTATCACTGGGGCATCACCCGCAAGCAGGCGATGCTGGGCTGGGAAGCCGGGCAGGTGGGAGTTCACTAGCCTCCGCGATTGCATGGTTCGAGACGCGCGGCGTAGCCGCGCTCCTCACCATGAGGCTCAGGATAACCTCATCCTGAGGAGGCGCGAAGCGCCGTCTCGAAGGATGAAGCCATCGCTGGCGGCATCACCCAAAGCATTGCGGGCGACATAGCTGTACGTTCCGCCGGATCACGCCGCGAGATCGAGCTTCGATGCAACGGTGGCATCCGCATTGAGCCGGTAGATGATCGGCACGCCGGTGGCGAGTTCCCGCGCCAGAATTTCCTTTGGCGAAAGCTTCTCCAATACCATGATCAGCGCGCGCAGCGAGTTGCCGTGCGCCGACACCAGCGTGCGCTCGCCGCGCAGCACGCACGGCAATATTTCCTGAACGTAATAGGGCAGGGTGCGCGCCAGCGTGTCCTTCAGGCTTTCGCCGCCGGGCGGCGGCACATCATAGGAGCGCCGCCAGATGTGGACCTGCTCTTCGCCCCATTTCTTGCGGGCGTCGTCCTTGTTGAGCCCCGACAGATCGCCGTAATCGCGCTCGTTGAGCGCCAGATGTTTCTTGGCTGGAAGACCGGTCTGCCCCAGTTCGGTCAGCATCAGATCCAGCGTGTGCTGCGCGCGCAAAAGCACCGACGTGAATGCGATGTCGAACGACAGCCCCTGCGCCTTCAGCTTGCGGCCGGCATCGATGGCCTCGGCAACGCCTTTCTCGGTGAGATCGGGATCCTTCCAGCCGGTGAAGAGATTCTTCAGATTCCATTCGCTCTGGCCGTGACGCACCAGCACGAGAAGACGATCGCTCATTCCATAATTCCGTTTCGATTGGGGAATGTAAGATTCTCAGAACTCGCCAAGCCCGAGCACGTCGGCCATCGAATACAATCCGGGCTTCTTGTCGCGCGCCCATAGTGCGCCCTTGATGGCACCTTGCGCGAACATCGTCCGGTCCTCGGCTCTGTGCGTCAGCTCGATGCGTTCCATCGCGCCTGCAAAAATCACGCTGTGGTCGCCGGTGACGGTGCCGCCTCGCAACGACGCAAAGCCGATGTTACCCCTTCTGCGCGCGCCGGTCTGGCCGTCGCGTCCGCGCGCGGAATGCGCGTCGAGCGATATCTTGCGGCCCGCCGCGGCGGCTTCGCCGAGCATGAGCGCGGTACCGGATGGCGCATCGATCTTGGCCCGGTGATGCATCTCCAGAACTTCGATATCGAAATCGTCGTCCAGCGATTGCGCGACGCGCTTGACCAGAGCTGCCAGCAGATTGATTCCGAGGCTCATATTGCCGGACTTGACGACGGTGGCGCGGGTCGTGACGCTCTGGATCACGGCGTCATCCGACACCGATAGACCTGTCGTTCCGATGACGTGAACCAGGCTCCGCTGGGCGGCGATCGCGACATTGGCGATGGTCGCGCGGGGTACCGTGAAGTCGAGAATGCCGTCGGCGTTGGCCGACAGCGACCACAGATCGGCCGAGAGCAGGACCCCATTGGGGGGCAGGCCCGCCAGGACCCCGGCATCCTTGCCCAGCAGCTCAGAGCCGGGCGCCTCCAGCGCGCCGGTGAGGACGGCGCCGGGGGTTTCCGCGATGACACGCGTCAGCGCGCGGCCCATCCGGCCGCCGGCTCCCGCAACGATCAAGCGCATCTCGGACATTTTCGAACCTCGCCCTTGCGTATAGCCGGGGCAGGCAGTTCCAGCAACCAATCAGGCTTAAAGTTTAAGGCTGCGGCCCGTCGTAACCTTCGATGATCACAAGGTCGCTTTCGGCGTGGGGACTGCGGATCGCGACCAGGCGAGCGTATTCCGGTGAATTGTAGCAGGCGAGCGCGGTGTCATAATCCTTGAATTCCAGCACCACGTTGCGGGTGCGCGAGGAGCCTTCCTGACCTACAAACTGGCCGCCGCGCACTAGAAACTTCGCGCCGTATTTGTTGAATACCGCGCCGTTCTGCGCGACGTATTCCTTGTAGCCGTCCATGTTGTGAACATCGACCCGCGCGATCCAGTAACCCTTTGCCATCTGCGTTTTCCTTTTTGCCAGTTACGCCAGCGCCTGCGCGATCTCGGCCTGGATGCCGTCCGCCGCGGCCCTGGGATCGGCGGCTTCCAGCACGGGCCTGCCGACCACCAGATAATCCGCGCCGGCGGCAATCGCGCGCGCTGGCGTCATGATACGCTTCTGGTCGCCGGCTGAAGCCCCCGCTGGCCGAATACCTGGGGTCACCAGATTCATCTGGTGACCGACAATCTTGCGCAAGGCAGCCGCCTCCTCGGGCGAGCACACCAGGCCGTCGACGCCGAGCACCTGCGCCTGCTGGGCGCGGGCCTCGACCAGATCGGATACGCCAAGCCGGTAGCCGGCGGCGTGGAGATCGCCGTCGTCATAGGAGGTCAGCACCGTGACGGCGAGGATTTTCAAGCCCGATCCCGCGCGTGCCCCGACCGCCGCCTTCATGGTTTGCGGATAGGCGTGCACGGTCAGGAATGTCGCGCCGAGTTGCGCGACGCTCTCGACACCGCGCGCCACGGTATTGCCGATGTCATGCAGCTTGAGATCGACGAAGACTTTCTTGCCTTGATCGGCGAGTTGACGGACCAGCGGCAGGCCGCCGGCATAAGCGAGCTGATAGCCGATCTTGTAGAACGTCACGCTGTCGCCGAGCCGGGCGATCATCGCTTCCGCGGCGGCCACGTTGGGCAGATCGAGCGCGACGATCAGTCGGTCGCGGGGAGCGATAGTCACTGGCTGCATGTCACCTCACATCATGCGCTGGGAAACGTCGATCAGCTGCCGCACCAGCGCCTTGAGCGCCTCGATATCGGCCGGATGTTTCAATCTGTCCATATCATCATAGGCCTGATCCGCGAATGACAGCGCGAGCTGGTTCGGAATAACGGTGGCGTGGCAGGCGGACAGGATCAGCCGCAGCGCCGCCAGAGCCCGGGTTCCGCCGAGCCGGCTTCCCGACGCCGAGGCAATCGCAAACGCGCGGTCGCGAAACACCTGGCCGCGCGCCTCCGGCGCATCCTGCACCCGCGTTACCCAGTCGATGGTATTCTTGACCAGTGCCGGCACCGAGGAATTGTACTCCGGTGTCACGATCAGGACGCCGTCATGCGCGCCGATCAGGCGCTTCAGATTGACCGCATTCTTCGGAACGCCGGATTTGCTCTGCAGATCGCCGTCGTAGATCGGCAACGGAAAATCGCCCAGCGAAATGCGCGTGACTTCCGCGCCGGCCCGCACCAATTCCTGCGCGGCGGCAGCCGCCAGCTTCGCATTGAGCGAACCGGTGCGGAGCGAGCCCGGGATGACGAGGATTTTCAACGCGGCCATGATTTCAATCGCGTTCGGGAGCAGCCGGCGCGCCGTGAGCTGCGCTGCGACTATCGACCCTTGCGATACACCCAGACCCGGGCCGGCGGAAGGTTCATCCAGATCCGCTCGGAGGCTTCCGTGGACACGCCGGGCAGCGACTTCGGGATTGGCGGCACCACCGAATAGGTGAACTGCACGAACGG
>DATHHQ010000246.1:0-10564 GCA_035490095.1 Bradyrhizobium sp.
TCGACGCAGTACGTATAGAAAAAAGTCAGTAGAGTGATCTTGCCTCGCGTGAGTGCCGAAAGCTTGACTGAATGACCTGAACTATCGAGCAATATCGCATCAGCAACGCGCTGAATCTTCTGAAGCTTGTAACTACCCGGCGGCGGCGGCACGAATTCCATGCGTGGCGCCGTGGCCTTGCCGGGGTCGACAGCTGCGCCCGCCACACCGGCGATGCCGGAGAGAGACCACACCCCGGCTACCACTCCGGCCAGCGTGCCGACGCGACGCATCAACGTACGGTTGCGCCCGCGAGCGATGCCATGCGGGGCTGGTTGGCGCTGAACTTCATGTGATGAGGACGGCCGAGCTGCTCCTTGGTGAAGTCAATTTCGAACGCTGGCGTGAGTTCGTGACCGTCCCAATGGAATGCGCGCAGGAACTGTTCATTGTCCTTGCCTTTTTTGTCCCACTTCGACAATAAACTCGAGGTAACGTAGACGCGGCGGCCGTCCCAGCTCTGCGACACCATGTTTACTTGGCTACCGGTGTGTTTGCTGTACGTTTCCTTCGGATGCTGAGGGTCCGTAAGATCGAAATAATGCGTCGTGCCGTCCATGAAGGTGTTTACCCACAGGCCCTTCGCATCGGCTGTGATCGAAATATCCACCGGTAGCGGAATCTTGGCCGGATCGCCAATCGCGGCGACGTCCTTCGCCTGCCAGGCTCCTCGGGCATCGCGGCTGACGAGCCACAATTGCGAGGTCAGGGCCGTGGCCGTGATCGCCCAATTCTGGCCCTCAGCCAAAGCCCAGCGAATCTCCAGCGGTGCTCCCGGCACAGCAAGGATTTGTTCCGGCTGCATGGTCTTCAGATTCCACATCACCATGGAATTGCCGAAATGCTTCATGGCCTCCGGATCCTTCATGAGCTCGCCGAGATCGCGCATGTAGTTGCTCCAGCCGGTGAAACTCGAGGTCAACAAAGCATTTTTCGCTGGATTCACCGCAATGTCGTAGCCATAGCCATCGCCTTTGACCTGTTTGATCGTGGTCGTGGGCATATCGTACTTGGCGATGAAGTCGCCCTTGTTGTTGTACACGGTCATGCCGGTCACGCCGCCCTTGTCCGCCGCGTTCGATAAATCGCCGATCAACATGCGTCCGGGCAGTGCGTAAAAGGTATGCGGTCCCGCGTAGCCGGTCTTCGCCGACAGATTATCGATCGTCTTGATGAGCATCGGGTGCGAAGGGTTGCTGCCCACATCGAAGACATAGATCTTGCTGTTGTCCAGGCCGCCGGCCCAGAGATATTTACGATCGTCCGTGAATCCCATGTGGTGCGCTTCACCCCGGCCACCGACGGAAATCTTGTTAATCACTTTCCCGTAAGTCTTAGATGACGGATTCGCATCGATCGTTACGAGCTTATCCGATCCATCGCCCATGCCCAGGACGCCAAGCGTCCACACGTGCACGAAATCCTCCTGACCTTTGATCAGGCCGGACATGTAGGGCGAATTGCAAGTCTCGTCGGCATGAGACGCAATTGCGACACTGATGATTGCGGCAATGCAAAAGCTCAAGATCAGCCGGCTGTGGATTCTCATCATTGTTCTCCCCGGAACGTAGAATGCGTTGAGCGCAAATTGCGACTATCCGGCGTGGAAAGCAAGACCAAATGATCGGCGCTTTGTCCCGATCGTCTTTGGAATTTAGCGCACAGTCGAGACAAATGTCCCGGTTGAGGGGGTTGATCGACTCAATGAGGCCTCGTCAACACGTTCACTATCTTAAGGCGTCAGATGGGACGCGGTTGGCGTGGGCGGAATCCGGCGTAAGCACGCTACGTGTCTATTGCCATCCTCGTGGACCCGCGAGCGACAGCAGGTTGCTCGCCGGAAGAGTGTTGGTCGAGGATGCGCACCTTTGCCTTCTCGTACTCCCCTGCAGATAGCACCCCGATTTCCTTGAGGCGGAGGTGCTCGCGCATTTCGTCGCGGAGGTGCTCGGTCTTCGTGCACCGGCGCGCTCCCGCAGCGAGTCGAATGTGCGCCCCGAGCTTTGCCATGAAACTGCGAAAGACACGGAATGTTCCAAGGCCGCCGGTGCATTCCAACAATCTCGCCGCCCCATGGGTGCTCAACAGACTCACTTTCTCAGTGGTCTTGTATACGGCAACGAGCGTCGCGAATGCCCACACCCCGATCACGGAGATACAAACCGAAAGCCAATGGCGCTGCCACGACGCCGTTGCTGAGGGGCCAATCCGCGAAGCGATCCCTAACGCTACGGCTATGAATACTAGAGAGAAGGTGATCCATCGCCATGAGATGTGCCTCAAACTGCGAGGCGCATCGGCAAAGCGCAGATCGAGGACGTACTCGCGCAGCTTATTGCGTGAGCGCGAGCGCACGGAAAGATAGTAGTAGTCGATGATCTCAAGCTGCGTGAGGCATCTGCGCAGGCGGCTGCGGAACTCGATTCGCGCGTGGACCGTGCGCGCGTCCCGAAGGTCCGGCACCTGGCGCAAGTCCGACTCGAGCAGGATGTGTTCAGTTTTTGGCATACGAGCGACGCTCGCGTACTTTTCTGTTGCATGATCTTAAACGTGCATCGCCACTGATTTCCGAGAACTGCGTCCGCTCGTGCAAACGACGGCCGGAGGTCAGAAGCCCATGACGCTGACAACGCTGGGTTTGACGCCATGCAGCATGATCATGATCGTGCTATTAGCATATGAGAGCACCAAACTAACGCCACAATATGTCAAGCGGAGGGAGGGATCGACGATGCAGAAAATCCTGATGTTGAGAGATGACGCTGGCAAGGGCGGCGGTGGTCGGCGCAACGAGCCCAGAAACGTGCTGGGCGATCGACTCGAAATCTGCTCCTTGAGCCCGATGACGGGTTTTTTTCGCGACGGCTGCTGCGACACCAGCCACGAGGACATCGGCAGCCACACCGTGTGCGTCGTCATGACCGCGGGATTTCTTGAGTATTCGAAGTCCTGCGGCAATGATCTCTCGACGCCGGTTCCGGAATTCGGCTTTCCGGGACTGAAGCCCGGTGATCGCTGGTGTCTGTGCGCACCTCGGTGGCAGGAAGCGCTGCAAGCGGAGCGTGCGCCGCGCGTGGTCTTGCGCGCTACACATGAAGGTGCCCTAAGCTACTGCTCGCTCGCGGACCTCAAGCGCTCAGCGGTCGACCTCGATTGACTCGCCGCACCGGCCGTCCAGGCTGGGCTCGTTCGAAGGCTGCGCTGGCGGCCAAGACATTCCTTTGAAGAAAAAGTTTATGAAAATCAATGGTCGGGGTGACAGGATTTGGAACCTGCGACTTCCTACGTCCCGAGCGCAGCTAACCTTGGCTTAACGTGAATTACTCGATCCGTCGATGGGTTAGCATGCGACCGATGCGCACCGTTTATCGGAATTGGAGTCGTCAATGAGCAGCGTACAAATCGGGCAGAAGAGTTATGAGATGCCCCCTCGAGAGGGGATGAGCATCGCGCATTTTCTTACCGTCGCAGACATCGGGCGATCGGCTCGCTACTACGAAAAGGTCTTCGGCGCTCGCATTCTGAGCCTGGGTGACGGCAACGCGCCTGGGTACCTTCAGCTTGCGAATATTTGGATGATTCTGAACGTTGGAGGCGGGCCGACCGCGGATAAGCCGACAGTAACGCTCAGCGTTCCCGACCCAAATCACATCAATAGCTTTATGAATTTCCGCGTTGCGGATATTCAAGCGTGCTATGAATTATGGAAAAGTCGAGGAGCGGAGTTCATCACGGAGCCGATCCCCAAGTACGGCGAGACGCGCTGCTACATCCGCGATCCTGACGGATATATTATCGAGGTCGGACAGAGCACAGACCTCACATACGGTTAACGCTCGGCCCGGAACTTGGCTGGCTGCGCTGGATGCCGTGACCGCGGTAACCGCGATCGACAAAGCAGCGTTCAGGTTTTATGCCCGTGAGCTGCTCGACCCGGCAGACTGCGTGTGTCCATCGAACGGAGTACGGGGTAACGCGAGAGCGCCGACGACAAATTTATCGCCACGGGGCCTCGAGGGCGCAAAGCGCGGCGCCAATCGTGCCGGCCATGGTGCCAAGCTGTGCGCGACGCACGCGCAGGTGGCGCATGTGAGGCCCGAAAGTATGGCGCGGCAGCGCGGCACGGAACGATGACCAATACCGCCCCGCCACGCATCCCAGACCCCCACCGAGCACCACGAGCGTCGGGTCGAGCGCGTTCGCGAGGATTGCCACGTGGATGGCAAGTTCTGTCGCTGCCTCATCGACGAGGGTTCGCGCCGCTCCCGGCTTGCCGAGCGCCGTCCGGCAAACCGCAATCGCATCGGATTCCGTCAGTCCCAGCGCTTGCGCCCGGCGCAGAATTCCCGTGCCGGATGCGCGCGCCTCGAGCGGCTCGAAAGTGGGCTTGCCGTCCGTGCTGACCGCGGCGACGGTCGGCCCGCTCGCGAAGGATATCGCGTGGCCATGGGCGCCCGCATAGGGTTTGCCGTCAATGACCAGCGCGCAGCTTATCCCGGTCCCGACGGTGACATACAGGAACGCCGGTTGTCCGCGGCCCGCGCCCATCCGGGCCTCTGCCAGGCTGGCCGCGATAACGTCGGAGACGATCGTCACGTTTCCGTAGGCGCCAAGGTAGGAACGAATTTCGCCAGCACGCCAGGGCAGGGAACAATGGCTTTCGATCCGTCCATCCACACCGACCAGTTCCGGGATGCCGATGCCCAAATTGCGCGCAGTGAGGCCCGACGCGCGACCCTCCTCCACGACGTCGCGTACCAGGCCCGCGAGCCGTGCCAAGGACTGGCTGCTTGCAAGTGATGCGTTGGTGCTTGCCGTTCGTATGCAGTGTATGGCGGCGCTTTTTTGGTTGAACAGGCCCGCTCGGATGTTCGTGCCGCCGACATCGATTCCGAGAACGCACCTTTCGCGACGCGCCGGGCGCACCGGCTTGCGGGTTCTCGCCACCGGCTCTCTCAGCCGTTCACCGCAGAAGGGGGCTCAAGCGCGATCGATCCTTCGTCTCGCGTGACCTGGGTCGTGTACCGGAAACTGCCCACGACGACGCCACGCAACTCCGCTAGCCGCATCGCAGCCACCTGCACCGGCACGATCTCCAGCAGCGGAGCGAGCATATCCGGACACGACGGGGTGTCGATCCATTGCAATCCGGCGATATCCGCGTCCTGCGGCCCGATCAGCCGGACGCGGCCTCCGAAGCGATGGACGTCTTCGGCAAGACTCAGGTTAATGTCACGGGTTTTGCCGCAGGGAACGAAGATGAGTCCCTTGAAGTGCCGGTCGACAACCTCTATGGGCCCGTGACGAAACGACGCCACTCCCATGCCGATCGCCGGCGCCTTCGCTATTTCGTTAAACAGCAGTGCACCCTCAGCGGCCGACCCATACGATGGCCCTCGCCCGAGCAGATAAACGGCTGAATCTCCGTCGAGGAACGCATCCCATTGGCGCGACGCTTCCAGGTTCGCGGCAATCCAGCCGGGCAAAGCGGCCAGTACCGCACCGAGTTCCCGACGGCCGGCGTCCCATTCGTCGACCGCGGCCATGCCAAGCAAGTACAAGGTCAGCAGCGTGCCGGTATAACTCTGGATTGCCACCATTTCGTCCGGCAAGCTTGCCACGTCGAGCACGACATCGGCCTCGCGAGCCAGCGTGCTGGCGGTTTCGTTCGTGATACCGATGATGCGTTGGCGTCCCCGTAACGCAGCGATCAACTTGGCCACTTCGACCGATTCTCCCGAGCGCGACACGACCGCAATTGTCGCGTCCGGGTAAGCCGCCAACCTATAGTGCAGGAACTCGCCGGCCTCGATTGAGCATGACTCGATGCCGTGCGCACACAGCAGATTCTCCAGCGGTATCGCGGCATTCAATGACGCACCTATACCGACGATGACCACTCTCTTGGCTGAGCGGAGCAGCGCGGCGGCTTCGAGCAGCGGTGCGTGGCCGACTCCACACTGTTGCTCCAGGACGCGGTCCAGCGACGCTGATTGGCCGCGAACGTCCAGAAGCATCCGCGGCGGGGTCAGCGACACCGTTCGACCTCCAGTTGAAATTCCGATTGAGTAGGGGGAGTCAAGCAAGCCAGCGTGTTGCATCGCGAACCAGCGGAATGTAGCCTGTGAATGTTTTGAAAGCAACCATGAACTACCAAACAAAACCACCGCTTCGGATGTCCGACAGCGCCAGGGCGGTCGCCAAGCGCCAGGGCCGCGTCGAGTGCGCACGGCGCAGCGAGCGCTGATGCAGCGTCGAGTCGGCTCGGTGAGCCGCCGCGTCATTCAACCGGCCGGGACCGCCCGATGCATCATGCGCCTAGACGCCTGCTGGCGCATGTGCTGGCTTGCGACACTTTTTTTTGCAGGAGCCCGAGGACCGGCCGTGGCGGCCGAACCAGCTGTCGGTGTTCCCACATCGCGTGTGCAGCGCTTGCTGGCCGCGATGTCGCGGGAAGATAAGATGGCGGTCATTCGCGGTGCGCATGAACCGGCCGGCGCTGCGCAGGGAGAGGCCGGATGGACACGCGGTGTGCCGCGGCTCGGCATTCCGGATCTGCGATTTGCAGATGGTCCTCCCGGGGTCTTGGTGCATCACACCTCCACGGGCATGCCGTCGACGCTCTCGATGGCGGCAACTTTCAGTCCTGCCGATGCCGAGGCGACGGGTGCCCTGATCGGGCGAGACGCCCGGTCGTTAGGGGTAGATGTGATCCTGCAGCCGTACATCAACCTGTATCGGGATCCCACGTTTGAACGGGCCTACAACACGCTCGGCGAGGATCCGGTGCTGACGGGTACACTCGCGGCGAGATTTGTACGCGGCGCACAGGCGCAGAATGTCATGGCGCAGGCCAAGCACTTGGTCGCCTACGAGGGCGGCGATGATGCCGAGGTGGACGAGCAGGCGCTGCGTGAGATCTATCTATCGCCGTTTGCCGACGTGTCCCGCGCAGGAGTGGCGTCGATCATGTGCGCCTACAACCGGATCAACGGCGTATACGCCTGTGACAATGAATCACTGCTGAACGGAATTCTGCGCAGCGAGGACGGATTCGCCGGGTTCATCACCTCCGACTGGGGCGCAGCGCACGGCGCCGAGTTCATCGTGCACGGCATGGATATGGAGCAGCCCGGCACCGGCCCATCCGCCTATTTCGCGCTGGGTCCGGAGCCCGATGAGCCCGCAATGACGGCCGAGGAGACCGCGGAATTGCAGGACACAATGGCGACCGGTGTCCCTGAGGAGCAGCGCTTCCCCCAGCCCAAGCCGTCCGACGCCGGCGCACCGCCGCCTGCGCGCCGCTCGAAGAATCTGGGCGAAGCACTGGCTCTTGGCACGGTCGGCGACGCGGATCTGGACCTTGCGGTCGCGCATGTGCTCGGACAGATGGAACGATTCGGCTGGCTGGACCGGTCCCCCGGCCATCAGGTCCGCGCTCTGGCCATTGCTGACAATGCGCGCAGGGTGCAGCGCTTGGCCGAGCGCGGGGCGGTACTGCTCAAGAACGACGGCGTGTTGCCGCTTCGCGCGACCGATGGGTCCTCGCTGGCGCTGATCGGCCCAGGAGCGCTGCAGACTTTTGCGATCGTCACCGGTCAGGAACAGTCGTACGGCCGTGCTGGGCGCCAGATCGGCGCATGGCAGGCACTGCGCGCCCAGGGCGTCAAGCGCGTGCAATTGGCGGTGGGCGACGACATGACCGGAGAGCCGATACCCAAACAGGCCTTTGCGTCGCTCGCGCGCTCGAACGAACACGGACCGGCGAGTTTCCCAGAGGACCAAATCGACTTCACGCGCAAGTCAGGTCACGCTCTGCCGGCCGGGACTCGCACACAGTGGGCCGGCACGCTGATGATTCCGGTCGACGGCGACTACGACATCGATTTGCAGCTGCTGGGCGCCACGGGAAAATTCTCGATCGACGGTCGCAAGGTCGGCGAGATGGGCTGGTGGGGCGGCCACGGCGATATCGTCTTTCCCAACCGCGACAACGTCGTGCCGACGACCGATGGACTCGACAATGTGCGCCGTCTGGTCCCCTTAAGCGCCGGGCCCCATGCCGTCCGCGTCGAGGCGGCAGCGGACGGCAGCGGCCAGCCCGTGCAGGTTCGCCTTGCTTGGGTCACACCCTCGATGCGGGAGCGCAACTTCGCCGAAGCGGTCGAACTCGCCGGGCGCAGCAAGGTTGCCGTCGTGTTTGCATGGAGCCGCAACCGTCCGTTCTTCGGCCTGCCGGGGGATCAAGATCGATTGATCGAGGCGGTCTCCAGGGTCAATCCGAATACAGTGGTCGTTCTCAACACAGGACAGGCCGTCGCCATGCCGTGGCTCCGCGAGGTCCGCGCGGTACTCGAGATGTGGTACACGGGCGACGAGGGTGGTTGGGCAGCCGCCAATCTGCTAACCGGGCGGGCCAATCCCGGCGGACACTTACCCATCACCTGGGCGGCCCATCTCGAGGATTACGCGGTGATGGATCCGCGCTATCCAGAGCGCGCCTCCCGGGGCGTCGGCGGCAGGACGGTCTACGACGAAGGCGTGCACATCGGTTATCGCTGGTTCGATCGCGAAAGAATTGAGCCGTTGTTTCCCTTCGGCCATGGATTGTCATACTCGACGTTCGTGTATTCGGATCTGCGCCTGACCCGATCCGCGGACGGCGGAGTGACGGTGCGATGCCGTGTCCATAACACCAGCAAGCGCAATGGCGAGGCCGTGGTACAGGCATATCTTGCCGCTCCGGCCCCAGCTCCTGCGGGGGCTGAGTTCGCCGTCCGTGCGCTGGCCGCCTTCGCGAGAGTCCGGGTCGAGGCCGGCGCCGTACGCCAGGTCCGGCTGCAGGTCGCGCCGCAGCGGCTGCGATACTGGTCGCCCGCCGACCATGCCTGGCATACCGTCGTCCGCGGGAGCCGCAGAATCTACGTCGGCGCTTCGTCGCGCGACCTGCCGCTCTCGGCGCCGATCTCGCAGGACGGCGCATCCTCGGTCGCTCAATAGGCTGCAGCTTATGCCGGCGGGTTGGCCGCGCAATATCGCGCGATGAACTTTTCGTGCGGCGGCATCGTGTCGGCGCAGCGCTCGATGATGTGCCGGACATTGGCGATGAATGCATCCAGATCGGCATCGCTGAGCAGGTCGACCAGCGGGTGATAGCTTCGCGGCGTGATCCGCTGCCCGAGCATGACCTGTACCCAGCTGGTCTGCGTGAACAGTTCCTCGTTCTCCCGATAGAAGCGGCCGCTGTGGCGAAACAGATCCATGTAGTCGAGCAGCCGGCGCGGCACACTCATGGTCCGGCAGTCGTTCCAGAATGTCGTGTCGCTGCGCTCGGTCGCATGGTAATGCAGGATCAGGAAATCACGGATGCGTTCCCACTCCATTGTCGATTTCTCGTTGAACCGGTCTGTCATCACCGGATCGAATCCCTGGTCTGGGAAGAAACTCAGCAACAAGGTCACTGCCGACTGGATCAGATGGATGCTGGTGGATTCGAGCGGTTCCATGAAGCCGGCCGCAAGGCCAATCGCCACGCAGTTCCTGTTCCAAAATTTCTTGCGCCTTCCGGTCACGAAGCGCAGTGGCCGCGGATCGCTCAAGGGCACGCCGTCGAGATTCGCGAGCAACCTGGCGGAGGCTTCGTCGTCACTGATATGCGCGCTCGAATAGACGTAGCCGTTGCCGATGCGATGCTGCAGCGGAATGCGCCACTGCCATCCCGCTTCCCGGGCAGTTGAGCGTGTGTATGGGGTAGGCGGACCGACCGATGTGCATGGTACGGCGAGTGCACGGTCGCAGGGCAGCCAGTGGGTCCAATCTTCGTAGCCGGTGTGCAGGGCCTGTTCGATCAGCAGGCCGCGGAACCCGGAGCAATCGATAAACAGATCGCCCGGGATTTTCTCGCCGCTGTCGAGAACGATCGCCTCGATGAACCCGTCCGCCGGGCGCAGTACAGTCTCCTTCACCTTGCCCTCCGTACGGCGTACGCCGCGCGCCTCGGCAAAGCGGCGCAGGTAGCGCGCGTAAAGGCCGGCGTCGAAATGGTACGCATAGGCGATACTTGAGAGCGGGGATTCGGCGCCGAGATCGGGCGGTCGCATGAACTTGCCTTGCAGCGCTGCGGCGACGTTCAGGCAATACGGGCCAATAGCGCTCACCTTGCCGGCGAGATGAGCTTTGAGCCAATAGTGGTGAAACGACAGCAGGCCGCGGTCGCGGCCCAGGATGCCGAAGCCGTGCATGTACGAGTCGCCGAGCCGGCCCCAGTCGACGAATTGAATGCCCAGCTTGAACGTGGCCTGGGTCTGACGGACGAAGTCGTTTTCATCGATCTCGAGCGCTTGATTGAACTGCCTGATCTGCGGAATGGTAGCTTCGCCGACGCCAACCGTGCCGATGTCGTCGGATTCGACCAGGCGGATGCTGAAGTCGCCGAGTAGTACCTTGGCCATGGCGGCCGCGGTCATCCATCCGGCGGTGCCGCCGCCGACGATGACAATGTGCTTTACAGCGGGGTGAGTCATGC
>DATHHQ010000247.1:0-20268 GCA_035490095.1 Bradyrhizobium sp.
TCCCTTAAGGACAGTGCGGGGGGCGAATCCGAACGCACGCAACCCAATTGACGCCATAGAAGCGCCTGCAAAATGTCAAATCAAGCAAGAAGATAGACTGCACCCGAAGATTGCGGCGCTGCAATATTCAGCCCAGCGAGACCAATTCCGAATGCCGCCATTTGTTCCGACGGGCGCAAAAAGTTCCAGGATGGACCCCGCCGGTACAGCAAGCGCGCGTTGGCGTGGGCACCGTATAGTTGTAAGTCCGGCAGCGCACATTCATGGCGAGCGGCCAGACGCAACTTGGAGACTGACCGGGAATGAATCCGCAGGATTGAGCCGTACGTCTCGTCATTGCGAGCAAAGCGACGAAGCAATGCAGGACCACGCTTTCGTCGTCTGCGAATGCGCGTGCTGGATCAATTGCGGAATTTGCCTGCGCGAAACACCCTGTGCCGGGCAGCGTTAGAGCATGATCCGGAAAAGTGGGTACCGGTTTTCCGAAAAGATCATGCTCCAACAAAAAGATAGAGCGGGATGACGATTCGAAGAAAAGTCATCCCGCTCTAGGCCAACTCGCGCGAGATAGAACGCGGTGGCGGATGAGGCGCCTGTGCGCTAAGTAGCGCCGGCACATATTTCATATTTGGAGAAGAGCATGACCATCCAGCGTTTCGAAGCCGGGCCTCGCATGAGCCAGGTCGTCGTACATGGCGACACCGTCTATCTCGCGGGCATCGTGGCGAAAGCAGCGGCCGGCGAAAGCGTGACAAAGCAGACGCAGGAGATTCTCTCGATCATCGATGGCCATCTCACCAAGGCCGGCAGCGACAAGTCAAAGCTCCTGACCGCCACTATCTATCTTACGGATATGAAAACCTTCGCAGATATGAACGCGGTGTGGGACGGCTGGGTGTCACCCGGCAACACACCGGCACGCGCCACCGTCGAGGCGGGACTGGCGGCGCCCCAATATGGCGTCGAAATCATGGTGACGGCGGCGCGATAATGCGCCGACGCTCCCTGCATGCCGACTCTTCACTCGGTGTGTAGGGGCCACAGCCGGCCAGTCGCGCACCATCAATGTTCGGCGGCGCTTTTGGCCGCGGCGTTGTTGAGGACGATCAGACCATCGACGGCGACTCCGGCCTTGGTATTGATCAGGAATGGATTGACGTCGATCGACGCGATCCGGGAGCCGGCGTCTGCCATCAGGTTGGACAGGCCGACGATAGCCTTCACCGCCGAAGCCTCGTGCAGCGCCGGCTTGCCGCGATAACCCTTCAGCTTCACGCCGGCTTTGGTCCGGCTGATCAATTCTTTTGCGTCGGCTTCGTCGAGCGGAGCGCCGGCCAGGGCGACATCCTTCATGAGCTCGATATCGACGCCGCCGGTGCCGAACAGCACCACCGGGCCCATCTCGGCGTCAAGCGAAGCGCCGACCACCAGCTCGAGTTCGGCCTTGACCTGCTGCGCGATCAGGATGCCCTCGAGTTTTGGTTTGTTCTTCAGCTTCTTCACCCGCGCGGTGATGTCATTGAAGGCTTTCTTGACGTCGGCGGTGCTGTTGATGTTCAGCACCACGCCGCCGATGTCGGATTTGTGCAGGATGTCCGCGCTGACGACCTTGGCGACAACGGGAAAGCCGATCTTTTTGGCGATCTTCACGGCTTCCGCCGCAGTCTGTGCGATCTCTTCCTTTGAAACGGGAATGCCGTACGCCTTGAGCAATTTTTTCGACGCGACCTCGTCGAGCGCGGCGCCCTTGGCGCTTTTGAGCATCCGCTCCAGCATCGCGCGCGCCGAAGCGCTGGAGCTCGATACCACCTCCGGCACCTCCTTGCGCAAGGATGCGTAATCGATCAGCGACTTGATCGCGCCCACCGCGCGATCCAGACCCTGCATGACCGCGATATGCGGCAGCGACTTGCGCAAGCCCTTGGTGAATTCCGTAAACCCGATCGACATCGTGCTGATATAAATGACCGGCTTGTTGGCGGCCTTGGCCATTTCATTGACAATGCGCAAATTCCGTTCGCGCAATTCGTGCGGCGCCTTCGGCAATTCAGCGTCGATGATGACGATGTCGGTGTCGGGATCGTCGATCATGATCTTGATCGACTGCATGTAGACCGAAGGATCGACCACCGCCGCGAAACCTGCGTCGAGCGGATTGCCGACGATGCTGCCGGGGCCGAGCATCTTCGCCAGCTTGTCGCTGGCGTTCTGGCTTAGCGGACTGAAATTCAGGCCCGCCGACGAAAATGCGTCGATCAGAAGACCGCGTTTTCCGCCGGACAAGGAAACCGCGGCGAGGCGAGCGGCTTTCGGCAGATCGGCATGGACAAAGCATTCGGTGGTTTCGATCAGTTCGTCGAGACCCCGCACGCGGATCACGCCCTCCCGTGTCGAGATGGCGTCGAAGGTTTCGATCGAACCGGCGAGCGCGCCGGTGTGCGCCATGGCGGCGGCGCGTCCGCCTTCGGACGCCCCGAGCTTGAGGGCGATCACCGGCTTGCCGGCCGCGCGCGCGGCCTTGCAGGCCGCGCGGAAGACCTTGGTGTTGCGCACGCCTTCAAGATAAACCACGATCACGCGGATAGAGGGGTCGGCCGCGAAATAGGCCATCAGGTCCGGGGTTTCGAGGCCGGCCTCGTTTCCGGTGGTGACCATGTAGCCGACGCCGACGCCGCGGTCTTCCAGGGCCTGGCGGATCGCCATGACGATCGCGCCGGATTGACCGGCAATCGCGACCGGTCCGGCTTCCATCGTGACGACGCGGTCGTCGATGTTGGTAAACAGCCGTTCGCCGGCGCTCAGATTGCCAAGACAATTCGGGCCGGTGACCGCAAGCCCGGTCTCGCGAATGGCCTGCTGCAGTTCGGCAGCCAGCCTCTGGCTTTCATCATCCTGCAATTCGCTGAAGCCGGAGGTGACGATGGTCGCCGAGCGGGCGCCCGCCGCCGCGGCGTCGCGCACGACCTGCACGGCGAAACGCGCCGGCACCAGCACCAGCACGTGATCGGGCTTGTCCGGCAGGCTGGCGAAATCCTTGTAGCAGGGCACGCCCCAGATCGTTTCGCGCTTGGCGTTGACCGGATAGAGACCGCCTTGATACTGATACTTGATCAGATTGTTCCAGATGCGCTCGGCGTAGTTGCCCGGCTTGTCGGTCGCTCCGACCAGCACGATGTTGCGCGGATGCAGCATCGCATGAATGCTTTTGACGATGTCGCTGGCCTCAGACGAAGGCGACCATTTCACGGCCGAATCTGACGCGATGCTTGCCTGAGCTTCCATGGACGTAACCCTTATCCCTTCGTTTCTTGTCCGAGAATGACGATCGACTGGAGATCGCCACTCTCCATGAGCTTTTCATTTCTTATTATTGATAGTCGGGGAGGGTGGCAACTCGCGCAACCCGGGCAATATCCGCGGGGCCGCCCGCTCTATGGACTTACCACGCCGGCCGTGGCTGCGATGGTGTGGCGACACCTGCGAGCAGAACGGCAAGAATGCCGGTGAGAAAAATGCCGTCGAATGTGCCCGCGCCGCCGATCGAGGCGACCGGGGCGCCAAGACCGGTGATCTTGTCGAGATTGAGAAGATCGGCGCCGATGAGAGTCCCCATTGAGCCGCCGATATAGGCAAGCGGCGGCGCGTATTCGCGGGAGAGGATAAATGCAAGGATTGCCGTGGTCACGACCGGCGCAAATACCGGCACGGCGATGCCAATTCCCGGCACCGGCGTCGCCAGCGAATGGATGACAACGGCAATGGCCGCGGTGGCAATCGTCGCCTTGAGCCAGAATTGATATCGTATCATGAGATACGCGGACATTAATGTTGGAATAACGGCGCCGCCGACATTCACCGCGAGAACCGTTCCAGACGACGTGACGAAGGGCACGATATAACGCATGCCGAAGAACTCAACGACCTGCCCCGACCTCACGGGCGGGCCGGAAAGCACCGTGATCGGAATATTGAAATAGCTGCCGATCAGCGAGCCGAACAACAGAACAAGGGCGACGCCAGGACCTACACCGAGCCGCATATAGGCGTATCTGAGAATGCGAAGCTGGATCAGGATGAGCAGCCCCAGGAACAGGAAGACCAGGATTGAAAACAATCCCGGCGTCAGGGGTAAATAGTGAACTTGGGAACTCATCGTCTTGGTGATTCAATCTCGGTTGGTTCTCTTTTCAATTATTGATTTTCCGTCGTGCGGCAAGAGTGCCGCCGAACATCTTTCAAGCATGGATTGGATGGTTCGTGAATTGGCATAACGGCCTACATGCGGCAGCATCCCGGCCGATCCTGTCCGCCGCAGATTAATTTAGCGGAGCATCCGGGATTGCACCGTTCGGCCGGTGTTCGCCGGTAGCGCCGAAGGGCCCCATCATGGTGGCGTGCAGGACGTAGCGTGCCGCCCCTGGCGTCACGGCATCGAATGGCCAGCAGGTGGACAGCACAAGCTCATATCCGTCGGTCAAGGGATCGATGCCCGAGGCGTCGAAACGCACCACCGAAGTGTCGTCCGCACGGTAACGGAACATGGTGCCGTCGCTTCGCGTGATATCGATTTCATCGCCGATGGCGACATCTTTCAGAAAGCGGAAATGCGTATCGCGGTGCGCCGAATAGACCGCTACCCCGCGCTCGCCGGCATCAGGGGTAAGCTCGACGTGACCCGGCCCGAAGGCAAGCGCCTGGCCGCTGCTTCCGGCCAGCACGATGGCGCTGGCGTGGAGCCGCTTCACCTCGATGCGCGCGACCGGCCAGGTATCCGCCCATGACCAGGGTTTTACCTCGCGGCCGGTGGCGATGGTCTCGCTGAAGGCGCGCTCCAGCAGAACCTGCGCCAGCAGCGCCTTGGCGTGGATGTAGGCCCCTTGACCGAACAGCACGAGGCCGGCGAGGGCGAGAAGCAATGATGCAACGAGGCGAGTCATCGTGAATCTCGATATTGTTTCCGTCATTCCGGGGCAATGCGTCAGCGTCGAACCCGGAATCTTGAGATTCCCCGATGTGCAATCGCACATCTAAGGTCTGGTCCTTCGGACCATCCCAGAATGACGGCGAGAACAAAAACTTGCGCGCGCGGCCTTGGGTGGAAAGCCGCGCGTGCCGTGAGGAGGAGAGGGGCTGCTCCTCCTTTCATCCGGCGTCAGCCTACGAAGGTCTGACGCCGGTTGAACACGAACAGGATCAGGCCGAGCGCCAGCAGGATCGAGCCGGCGATCATCTTCAGCTCGGCGTCGGTCGCCGTCTTCGGCAGCTTGATCGTGTTGGGCGCCGCCGTGACCACAGGGAGCGGGCGTTTGATGGCGGCGAGTTGGACGCGTGCGTCGCCTTCGGCGCGCCGTTCCACCGGCGGCGATGCAGACTTCGGCCGCTCGCCGAATACCTTGGCAAAATCCCAGCCTGCCGGCAGGTTGAGCGGCAGTTCGGTGAGTTTGAGCGTTTCCCCTTCGGGACGGCTCGGCGTCTTGTCGACCGCGACCAGGCTCGTCAGGCGGGTCACGAGCTGATGCTCCAGCGCGAGTGCCAATATGGTCTTGTCGGCCTCCGATGGCGTCGCCTCGCGCATGGTGCGGGCGATCTCGGCATCGTCGATCTTGCGCCGCGCCCACAGTTTGGACAGGCCCTTGCCCTCGGCGGCGTTCGCCAGCGGAAGCGTCACCACCCAGGGCCGGTCGCCGATCCGGCCCTTGATCTCGACCGAGCCCGCAAGCTTGTCGAGCCTGGCTGCGAGAACCAGCGGTTCGTCGCGATAGAGGTCGGGGATCGCCGCCGGCGTCAGGTCGGCGGTGGCATCGGAGAATTTCGCGGTGAGGCCGGTCACCGCGGGATTTTCCAGCTTGGCGAACAGGCCGCGCATCCGCTCCTCGACCTGTTCGACCGAACCGATATGCGTAAAGGATCCGCGGCCGAGTTCGGCGGCGCGAGTCATCAGGAAGGTGTTCGGCGCCGAACCGATGCCGACCATGAACACGCGGGAGCGGCCGCGCATCGCCGTCAGCGTGTCGAACAGTTGCTGCTCATTGCCGATCGCGCCATCGGTCAGGAACACCACCTGGCGAACGTAATTTGTCTCGCCGGTGGTGTTATCCGTCAGCGCCGCGCGCATCGCCGGCACCATCTCGGTGCCACCCTCGGCCTGCAGCGCGCCGACGAACGACCTGGCGTTACCGATGTGCTCGCGGTCGGCGGGCACGGAATTGGGGAACAGCAGGTCCATGGTGTGATCGAAACGGATCACATTGAAGCGGTCGTTCGGCTGCAAACGGCCGAGCGCATAAAGCAGGCTCGCCTTGGCCTGCACGATCGAGGTGCCACCCATCGAGCCGGAATTGTCGATCACGAAGATCACCTCGCGCGGCAGCGGCTTTTGCTCGGTCCGTTCGATCGCGGGCGGCGTGACGAACGTCAGCAGATAGTCGGCATCGCCGACGTGCTCGCGGAACAACCCGACCGACGGCGCCTTGACGGCCGCGGGCGTCCAGGTCAGCTCAAAGTCGCGATCCGCCGGCACCGGGCCTTCCGCGAGCTTGATGACGCGCGTGCTGCTATCGGGGCTTTCCATTTTGACCGGATGATGATGACTCCTGACCTCGCCGAGCGGGAAACCTGCCTGCAGGCGAACCGTGATGGCGGTTAGATTCACCGGCGCATGTTCGGCGGGGTCCAGCACCTCGGGCGATATGCGGTTGCGGTCCGGCACCGGATCGGTGGAACTGGATCCCCAGCCGCCACCGTCGGGCCTGATGTCGACGTTCTGCACCATGGGCGCAGGATTGTAACGCGGGCCGACCACCATCGGCACTCGCAGCGAAAATTCATTTCCCGACTGCTGAACCGGCTCCTGATAATCGATCTGCACCAGGATGGTTTCGCCGGGACCGATATTGGCGACCGAGTTCGTGAAGATGTTCGGCCGCTCCTGTTCGGTCAGAGCAGCCTTTTGTCCGTTCCGCTGCGCCTGCTCGTAGATGATGCGGGCCTGTTGCCGTTCCTTGATCTCGCCGACCACGACGCGGTCGCCGATCACCATTTTGAGCGTGTCGACCGCGCCGCCGGCCGGCAGCGGATAGACGTAGGTCGCTTCCACCCAGTTTGGCGTCGGATTTCGGAAAATCTGGGTGACGCGGGCGCGGACCGTCGGACCCGACACGGTGAGATCGACATCGATGCCGAGCCTCGTCGCGTCGGCGTAGCCGTCATCGGTTTTCAGCAGCAGCGAGCCGGAGCGCGCGCCGCCGGGTCCGGCAAAGGTTGCGGACGGATTCTCCGCCGGCCACACCGGCTCAAAGCTCAAAAATAATGCCGCAAATCCGACCAGGATGACGGCGGCGCCTTGCATCATGCAGAACAACAGCAGTCTCACCATGCGCGACAGGCTTGAGCCGCCGCTGGTCTTGATTTCATCGCACGTCGTCATTTCGCTTAACTCCCGAGAGGCATTTTCATCGCCTGCCGGTTGTGCGGAACCGCGTGTCTTGGCGCGAGCATAATGATCGGCATTGTTCAGCCGCAGGCCGCTTCGGCGCGCCGCGGCCGAGGCGGAATTGTGTGGCTTTGTGCTGAAATGTGCGTCTGCTAGGATGCGGGAATTCGAAAGGGGTGACGATGCAGACGACGGACAAGCAGCTTTCCGCCGAGCAAAGCCGGCAGGTGGCCGAGACCATTCGCGAGGAAATCGCCCGCCGCCGTATGTCCCGGCAGTCGCTTGCCGAACAGGCAAAGCTCAGCCTCTCGACCCTGGAAAAGGTGCTCGGCGGCCGCCGCCCCTTTACGCTTGCGACCACTGTGCGGCTCGAACAGGCGCTCGGCGTCTCCCTGCGCAAGGGGCAGGATGTCCCGCCGGTTGCGGCTCCGGCCAACGGCGACATATCTCCCGACGGCCTCGGCGCCTATTCGCGCCGCTCGGTTGTGTGGCTCGAAGGGGTCTACGTTACGGTGCGGCCGTCCTTCGGTGGCGACAAGGATGTGATCTACGCCTACCGGACCGAGATCGCCTGGGAAGCCGCGGTTTCATCGCTGGTGTTTCGCGAAGGCGACAGGCAGGACGCGGCATACACCCAGTTCGGCGAAGTCGCGGTGCCGAACCAATCGGGCCACATTTACCTCATCACCAACCGGCACGGCCAGCATCGCTTGATCACGGTATCGCGTCCGAGAATATCAGGCGAAATGTACGGCATCATCACGACGCTGCTGGCGGGGCGCGGCTCGCTGCTGACGCCGATCGCGGCGCCGATCGCGTTTTTGCCGATCAAGAATATCCCGGCGCCAAGCCTGGGGCGGGTTTCGTCCGATGACGCCAATTATGCCGTCTATCGCGAGCACCTGCGCCGCACCATCGATGAGCCGTTCGCCTTGTTTTTACCGGGCTAGAGTCAGACTCAACTCTGTTGAATCGGACTCCAGCGTTATTTTTTGAGGCCGCGCACCGATGGCGCCGGCATGGAAGGAGAGATCAATGGCTGTCGAAGTAAGTCCGCTCGCCGGCAAACCCGCACCAGCCTCGATGCTGGTCAACGTGCCGCGGCTGGTGACGGCCTATTTCTCCGGAAAGCCGGATCCCGCGGTGCCTTCGCAGCGCGTGGCGTTCGGAACCTCCGGGCATCGCGGCTCCGCCTTCAACAACGCTTTCAATGAGGCGCATATTCTGGCGATCAGCCAGGCGCTCTGTGACTACAGGCGCCGCGCCGGCATCGATGGCCCGCTATTCATCGGCATCGACACCCATGCGCTGGCGGAATCGGCCTTCGCGAGCGCGCTTGAGGTATTCGCCGCCAACGATGTCACCGTGATGATTGACGAGCGCGACGGATATACCCCGACGCCGGTGATCTCGCATGCGATCCTGACCTACAACGGGAACCGGACCAGCGGTCTTGCCGATGGCGTGGTGATCACCCCGTCGCATAATCCTCCCGAGGATGGCGGCTTCAAGTATAACCCGCCAAATGGCGGACCGGCCGACACCGATATCACCACCGGAATCGAGCGTGCCGCGAACGCATTTCTGGAAGACGGATTGAGGGGTCTGCAGCGGATTTCATATCACCGCGCACACAAGGCCGCCTGCGTTCACCGCCACGACTATATCGGTCCCTACGTGGCCGACCTTGCCAACGTCATCGACATGGAGGCGATCCGCGCCTCGGGCGTGAAAATCGGGATCGATCCGCTCGGCGGCGCGGGCGTCCATTTCTGGCAACCGATCATCGAGCGCTACGGCATTGCCGCGACCATCGTCAGCGATACCGTGGACCCGACGTTTCGGTTCATGACAGTCGATTGGGACGGCAAGATCCGGATGGATTGCTCGTCGCCCTATGCGATGGCGCGACTGATCGGCATGCGCGACAAGTTCGATGTCGCTTTTGCCAACGATACCGACGCCGACCGGCATGGCATCGTCACCCGTTCGAACGGGCTGATGAATCCGAACCATTACCTTGCCGCTGCCATTGCGTATCTGTTCGAGCATCGCCCGGGCTGGAACCAGGGCAGCGCGGTGGGCAAGACCATCGTCAGCAGCGCGATCATCGATCGGGTGGCGGCAAAGCTCGGCCGCAAGCTGATCGAGACCCCGGTGGGCTTCAAATGGTTCGTCGATGGGCTCGGTGACGGGTCGTTCGGCTTCGCCGGGGAGGAAAGCGCCGGCGCTTCATTCCTGAGGCGCGATGGAACGGTCTGGACCACCGACAAGGACGGACTCATTCTCGGCCTGCTGGCCGCCGAGATCACGGCGCAAACCGGCAAGGACCCCAGTCAGCTGTTCGGTAATCTGACCGATGAACTGGGTGCGCCGTTCTACGAGCGGATCGACGCGCCCGCGACAGTGGCGCAGAAGAACGTGCTGAAGGCGCTTTCGCCGGAGCGGCTCGCCATGAAAGAACTTGCCGGCGAGCCGGTTCGGGCCACGCTGACCGCGGCTCCCGGCAACGGTCAGTCGTTCGGCGGAATCAAGGTGACGGCGGAAAACGGCTGGTTTGCCGCGAGACCCTCCGGCACCGAGGATGTCTACAAGATTTACGCGGAAAGTTTCAAGAGCCAGCAGCATCTGCGGCAGATTCAGCAACAGGCGCAGGCCGCGATTACGGCTGTATTTGAAACGGCCTAGTAGCTGGAATCACAAATTGGCATCGCAGCCCATCCTTCGAGACGGCCACTTCGCGGCCTCCTCAGGATGAGGTCTAGCTTGCTTAAACACAACAACCTCATGCTGAGGAGCGAGCGACGCGAGCGTCTCGAAGCATGGGCAGCAAGCGACTCACCGATCTCTCATAGTCAGTACTAGACTAATCGATCTGTCCGGTCTTGTTCACAACCTCAACGTCGTGACCGTCGGGGTCGAGTACCCAGGTCGCGTAATAGTCAGGATGATATTGGAGCTGGGGCGCCGGTGCAGTTTTCTCCCGTCCGCCTGCTGCAATTGCAGCTACAAAGAAGGCATTCACCTCCGCATGGCTTTTGGCGACAAAACCGAAGTGAACGGCATCCGGATCGGGCCTCCCCTCTTTGAGCCAGAAGAAGAAGCGTCCGTCATTTCCGAAGCCTTTAAGGTCTGGGTGACCGTCCTGGCCTTTATAGTCCAGAAAATCCGTGATCCCGAGCGGCTTGAGAGCCTGCGCGTAAAACGCGATCGAACGCGTAAAATCACTCACGGTCACGATGACGTGGTCGAGCATCGAATTCCTCCTTGTGTTGGAGTCCACGCCACCTAGGAGGATCCTTGCATCGACTGTTGATCTCTCCACCGTGCGGGCGGCAGTCCGAATTCCCGCTTGAACGCCCGGCTGAACGCCTGCTCGGACTCGTAGCCGATCGAATGTGCCAGCTGGGCGATGGTTTTTTGGGTCTCTCGCAGGTGCAATTTTGCGGTCTGAAGTCGCCACAGGGTCAGATATCGGATCGGGGGCATCCCCATCAGCTTTGTGAAGCGTTCCACGAACGCGCTGCGCGACATTGAGACCTCCTTTGCAAGGGCCTCTGCCGACCAGGGACAGCTGATGCTGCGGTGTATAAGGGCCAAGGCTCGCCCTACACGTGGATCATCGAGGCCCTTCAGCCATCCGGCGTCCTGATCGCCGGGCGTCGCTGAATATTGGCGCACCGCTTCCACGAACAGCAATTCAGAGAGCCGCGACATGACACTGGATGAGGCAAATCTGCCTTCGGTCAGCTCGCTGGCCGCGAATCTCACGGAGGCATCGACCCAGTCACGCGACGTGCCCTGCGCGACGTCGAGTTTGAGCATTCTTGGCAAGCCGGCAATCAGGGGATTGTAAAGATCCTCGCTGCTGAGGAAGCCGCACACCAGATGCGTCGTTTCACCACCGCCACCGTGGGATATTTGCGCTATTCCACCGCCAGCGGATGGTTGCACGAGATCATACGCGTTCACCGGCGCGAGACCCGAGCCGCTGGCCAGTATGTGAACGTCGTTGCGGGGCAGCAGCACAACTTCGCCGGCGCGCACCTCGATGGTGGGTTCGCCTTCAATCGTAAGACGAAACCTGCCCGCGATGACGAAGTGATAGGCGATCCAGAGCGAGGGCGTTGCCAGGAACGGTCCGAGGTCCTCTGCCGAAAGCCTGGAGACCACGCACCAGGGTGACGTGAAATGAGCGTCAAGGAAAACGCCTCCTGTCAGCCGAAACGACCGCAGCACATCCGAAAGTGGATCCATTATTGCGGCTTCCTTCGATTTGGACGCACGGTCAACTAATCCGGCCGGACGATCATTCGTCCTCGCGGTGGCTCGCTCTATGTATCGTCCAACAAATACGGCGGCCAACCGACCGCCGTTTGCTCGCTTCTCAAGCCGACAGTGGGTTGATGCTTTCGGCGAAAGGTAACACTATGCTGGACGTAAGCAAAACGACTTCTCCCGTCGCTGCACCCGATTTCGCAGCCATCAAGAAGCGTCAGCAGGCCACGTGGTCCGCGGGCGATTATGCCGTGGTCGGCATCACACTGCAGCTCGTCGGTGAGCGTCTCTGCGAAGCGGTCGATCTGCGCGC
The DNA here is from genome assembly GCA_035490095.1 of Bradyrhizobium sp. Taxonomy (GTDB): domain Bacteria; phylum Pseudomonadota; class Alphaproteobacteria; order Rhizobiales; family Xanthobacteraceae; genus Bradyrhizobium. The sequence continues at coordinate 12,024 of DATHHQ010000247.1, forward strand.
CGATGAGCGCGTGATCGACGTCGCCGCGGGCAATGGCAACGCCACGCTCGCGGCCGCGCGCCAATTTGCGGAGGTCACCTCGACCGACTACGTCGAGGCGCTTCTGGAGCGGGGCAAGCAGCGCGCCGCCGCCGAGCGTTTGCCGGTCACCTTCAAGCAGGCGGACGCTGAAGCGCTTCCATTCGCGGATCGGTGCTTCGATGTGGCGTTATCGACTTTTGGTGTGATGTTCGCTCCAAATCAGGAGACGGCTGCGGCCGAACTCTCCCGCGTTGTTCGCAAGGGTGGGCGTATCGGTCTCGCTAATTGGACGCCCGATGGTTTCATCGGCCAGCTCTTCAAGATCATCGGCAAGCACGTTGCGCCGCCGGCCGGGATCAAGTCACCCGCGCTTTGGGGAACCGAAGGCCGCCTCGGTGAGCTGTTTCGCGGTCACCAGGTAAAGACTTCGAAGCAGATCTTCAGCTTCCGATACAGATCACCACGCCATTGGCTCGAAATCTTCAAGACATATTACGGCCCGACCAACCGCGCATTTGCGGCGCTGGATGCGGCAGGACAAGGCGCCCTGGAGGCCGAGATCATCGAGTTGCTGGAGCGGATGAATCGCGGCGGCAAGGACACCCTTGTTGTGCCGAGCGAATATCTCGAGGTCGTCGTAACGACGCAGTGAAGAGTAGCCGCGGGCTTGCAGGCGTCGAACCAATAGCGCCGACGCCGCGATGTCGATGAAGACGACTATCCCCGAAAGCAGGAGTTCCCCATGAGCACGGCGCATGCGATCGAACCGAACAGTCCGTACGTTGATTTCTGGAACACGGTGCTGGTTCCCAAATTCAACGCGTGGCGACATGTCCTGGTTGGCGGTCTTGGCCAGCACAGCGCGATGGTATTTCCGGCGCTGAAGCTGCGCAGCGGCGACAACGTGCTGGATGCCGGATGCGGCTGGGGCGAAACCGCGATTGAGATTGCTCAACGCGTCGGGACTTCCGGCAGCGTTGTCGGGATCGACTGCTGCGGTGCGTTTCTCGACACGGCGCGCGCGGACGCGCGTGCCGCAGGGTTGGCCAACCTGACATTTGTCGAGGCGGATGTGCAGACCTACGCATTTGAGCCGGTATACGATTTCTGCTTCTCCCGCTTCGGAACGCAGTTTTTCGAAAACCCGGTGGCTGGCTTGCGCAATATGCGCTCGGCGCTCAGGCCCGGTGGAACCATGACCATGATTGTCTGGCGCGGGCGCGCCGACAACCCGTGGCTGACGCTGTCCAAGGACGTCGTGTTGCGTTACCTGCCGCCGGTGAAGGAGCACGCGGCAACCTGCGGACCGGGACCGTTTTCGATGGCTGACACCGAGGTCGTCACTCAGCAGTTGCGGATCGCGGGGTATTCGAACATCAGGTTTGAGCGGATCGACGCCGAAGTCATGGTCGGGCGCGACGTTGACGAAGCGGTAGCCTTCCAGCTCGCAATCGGGCCCGCGGGCGAAGTTTATCGCGAGGCAGGCAAGGAGGCGGAACGCAACCACGACCGCGTCGTCGCGGCTTTGAAGGAAGAGCTCAGTCAATTCACGCGGCCGGAAGGCGTCATGATGGAGTCAAGTTCCTGGCTGGTGACCGCTCAAAACCCCTAGAGCATGATCCGGAGGGTACCGGTTTTCCGAAAAGATCATGCTCAAACAAAAGGATAGAGCGGGATGACGATTCGAAGAAATGTCGTCCCGCTCTAGGGAGGCGACTTCGCGCGCTCCGTATCGATGGCTTTGGGCGAACCGAAATTCTTGCGCAAGGTTGGCTTGTGAATCTTGCCGGTGGCGTTGCGCGGCAAGGCATCGACGAACCGGATGGCGCGAGGCCGCTTGAAGCGCGCCAGGTTGGCTTCGCAGTGTGCCTGAATCTCCGCTTCGGTAAGGGTGTGCCCCGGCTTGACGGCGATGATCGCCATGCCGGTTTCGCCCCATTGCTCACTGGGGATGCCGATGACGGCGGCCTCCGCGATCGCGGCGAGCTGGTGCAGGACGTTCTCGACCTCGGCCGGATAGACATTTTCGCCACCGGAAATGTACATGTCCTTCCAGCGATCGACGATGGTGTAAAAACCTTCTTCGTCGATCCGCGCCGCGTCGCCGGTATGCAGCCAGCCGTCGGTGAAGGAAGACGCGTTGGCGTCCGGCCTGTTCCAGTAGCCCGACGTCACGTTCGGCCCTTTGACCCAGAGCTCGCCGAGTTCGCCGATTTCGGCGTCGGCTCCGTCGGGGCGAACGATCCGCACTTCGGTATGCAGCACCGGCTTGCCGGAAGAGCCCGCCTTGCGCACGGCGTCCTCGCGATCGAGCGTCAGTACGGCCGGGCTGGTTTCGGTCATGCCGTAACCCTGCTGCAGGGCCACGCCACGCTGTTCCCATACTTTCAATAGCGGCACCGGCATCGGCGCGCCACCGACGCCGCCAATCAGAAGACGGCTGAAGTCGGAACCGGCGAACGCCGGATGCTGCGCCATGAACTGATAGATCGACGGCACGCCGAAAAACACGTTGATGCCGCGCGCGGGATCGCTGATCAGCTCAAGCGCGAGGCCGGGATCGAAGGCGCGCATGATCAGCACGGTGCCGCCGGCATGCAGCACCGGATTGGTGTAGCAGTTGAGCCCGCCGGTGTGGAACAGCGGCAGCACCGTCAGCAGCACCGACGACGGCGAGATATAGGCCGGGCCGCCAAGATTGACGCAGTTCCAGAACGTCATGCCATGGGTGATGATCGCGCCCTTTGGCTGGCCCGTGGTGCCCGAGGTGTACATGATGGTCGAGATGTCATCGAGGGTCACGACTTCCGCCTTGTCGAGCGGTTTTGCCGATGCGATCGCATCCTCGTAGGAATGACTCGGCCCAAGCTGGAGCGCCAATGAGACTTCGCAGAGCTTCGCCACGGTGAGCGCGACATCGGCAAGTTCGGCGTCATGGATCATCAGCTTCGGCCCGGCATCGCCGACAATGTATTGAAGCTCCGGGACGGTGAGGCGCGTGTTCAAAGGCAGGAACACCGCGCCGATCCGTCCGCACGCGAACTGCACCTCCAGTGTATCGGTCGTGTTCATCGCCAGCACGGCGACCCGGTCGCCGCGCGCTATCTCGAGGCGGTCGCGCAGATGCGCGGCCAGACGCGAAATGCGGGCGTCGAATTGCGCGTAAGTGAGCCGGCGGTCGCTGGCAAGGTCGATCACCGCCGGTTTGTCCGGCGTGCGGCGGGCAAAATGCGCGATCCAGTCATAGTGGCGAACCGGCAAAATCTCCTCCGAAAATCCAGCGGTCTTTGGCCGCCTGATCTGCTGATCTTACGCCGTTTCGCGCCAGTTGGGGCGCCGTATCGGGACGCTGTCTTGCGTTGAGTGGCTGGCGCCAGCAGGTTCTCCGTCAACGACGGCTGCTGCGTGGGTATTCCGCGAGCAATGGCCTTGCAGCGACCTGCACTTCAGCTGATGGCCCTCATCCACGTCGAGAAGGCTTCGATGACAGGCGCCTGCGGACTATGGGCCATCGAGACGAGATAAAACCCGTAGCCGGGCAGGGAGAGCGGATGCGCCTTCACGAGCAGCCCGCTCCTCAGTTCATTGCTGACGACCACGTTGCTGCAGATCGCAACCCCCTGTCCGCCAACAACGGCGTCAATCGCATGCAGCTCCTCGCGGAAACTCAGGTCCCAGACCTTTTCGAGGGGGTTGAAATCGGGATCGATCGACCGCGCGACCGCCAGCCATTGCCGCCAGGTCGGCGCTTCCGGATCGCTGTTGATCCAATCATAGTGGATCAAAGGAAGACGCAGGAGATCTGCAGCCCGCTCGATCGGACCATAGTGCTCCAACAGACGCGGGCTGCAAACGGGAACGTACACGTCCCGAAACACCTCGTGCGCCATAAAGTCGAGCGGCGGCTTTCGTGCATAACGGATCGCCAGGTCTGCGGCGCCCGCTCTCACATCGAGTACAGCATCGGTGCCGATGATTTCCAAAGGGACATTGGGGTTTTCTTCACGCCATTTCGGCAGTTGCGGGACCAGCCATTTGCTGGCGAATGCGCTCGGGCTCGTCACGCGAAGCGGCGCTTGCACATCCTCTTCTGCCAACAACGCCACCGCCGAGGCCAGCGCATCGAAGCCATCGCGCAAGGCCGGATAGAGGCGTGCCCCAGCGCTCGTCAGGAGCAAAGGCCGCGGGCGCCGCTGGAACAGCTTTATTCCGCAGGCCTCTTCCAACTGTCGTATCTGGTGGCTGATTGCCGTCGGCGTGACGCCGAGCTCCTTCGCGGCAGCCCCGAAGCTATGATGCCGGGCAACGGCCTCGAAGGCATGGAGAGCTCGAAGGGGCGGAAGCTTCCTCATGCCATCAGTGTAGATGAGGTTTTCTCATCCAGCAGCTGAATTCTACGATTTTGCAATGGTTTGGCGCTCCGTGAGATGATGGCATGGGCATTCATGGCGAAGGGAGACGATCGATGAGCTATCGGTTCGAGGCCGGGCGGATCTATCGGATGCCGACGCATTTCGGACCGGCGTCCGGACCTCGCCAATTGCCTGATGACGTCGTGGTCGACCCGAAGCGCAGTCCACGACGTCTCTCCGTCGCGGCGAGCTTCCTGACCGATCCCGTGCTGCTGGAACAGCATCTGCCGGAAGGGTTCACCCTGGCCGGCGAACCGGTGGTCAAGGTCGAATTTCATCACATGACGGACATCGACTGGCTCGCGGGGCGTGGCTACACGATGATCTGGGTCGGCTGGCCGGCGACGTTCACGGGTAGCCGGGACCGAGCCACCGGCAAGTTTCTGGCCGTCGTCTGGGAGAATCTCGCCGATCCGATCATCACCGGGCGTGACGAGATCGGGCATCCCAAACTCTATGCCGAGATCGCGGAGCCACGTCGGTGGGGCGGTGCCCAGATCTGCGCGGCGGGCTGGATGGGATTCCGCTTTCTCGAGCTCGAGGTTTCGCAGTTGCATGACACAGATCCGGACCGGCAAGGCGCCGCTTCGGACGGAACCCTGATGCTGAAATACACGCCGCGCACGGGCGCTTGGGGCGAGACGGATTTATGCCAGGTTACGCTCACGCCGGCCGACGATCCGGACAACCATATCGAGCAACGCCAGACGGGCGCGGGCACAGTACGCTTCCACAAGGCAAGCTGGTCGGACCTCCCGACCATGCATCATGTGGTGAACGCGTTGGCCGCGTTGCCTGTCATCGAAGCGCGCGGTGGTGCGGTCACGCTCTCGCGTGGTGGGAAGTCCTACCGCGACCAGCGCGTGCTCCTGTAGCGCCGCCGGCGGCTGGCTCCAATCACAATTGTCGGTTGGGAGAAAACATCATGCAGGATCGGAAAGGCGGCTGCTTATGCGGGGCGCAGAATCTATGACCGTTGGGATGGCGATGTAACATCAACGCGCGGCGTCCGCGTTGATACCGGTCTGGGCGATTTCAGGCGGCGGGGTCGCCGCGGATTTCCACTCCGGGTTCTCCTCGGCGGTGTATTTAGAATGACGTGATTTCGCCTACTCGCTCGACAAGATGCGCGCGCGAGGGTGCAGGGTCAAACCGATCGGCGAAATATTGCGTTTCGTTGGCCACCAGTCCTTCGCGGAATTCCATGATGCTCACCGCGCAAGATGGTATGCCGTCATAGATAAGTATGAATTCAGTGACCCAGAGATCGCCGCTGCCGATTATTCGCCGGACCGTAAAACGCTTCTTGTTGGGCTGGACGAACCGGCTCTCTTGAATGTTGTGCCGGCCGCGGATCCGCTCGCCCGATTGCGGATAATCAAGCACAGCATCTTCGCGGTAGATTTCATGTTCGACCTTGAAATCGCTCGCGTCCGAAGCATCCCAATGGCGCTCCAGCGCCATCCGCACGGTTCGATCATCCATCTCAATCTCCCACCTACGCTTCCGGCTATCGTTTCGGGACCACTGAATTCATTGTGCTGTTCGCTATTCTGAAATGTGGAGCGCTATTGCCGATCGCGCCAGTCGTGTGTCGCCTCACGATGCGGGCGATTGCGGTCTGGTCCAAGGATACGCCCTCTCCGCTCTACCGCGGAAATAACCGGAAAGCAGAATGCCAATCTCCCTTTAATATGTGGCGCGTAAGGGGCTTGCTTCAAGACCCGGGTCATCCCGTAGAAACGCCGACCGAAGCCAGAACCCACGGAGTCACGAGAAATGTGCGTGTTGTTGTCGACGTGCGGTTCGCGCGCGGCCGAGTTGGTCGCCGCCGCGAGAACGACCGGAGTGTGGCGATGACCAACCATGCGGTGGTGATCACCGGAGGAGGTCCGACAGGGCTGATGTTGGCGGGCGAGTTGGCGTTGGCGGGCGTCGACGTTGCCATTGTCGAGCGGCGCGCCAGCCAGGAGCTCGCCGGCTCGCGCGCGGGCGGCCTGCATTCACGCACCATCGAGGTTCTCGATCAGCGCGGAATCGCCGATCGGTTCCTCTCGGAGGGACAGATGGCTCAGGTCGCGAGGTTCGCCGGGGCCCGGTTGGACATCAGCGACTTTCCCACCCGGCACAATTACGGGCTGGGGCTGTGGCAGAACCACATCGAGCGCATCCTCGCAGGCTGGGTCGGCGAGCTGGCGGTGCCGATCTATCGCGGACGTGACGTGACGGGTTTCGCGCAGGACGACACGGGCGTTGACGTCAAACTGTCCGATAGTCAGTCGCTGCGGGCGGAATATCTCGTCGGGTGCGACGGAGGCCGCAGCCTGATCCGCAAGGTAGCCGGCATCGCGTTCCCCGGATGGGATCCGACAACCAGCAGCCTGATCGCCGAGGTCGAAATGGCCGAGAAGCCGGAGTTCGGCATCCATCGCAACGCCTTTGGCGTCCATTCCTTCGGCAAGGTTGAGTATCGCATCCGCGACGGCGAGATAGTCTATGGAGATGGGGGCCCTATAGGGGTCATGGTGACCGAACAGCACGTCGGACCCGCGACAGAACCTACCCTGCGCGATCTCAGAGAGGCGCTCATCGCCGTATGCGGGACCGATTACGGGATCCACAGTCCCACTTGGATTTCCAGATTCACCGATATGACTCGGCAGGCCGCTGCCTACCGCAAGGGACGGATCCTGCTGGCCGGCGACGCCGCCCACGTGCATGCCCCGGACGGTGGACAGGGCCTCAACATCGGCGTGCAGGATGCAGTGAATCTGGGATGGAAGCTGGCCCAGGTGGTCAAGGGGACGTCGCCGGAAAGCCTCCTGGATACCTACCGCGCCGAGCGCCACCCGGTCGCTGCCCGCGTGCTGCGCAACACCATGGCCTCAGTCGCGCTTCGCCGCCCCGACGAACGCACCAAGGCCCTGCGCGACACGATGTCCGAACTCCTTGGCATGGATGAGCCTCGCAAGCGTTTCGCCGCGATGATGTCGGGGCTCGACATTCACTACGACCTCGGTGATGGACACGCGCTGCTTGGGCGCCGCATGCCCGACCTCGACTTGGTCACCGTGAACGGCCCGCTACGGGTCTTCACCCTCCTGCACGATGCCGTGCCAATCCTACTCAACCTCGGTGAGCCCGGCGGTCTCGACATCACGTCGTGGGCTGATCGGGTTCGGCTGATCGACGCTCGGTGTGTTGGTCCGTGGGAGCTTCCGGTGCTTGGCGCGGTCACGGCTCCCAACGCCGTATTAATTCGGCCCGACGGATATGTGGCTTGGGTAGGTGACCTGACTCAGCTGGGGCTCGCTGGCGCGCTAACCACTTGGTTCGGACCGCCTGCCGCGGCGTAGCCGCACAGGTTTTCCCGCGGCCTCTCGATAGTCCGCGGGCAGGCGCTGCTGGTTTTATCGGAGGTGATTTGCCCGTCGGGCGGTTTGTCGATGGGGCTGTCGAGTCATTTTTTTCTGATTTTCCGAAATATATTTGTTGCCACCTGACCAAATCAAATCTAGAACTTTCGCATCCCGTCCCACAGAGGGGCGTATCCGGATCGTCAGAGACGCGGGATGGGATGCGGTGGACGCGGCAGCGTTAGGCGCGCAACGTGGTTGCAGGGCGGGTCATGCAAATGGCCTGTGAGCGATCAAACGGCGAGCTGACGAACGATGTTGCAGCGTACGGCGAAGTCGTGTGGTCCTGACGCCCCGACGCTGGCGTCAAGTTTGCGGAGTCGCGTCGGCCCGACCGGGCTTAGACAAGACCTATCCGCAGGCGACGGTGGCAAACAAAGCCCGGTCACCGGGGAG
>DATHHQ010000248.1:0-34445 GCA_035490095.1 Bradyrhizobium sp.
CAGCTCCCGTATAAATGACGTTGGTGGAACTCTCGAAGCCTTCGTAGTGCGACGGATACCACAGCAGGGCGTCGTGCTTTTCGAACAGAGGAATGACTTCCTTGCGCGACGACGACGTATAGCAGCCCACCACATGGCGGATTTGGCGCTTTAGCAGCGTCGCTGTAAGTGCGGAATATTGCGAGAGGTCACCGCCTGGATTCAGGACGGATGGCTCAAGGAGGATCCCGAGACCTGATGCGTTGATTTCTTCGGCGGCAAGAAGGGCGCCGTTCAACATCGAACGCGCGACCAGCTCATACGAGCCCGTCGAGGAGAACAGATAGCCGATCCGAAGATTTTGAAGCGCCATAAGCATCGCCCAACGCAACAAGCCCGCTTGTCCAGGCTCCGGCGAAACTGTGCCGTCAAAAAAGAATTTGCAAATTGGGTAGCGCCGATTGGGGCATCTTTGCCCAGCGCTTGTTTCCAAGGCTCTCCCGAGAGTGCGATCCTGTCAAGAACAAATTTATTCGGATGACGCTTTGCAAGAAAACTAATTCCAGAATTTCATAATGTGATGTTTTGTAAGCAGCATGTGCAAATTGTGAGCGCGAAGCGATCAAAGATCCGGCAACGACACCGTATGCGCGGTCTCGGACACACCGCTCGCAGCCCCGCATCGCAGATTCCGCTGTCGGTGAGATGCTTTGGCCGGTACGCCGTCGATAATCGGATTGCTGCCGGATACCCAACCTCGAATGGACATCGACGTCGAACAAACTCGCAAATTGCAAAAGCGGACGTTGGCGGATAACCGATCATGATGAGAGCTCGATGCGATTTCGTCCGCCCTGCGCCGCCAGAAGCCGACGTCGAGCGCCGGTGCAACAGAACTTGTTTTTCACCATCCATGATGCATGGCCGGACCGCGAGAGTTTCTCTCCGCAGACATGCGGACACTTGATCATCGGCGATTTCGGATTGGCCTATGGCAACGTCGGACTCGAACTCGACCGCCGTGACCTCAATCTTGGCTGCCGCGGTTCTCCGATTTAAGAACCGACGCGACAACGTTCGCATTTCCGCACGTCGCGTCATTTGCTTCGTTTCATGAGCCTCCTCGCGCCACATCCCGGAGGGCGGCAAGGACTCGACGTCGCCAATCTGTTGCTTGCCCCAACAGACGCTGTCGCGTGTTCGTGAAGCAGGCGCAACCAGATCGAGCTGGCCACGATGGAAGTTTTCTTCTCTAATTTGTGGCAATCTTGACGAGAATTCATAAACTACCACACGCAGGCGAAGCCCGCCTTGTTTGGTCATCTTACCTATAATATGACTTGGCAAAGCAGCGGCCGCCATCACGACCGGGATGAGATGAAATGGATGGAAGTGTCGCGAGACGCTTTTTACTTGGGCTCGCGCCATGGGTTGGCGCCGTGGCGCTCTGGTACGGCGTCCGCTGGAGCGGTTTCGTCAATGAGTCCTTGATTCCAGCGCCTCATCAGGTCGCGGCCAAGTTCGTCGAACTGTTGCTGCATGAGGGCCTGCTGTTCGACATCTATGCTTCGACGCGGCGGGTGTTTCTCGGTGTCATGCTGGGTATCCTGGTCGCCGTTCCCGTCGGCTTCCTGCTCGGCTGGTATCGGCCGGCGCGCACCTTTGCCGATCCGATGATCAATTTTTTTCGGGCCCTGCCCCCGATTGCGTTGATTCCGCTCGTGATCGTCTATTTCGGGGTCGACGAGATCGCCAAGCTCGTGATCCTCTTTTATGCCTCGTTTTTTGCAGGCGTGATCGTGATGTACGAAGGCGTATCGCAGATCACGCCGCTCTACATCCGCGTCGCGCAAACGCTTGGCGCCGGCGAGTTCGAGATTTTTCGGAAAGTCATCATTCCGCTTACCGTGCCGCATATTCTGACCGCGCTGCGGGTTGCCCTGGGGGTTGCCTGGGCGACGCTGGTTGCATCCGAACTGATCGCCGCCCAGCGAGGCCTGGGCGCGATGATCCAGAACGCTTCGACTTACTTCCTGCTCGATGTCATTTACGTCGGCATCATCTGCATCGGCTGCATCGCTTTGATCATGGACTTCATCCTGCGGCAAATCAGCGCGCGCCTGCTGGTGTGGCAAGAGCGGGCCGTGGCATGAGCGTGGCAACAAGCACCAAGCGTGCGCAATTCGATCACGTTTCACTGACCTTTGACACGCCGAAGGGCAAGCTCAGGGTCGTCGACGACGTGACCTACGACATCAACGACGGCGACTTCATCGCGGTGATCGGCCCGTCCGGCTGCGGCAAGACCACGATGATGAGCATGCTGGCCGGCTTTCAGAAGCCGACCACCGGCAAGGTCCTGTTCGATGGAGCTCCCGTGAACGGACCAGGTCCCGAACGCGGCGTGATCTTTCAGGAGTATGGGGTTTTTCCCTGGCTGACAGTCAAGCAGAACATCGCCTTCGGTCTGCAGCTCAAGGCTAATCGCGTCGCGCTTTCGGAGCGGAACCAGATTTGCGACCACTATCTCGCGCTGATGGGCCTGACGGATTTCGCCAACTCCTACCCCAAGCATCTGTCCGGCGGGATGCGGCAGCGGCTCGCGATCGCGCGCGCCTACGCCGTCAAGCCGCAGTTTCTGCTGATGGACGAGCCATTCGGGGCGCTCGACGCCCAGACGCGCGCCAACATGCAAAATCTGCTGCTCAAGGTGCTGGCCACCGAAGGCAAGACCGTCATGCTGATCACGCATTCCGTGGAGGAAGCGATCTACCTCGCTTCGCGCATCGTGGTAGTGACGGCGCGGCCGGCCCGGATCAAGGAGATCATCGATGTGCCCTTCGGCTATCCGCGCGATGAATCGCTGCAGGAGCGCGCGGAATTTGTCGCGTTGCGAAGCCACATCAGGGAGCTCGTCATGAGCGAGTACCGCGCGCAGCAGGCGCTGGCCCTGCCCACTTCATTTTCGGAATGATCACCATGCAACAAGGAGAAAAACGCAAATGGATCGACGACAATTCTTGACGACGACGGCAGGCATCGCGCTCGGTGGATTCGCCGCCTCGGCGCCAGCCATCGCCCAGGCCAAAACAAAACTTCGCGTCGGCTATCTGCACACGGTGGCCGTCGACGGGCAAATCTGGACCGGAATGGACCGCGGCACCTTTGACAAGCAAGGGCTCGACCTCGAACTGCGCCAGTTCAACACCGGCCTCGAGATCTTCCAGGCCCTGATCGGCGGCAGCCTCGACGTGCTGGCGACCGGTGCTGTGCTCTCGAATTTCCCGGCGCGCGGACAGGGCAAGGTGTTCCTGATCAACGACATCGAGGTGGCGACGGCGCAGCTCTGGATCCGATCCGATCAGGGCATCAAATCGTTCGAGGACCTCAAGGGCAAGCGGATCGCGACGGCGACCGGCACCACCGCCCATGTTTTCCTCGACAAGGCGCTACGCGCCAACAAGATCGACCCCAAGGAAGTTGAACTCGTCAACCAGACCATGCCGGCGGCGGTGACGGCGTTCATCTCCGGGGCCGTGCCGGCCGTCGCGCTTTGGGTGCCGTTCAACGTCACCGTGCGTGACAAGGTTCCGGGCGCCGTGAAGCTTGCCGACGCATCGGCTTACTATCCACAGGCTGCCATCATCGGCGGCTGGGCGGCAGCCAACGACTATTATGAGCTGAACAAGGAGACCCTCACCAAGCTCATCAAGGGCTGGGCGGAGGCCAATGATTACATCGTCGCCAACAGCAGTGAAGCGATGGAGTCTCTGCAGAAGGCCCACTACAGCCAGACACCGCTGGCGGACATCAACGAGTCATTCAAGGCGCAGAAGATGTTCACCTCACACGACTGGAAACGGCTCTATTCAGACGGCACGGTCACCAATTGGCTGCAGCAATCGACCGACTTCTTCATGGCGAATGCCGGGATCAAGGACTTCACGCCCGCGAGCAAGTATTTCGATCCGAGCCTCTATCTCAATACCATTGCATGACCGATGCAATCAGCGACAAACGGCAGTTGGCGCCTGCCGTTTGCGCGGTGCTTGCTCTTGCATGGCGCATGCCGGACATTTCAGGTCGCGGCAACGACCAAACGGTCACTGCCGTTTGCCCTCACCTTCAGACCAGTCGCGGAACTCCCGGAACAATCGCTGCTTCTCTGTGGCTGACTGAGCCGCAACACTGCCGCCGTGGTATTTCGCCCGGAATTCGTCGAACTTGGCTTGCTGCAGCAATTCCTGCGCCGCCGGAAAGCGCTGCCATCCCGGCAATTCCTTGCTGAGATCAACTTCCTGCCATTTCGGATGTCGCGGCGGCTTCTTGAACTCGGCAAAGCGAGAGAACAACGCTTCTACAAACTTCGCGACACGACGATATCGATCGCTCGCTGGTTGCCAATTGTTCGTGATGAGAACGGCATCGACCGCGATGGTCTGTATCGTCTGGCCCTTATCAATCAAATTTGGATACAGGGTCTGCTCGAGCTGCGCCGGGGAATAGACATTCTCGAGCGTTCGCGTAATGGGGATCTCCAAAAGGTGCAGATTGTCGTTCGCCGAGACGTGGGAGAAGATGCCCGCGGGCTTTCCGGAAAAGACCACGGTGGCGGCGATTTCCCCGTTCTTGATGGCGGTGATTGCGTCCGCCTGACTGAGATTGACCTCGCTGACCGCAATACCGAGGAGTCCAAATACGTCGCGCGCCGTGATTTGCGTGCTGGAGCCGGAATCCGAGAAGTTCACCTTCTTGCCGTTCAGCTCCTCGATCGTCTTGACGCCGCGCCCTGCGACCACGTGCATTTCTTCCGGGAACATCCGGGCTATATAGTTCAACCGCTGGTCAAGGGCGGTGCTGAGTTCGCCGGTCGACGCAAAATAGCGCAGCATCTGGGTAGAGGTGATTCCGATATCCACCCCCTTCAGGTACAACACATCACGGATGTTTTGTGCTCCGCCCATCCCCACGATGGGCAGGATTCGGAGGTTATCGTCATTGAGCAGCACAGCGAGATCGTGGGTGATGTCGAGGTAGGTCTCCTCCGGGCTTCCGGCAATAATGGAAACGGTGTTGGCGTTGAGCTTGGCCTTCCATTGCTCCTCAAGACGGGGGGGCGTGCGCGCGGGCTGGGGTCCGGGCACCTGCGCGACAGCGACCGCGCCGCTAGCGAACATGCTCATCATTGCAACCCCGATCAGAAGCGACCGGATCGAAATCAGCCTGGGCACCCGGAGGTTGTGTCCAGATCGTGGCGGGGCCCGCTCAATTTGTTGACAAATCATCGTCTTGCCTCCCGGCTTTGTTGAGAGTCAACCGCAAGTGGCAACACGCTTCGGCTGTAAGGCGCCGCGCCCGCAAGCGGTTACTTTTTCTCCACTTCAAGGCCTTTTCTCCACTTCAAGGCCTTTTTTGTTCGCTCCTGCAATTCTAAACGAGGATCCGACCAGGACGCAACACGGGAGCAGTGTTGTCGTTGTTTGCGGGCTGTCGCACAAACTTTGGTTGCTTTGCCTTCCGCGTGACGACATCATATCGAAGTTTCGCGAAAACGCCTGACTGACGTTCCAGTTGCGATCACGTCGGTGACGGCACGCCAGATGATCCGGCGTTCTGATGCGAAAAAGATCACCGCGATAGGCAGGGAGTGATTGATCATGGACCGGCGCAAGTTCATTGCAGCAACGTGCTCGACCCTCGGCATGTCGGCGATCGGGATGCCCGCCCTCGCACAGGCCAAGACCAAGATCCGGGTCGGCTATCTTCATACACTGGCCGTCGACGGACAGATCTGGCTGGCCGAGCATCTGGGTGCATGGGCGAAGAACGGTCTCGATCCGCAATTCAAGGAGTTCAAGACCGGCATCGAGCTGTTTACGGCCATGTCGGGTGGCAGCATCGACATGCTGACGACCGGGGCGGTGATCTCGAACTTCCCAGCGCGTGGTCAAGGCAAGATGTTCCTCGTCAATTCAATCGAGTTCGCCACCGCGCAGCTCTGGGTGCGCGAAGACCAGGGGATCAAGCAGTTTTCCGATCTGCGCGGCAAGCGCGTCGCGACCACTGCAGGAACCACGGCGCATGTGTTTCTGGACAATGCGCTAAGGGAGAACAAAGTTGCTCCCAGCGAGATCGAGTTGCAGAGTTTGCCGATGCCGGAGGCCGTCAACGCCTTCATTAACGGCGCTGTCCCCGCCGTGGTCTTATGGGTGCCTTTCAACATCGCGGTGCGCGAGAAGGTTCCGCAAGCCAAGAAACTGCTCGATGCCGGCGCCTACTACCCCAGCGCAGCGGTCGTCGGCGGCTGGGCGACGACCGCCGCCTATCACGCAAGTAACCGGCCGGTCCTCACCCGGATTATCAAGGCCTGGACTGAAGGCAATGACATGCTGATAGCCCGCTCCAACGAGTCATTGGATATCCTGCACAAGAACTACTACCCGCAGGTGCCCGATCGGGACATAAGGGAGCAGTTTGGAGCGATGCGGGTATTTCCCACGGCGGTTTGGCGGCGCCTGTACAGCAACGGCACGATCACCGAATGGTTGCAGCAGGTCACGGACTTCTACACGCGCGTCGCCAAGATCGAGAATCCCCTGACGGCAGCGCAGTATTTTGACCCCAGTATCTTTCTGTCGGTCATCAAGCAGTGAGTCTCGAAGGCATCAGCTGATTGTCCTGCGACGGAGCGGGCAACGTTGCAATGTCGAGCACATTACAACCTATTCGTGCCATGCACGATTGCCAGTCGCCGGCGTTCGAGGCCCCAAGGAGTAAACTCCAAGGCGGCATACGGCGCGACCTGCCATGTTCACGAAAAATTTGTTGCAACCGCCCGGCCAGCCGGCTGCGGAACTACCACGCTGATGAGCACGCAGGCCCGCATTCATCGCCTTGAAAAGGTTAGCAAGCCCGCCATTGCACGAGCAGGTTGTATGACGCCTTAGCAGACTCAAACAATTTTCTCGTTACAAAATTACCTCTTGATTTAGGCCACACCAATGCCATCTTGGCGTGTCTAGTTTTTAGGTGCGTCGTTTTGGGCGAAGGACGCGCTAATGGGTTCTGTCAGGAAGAACGTGCGGGTCGCGGTCTCTGCGACGGATGGGGCATGCAACGCAGCATCTGAATGTTCCGCCTTACTCGAATTCAAGTGACTGAGATCTGGCTCCGAAAACGGAGCCGGAGAATTGCGTCTCGCTGCAGGCTCGATCGAAATTCTCGTGGCGTAGGGTGATGAAAGCGTTGTGTCCGTTGTGTCCTCGGTAAGTGTTGCCTGACCCGCTGAGCAGGCTCGACCGAGTAGAAGGGGGAGTTGGAATGAGTAACCCAAAGCAAGATCGCGGCCCGGACGACCCGTTTTACCGTGCACCGCTCCGGCTTGGCGAACCAAACGACCCTACGGATGCTGCGACGGGGGAGTACGGAAAGGATAGGAATGTCTCGTCGGCGCCGCACACGCCTGATGAGAACGTTGCGCATTTTCCCATCAGAGGCCTGGACCCGCGAAGTCAGAAGCAGCCGGATATCTTTGCCGAGGCGGTCGCAAGGGCCGAGCAAGAGCAGTTCGAACCCGGGTTAGTTGAAGTGCCGTCGTTCGCTCGGAATCGCCACTCGTTCGGCAGATTCGTGGTTGTGATGACCGGGGCCGCTGTCGTCGCGCTGATTTTTGTCTTGGCTTATCCGACAATGCAAGGTCCCGTTGAAGACAATGCGGCGTCGGCCTTGCCGACATGGGAACGGTTGAAGTCATCCCTGTTCCCGGCGTCGGTGCGCAGGCCGGCACCGACGCTGATCGTCCACGACAACAACGGATATATTAATGAGCCGCTGGAACTCGGTGTCAGTGTCGACGCTCCCGCTCCCGGCATGACCGTCACGATCAAGTGGATGCCGGCCGGCGCCCGGTTGACGGCCGGCAGACGGGCAAGCGAGAACGAATGGCGCGTGCCGGCACAAACTATCTCGGACGCAGCGATCATTCCACCGACCGACTTCGTCGGCGAGATGAATTTGTCGGCCGAACTGCGCGGTACCGACGGAGCTGCCCTGGTCACGACCTTCTTCCGGCTGACCTGGACGTCCGCGCAGCCTGGCGGCGCTGCGGTGGCGGCCGTGAGCGCCGCGGCGGCGCCGCCCGCCCCTCCCGCACCTCCTGCCCCTGTCGCGGCGGCGCCACAGCAACCGCAGGCCATTGCGCAACCGCAGGCCATTGCATCTCCGCCATCGGCCGCACCTGCCGTGGCCACACCACAAGCGCCCGCGGAGCCGGTCCGGGAGTTGAGTCCCAATGTAATCGCGGCCCTTGTCAGGCGGGCACAGGAACTCTTGGCGAGCGGCGATCTGCAGGGAGCGCGCCTGCTGTTGATACGTGCAGCGGACGCCCACGATGCCCGCGCTGCCCTTCTCCTGGCCAAGACCTTCGACCCGACTGCGTCGAGGCAGTTCAGCGCAGCCGATGCGGGGCCTGATGTAGAACAAGCGCGGAACTGGTATCAGAGAGCCAGGGAATGGGGTTCGCCTGAGGCGCAGCGCCAACTCGATGCACTCGCCAGCTTTCCGCGGCGATAGAGACCGCTACGGTACGGATAACTGCAGCCGCCGCGGGTGGTCGGAAGCCGATTCGCCGCCGGTCTGATCGACGGCTGATCAATCCAAGCCCGGGCTTCGTTCCGAGAGGGCTGAGAGAAGTTTGAGCCGGCTCCAGTCTGCGACCTCGAGCGAATATCTCACGGGTCATTCGACACAACCGAAAGAAGATCAGCCAACGCCGGGCCGACATCAGTCTGGCGCGGCGGATCAGCCCCGGCGTGCCCACATGTGAAGGCCGCGCACATCGACGCAAACGACAGCGCCCGACGAAGCTCGTCCGAATTCATTTGCACCAGCGCGCTTGTCTTGATCCGTCCGATGGCGCGCAGGGCAAACAACAGCGCGGCTTGAAAGCTGTCGCCTGCGCCGATGGTATCAACTACATCGATCGCGGGGGCCTGGACCTCAACCAGGCCCGCCTCTCTGTGCCATGCCTGGGCTCCCTTGATTCCGCGCGTGACAACAACCAGGCTTGCACCGGCCGCAATGAGTGACTTCGCCCTTTCGCCGTAATCACTGCCGCCATAAAGAAACTCAAAGTCGACATCCGACATCCGCACGATATTGGCGGCGGCGGCAAACGCATTCATCTGATCGACATAGCGGACCTTATGTCTGACGAGATTTGGCCGGCAATTCGGGTCGAAGGAAATGGTGGTTGATCCGCCTGCATCTTCGATCATCGCAAGCGCCTGAGCTGCCCCGTTGTCGCTGGCGAGTGTGGTCGACCCGACATGGATCGCTTCGATCTCGTCGAAGGGGATCAAGCCGCGCCGATAGATCCAGTTTCGGGATGCCGTCGCCTCGTCGTAGAAAACATATTGCGGCTCACCCCCGATGTGGCGAACGAACGCGAGCGTCGTCTGATGCTCACTGCGTGTCGCGTAGCGAAGGTCGACCTGCGACAAGAGCGCGTGGTCTGCGATCATGCGTCCGAAAAGATCGGTCGAGATGCCGCCCACAAACCCCGCCGGCGCACCCAAACGCGCCATCCCGACAGCGATGTTGAGGCAAGACCCCCCGGCGACCGGTACGGCCGCGTCGCGCCCGTCAACGGATTTGACGGGCAGGAAATCAACCAGGGCATCTCCGCAACTCAGCAGCATGGCGCTAATTTTTCGTCTCAATCGCAGCGATCGATGCGACGCTCTGCATCGTATCGCGGCTTTCCCGGTCCAGCTTTCGCATCAGCCCGTGAACCCGCCGCTTTGTCCGGTGGAAGTCCGCGATTCCGGGCGTGGTCGATTCGGTTAACCGACCGATCGCCGACATCAAGGCCATTGCCTCGCCGATCGATCCGCAAGATTTCCCGGCGACAGCACCCAGCATCGCTGCTCCGAGCAGGACGGGTTCCTGGGTTTCGGGAGCCGCGATGGTTAGACCTGTCGTATCCGCCATGATCTGGCGGACCAGCGGACTTCGTCCGGCGCCGCCGCTGATCACCATCAAGTCGCTATCCACGCCATGCGATCGAAAGGATTCGACGACATCTGCAAGACCGTAGGCAAGCCCGCATAGCCCGGCCACGAACAGCCGCTCCATTGAGCCGACGTCGACGTCGAGGTCCATCCCTGCAACAATGGCCCGGGAGCCGGGATCGGCGAACGGCGATCGGTTGCCGAGAAACTCGGGCAGAACGTGGATGTCACGGGCAAACAGTGCCGCCTCACCCAGGCTTTTTGAACGCGAGACAATGCGCCGCTCGAGAAATTCCAGGATTTCCATGCCGGCAGCCTGCGCCGTGGCGACGGCCTCGTTATACGCCGGATGAGATCGGATGAGGTGATCGATGGCCGCGCCGGCTGCCGACTGGCCGCCCTCGTTGAGCCAGAATCCAGGAACCATGCCCGAGTAATAGGGACCCCAGACACCCGGGACGAAGCAAGGCTCGGCCGTCGTCGCCATGATACAAGCCGATGTTCCCATGATGTAGGCCAGGCGGCTGCACACATCGACCGGCTCGCCCAACTGCCCGCGCCCGCCAATCGTGCCCACGCCTCCGGCGTGAGCGTCGATCAGCGACGCGCCGACCGGCGTCCCCTCAAGCAGGCCGAAATCGCGCGCGGCTGATGTCGTCAGGCCGGCGCCCACCGGCGTACCGGGCGCGACGACCTCGTTGCCGATTTTCGCGTAATTCTCCGAAGCGAGATCTCCGAGACCTATGCGTTCGAAATAACTTCCGCTCCAGCGCCGTTCGTGGGCCAGGAAATTCCATTTACAAGCGAGCGTACATATTGAACGCACCGTCGATCCGGTCGCGCGAAACGAAAGATAGTCGGCGAGGTCGAAGAAGTGACCGGCCGATCGATAGGTCGAGGACAAGTGCCGCTTCAGCCAAAGAAGCTTCGGAATTTCCATTTCGGGCGAGATCGAGCCCCCGACATAGCGGAGAACGTCATCCTGCGTATCGTTAATCTGGCGCGCTTCGGCGATTGCGCGATGGTCCATCCAAACGATGACATTGCGGCGTTCGTCGCCGGAGCTACTCACCGTCAGCGGATTGGCGCCGGCGTCGAGCACCACGAGCGAGCAGGTCGCATCGAACCCCACACCCTTGACCGCGGAAGGCCCAATGGCAGCCTCCACCATCGCGGCACGGACCGAAGCGGCGCAAGCTGCCCAGATTTCGGACGACGACTGTTCGACGACGCTGCCTGCTTCGTGCCAAACCGTGATGGGATGCCGGGCGGTCGCCAGCAGGCTTCCCTTCTCGTCAAACACTCCGGCGCGCGCACTCGATGTTCCGACGTCGATGCCGATGAAGGCGTGCCTCATTGCAACCCCGCTTCAGATCAGCGCAAGTTCACCAGCACGTATAGCCGCCGTCAACCAGAACGACGCTCCCGGTCATCAAGCTTGCGGCGTCAGATGCCAGAAACAGGACGACGGAGGCAATTTCATCGACCTCCCCCATCCGGGCCATCGGCGTGCCGCCGATCCAGGCATCATACATCTGCGGGTTGCTTTTTACGAATGCGTTGAGAGGGGTTGTGACGTAAGTTGGCGCCACGGCATTGACGCGCACGCCGCGCGCGCCCCACTCGGCCGCGAGCGACTTGGTGAGATGGTGCACTGCGGCCTTCGAGGCGTTGTAGTAGCACTGCTCCTGCGGTTTGTTGACGATGAAACCGGACATCGAACCGATGTTGACGATGGAACCTGACTTTGCGTCCAGCATGTGTCTGCCGAAGGCACGACAGCACCAGAACGTACCGTTGAGATTGACGTCGACGACATTCAACCAATGTTCATCGGTTACCTTCTCCGCAGGTGTTTCGCTTCGTGCGATGCCCGCATTATTGACGAGAATATCGATTCCGCCGTAACGGGACGCCAATTGATCCGCGACCTCGGAAACGCGGGCCGGGTCCGTGACATCCATAATGACGATCTCGGCGTTCAAGCCTTTCGCTTTCAGGCTCGCACAACCGGTCTCGGCAGCCTTGGGGTCGCGATCCGCAATCACGACCCTCGCTCCCGCCTCTGCCAGCGCTTCCGCGCAGGCCAGTCCTATTCCCTGGCCGGCGCCGGTTACAACGGCGGTTTTTCGGTCCAGCTTGAATTTTTCCAGATACATCTTCTTGGTCTTCCTGTTTGCTTGTCGGCGATTGGAGACGCCGCCGCGCTGCATGCGCGACGTTTCCGTCTAACCGGGCAAGACCGTCGGGGGACGGTCGGCGCCGCGCGCCATCCGCTCATGTCCTGATGACCTCACCATCCTTGTCGAAGCGGTGCAGGCGCGCTGGATCGGGCGAAAGCCACACCCGGTCGCCGGCTTTCAGGTTGAATTCGCCGATCGCGCGTACCGTGAGCGTTCCGAGTTTCCCGGCATCGACATAGAGGAACGTGTCGCTGCCCAGATGCTCGGCGACCGACACGGTCCCCGGCCAGCCGTCTCCCTCCTTGGCGATTTTCAAATGCTCGGGCCTGATACCCAGGGTGGCGACGCGGGGCTCGCCGGCCGCCTCTCCAGGCACAAAATTCATCTTGGGCGAACCGATGAAGCCGGCGACGAAAAGATTCGCCGGGCGTTCATACAGTTCCAGCGGCGAGCCGTATTGTTCGATGCGGCCGGCGTTGAGCACGACGATCTTGTCGGCCATCGTCATGGCCTCGACCTGGTCATGGGTGACGTAGACGGCGGTGGTCCCAAGCTGCTTTTGCAGCTTGGTGACCTCCAGGCGCATCTGGACGCGGAGCGCGGCGTCGAGATTGGACAAAGGCTCGTCGAACAAGAACGCCTTCGGCTCGCGCACGATGGCACGTCCGATCGCGACGCGCTGGCGTTGTCCGCCGGAAAGGTCGCGCGGCTTGCGGTCAAGATAGGGCGTCAGGTTCAGCGTGGCGGCAGCGGCCTCCACCTTGCGGTCGATCTCCGGGCGCGGCAGGCCGGCCATTTTCAGGCCGAACGCGATATTGCCGCGGACGCTCATATGCGGGTAGAGCGCATAGGACTGGAACACCATCGACAGACCGCGCTTCGCCGGCGGCACGTCCACCACATTGCGGCCGTCGATCAGGATTTGCCCGCCGGTGACGTCCTCAAGTCCGGCGATCAGGCGCAGCAGCGTCGTCTTCCCGCAGCCGGACGGCCCGACGAAAACCACGAAGGCGCCGTCCTCAATATCCAGATTTGCATCCTTGATGATGTTGACCGGCCCGAACGACTTGCGGACTCCTTGGAGCGTTATCTGGCCCATGATCTCTGGTCCCTTTGCTATTTGACGGCGCCGAACGTCAGTCCGCGGACGAGCTGACGCTGGCTGAACCATCCGAGTACGATGATCGGGGCAATCGCGAGCGTCGACGCAGCCGACAGCTTTGCCCAAAACAGGCCCTCGGGACTTGAATAGGATGCGATGAATACCGTGAGCGGCGCAGCGTCCAGCGTCGAGAGGTTTAACGTCCAAAACGCCTCGTTCCACGCGAGAATGAAATTGAGGAGAAGCGTCGAGGCCAGGCCGGGAATGGCCATCGGCGTCAGCACGTAAACGAGTTCGCGTCCAATCGTCGCTCCGTCCATCCGGGCCGCTTCGAGGATATCCTTGGGAATCTCCTTGAAATAGGTGAAGAGCATCCAGATGACGATCGGCAGATTGCCCAGACACAGGATGAAGACCAGGCCCGCGCGCGTATCGAGCAGTCCGAAATCGCGGTAGATCAGATAAATCGGAACCAGAACGCCGACGGGCGGCATCATCTTGGTCGAGAGCATCCAGAGAAGGACATCCTTGGTCCGCTTCGTCGGCGCAAATGCCATCGACCAGGCGGCCGGAACAGCGATGAGCATGGCGATCAGCGTCGACCCGCCGGCAACGATGATCGAGTTGAGCGCGTGATGAAAGTAGTCGCTGCGCTCCTGCACCGTCGCATAGTTCTCCGTGGTCCAATGGAACAACAGAAACTTGGGCGGCATGGAGAACGCCTCGAGCTCGGTCTTGAAGCTGGTCAGGACCATCCACAGGATCGGCAGGAAAATCAAAAATCCGAAGAACCACGCGGCGATTGTGGAAACCCACACGCGTCTTGAGGTCACCTTGCGTGCCATTGCTTATGCCTCCAGATTCCGTCCGATGATCCGCACCAGGAAGAAGGCCACGATATTGGCGATCACGACCGCAACGAGCCCGCCGGCGGACGCGTTACCGACGTCGAACTGGATCAGCGCCTGCGAGTAGATCAGGAACGCGATATTGGTGGTCTGCAGACCCGGGCCGCCGCCGGTCGTCACGAAGATCTCGGCGAACACGGTCAGCAGGAAGATCGTTTCGATCAAGATGACCACCGTGATCGGCCGCGCGAGGTGCGGCAGCGTGAGGTAGACGAACGTCGACAGCGGGCTCGCGCCGTCCATCTCGGCCGCTTCCTTCTGCTCCTCGTCCTGAGATTGCAGCGCGGTGAGCAGGATGAGGGTCGCAAAGGGCAGCCATTGCCAGGCGACGATCAGAATCACCGCGAGCAAGGGCGCATCCGTGAACCAATCAATCGGCGTCACGCCTAACAGTGTCGATATCCAGGCAAACAATCCGGAGACCGGATGCATCAGCAGGTTTTTCCAGACCAGCGCGCTGACGGTCGGCATCACGAAAAACGGCGCGATCACCATCAACCGCACGATGCTGCGCCCGACCACGGCCTGGTCGAGAAGCAGCGCGAGCGGCGTGCCGAGCAGGATGGTGATAGCCAGGACCGAACCGACCAGCACCAGGGTATTGCGCAGCGACGTCAGAAAGGCGGGATCGGTCAGAAAATATCGATAGTTATCCAGCCCGACGAAGCCCTCGGTTTCCGGATCCAGCAGGTTGTAGTGAAGCGTCGAAAAATAGATCGTCATCGCCAGCGGGACGATCATCCAGATGAACAGCAATGCGACGCCCGGAGTCAGCAGGGCCCGCCCGAGAACCTGTGTTTGCTGAGTTGCCACCGCCGCCTCCTGATATCCAAGAGAAACTCGATGAGGGCTGCCGTCCGGCCGGTATCAGGTTTGGACGGCAGCCAGTTTGCGACGCTTCGGGAGGAGATCGCCGCAGGGTTCGACGCGCTCTACTTGATATAGCCGGCGCGCTTCATTTCGCGTTCGGTGGACGATTGCGCCGCCGCGAGCGCCGCTTCGACCGTCGATGAACCGGATAGTGCAGCCGAAAACTGCTGGCCGACAGTGGTCCCGATGCCCTGGAATTCCGGGATTGCGGCGTATTGCACCCCGACGTAAGGCACCGGCTGCACGGTCGGCTTGTTCGGATCGGCGGCGTCGATCGAAGCCAGCGTCAGCTTTGCGAACGGAGCAACCTTCAGATATTCAGGGTTCTGATAGAGAGAGGTTCGCGTGCCGGGCGGCACATTGGCCCAGCCTTCCTTCGCGGCGACGAGCTTGGTGTAGTCCTTGCTGGTTGCCCACGCGATGAACTTCTCCGCAGCCGCAACCTTCTTCGAGCCGGCGGGAATGGCAAGACTCCACGCCCACAGCCAGTTGGCGTTCTTGCCGAGCCCCGCATTCGGCGCGAGCGCAAAGCCGACCTTGTCGGCAACCCTGGAATCCTTGGGATTGGTCACCATAGAGGCCGCCACCGTGGCATCGATCCACATCCCGCACTTGCCGGAACTGAACAGCGCCAGGTTTTCGTTGAAGCCGTTCGAGCTGGCGCCGGGAGGGCCGGCAGCCTTCATCAGATCGACATAGGTCGACAGCGTCGTCTTCCATTCCGGTTTGTCGAACTGCGGCTGCCATTTCTCGTCGAACCAGCGTGCGCCGAACGAATTGGACATCGCCGTCAGTAACGCCATGTTTTCGCCCCAGCCGGCCTTACCCCTCAGGCAGATGCCGTAGACGCCGGCCGACTTGTCGGTGACCTTCTTCGCCGCATCCACGACAAAGTCCCAGGTCGGCTTTTCCGGCATCGTCAATCCGGCCTTCTGGAAAAGATCAGTGCGATACATGACCATCGAACTCTCGCCATAGAACGGCGCGGCATACAGCTTGCCCGACACCGATACGGCATCGCTGATCTTCGGAAGCAGATCCGCAGCGTCGTAGTCGGCTCCGAGATTGTCGAGCGGAATGAGCCAGTTCTTCTTGGCCCAGATCGGGACCTCGTAGGTGCCGATCGTGAGCACGTCGAACTGACCGCCCTTGGTCGCGATATCGGTCGTGACGCGCTGGCGCAGGACGTTCTCTTCCAGCGTCACCCATTTCACGGTCACATCAGGGTTTTTGGCGGTGAACTCGTTCGTCAACGCCTGCATGCGGATCATGTCGCTGTTGTTCACGGTGGCGATCGTCAGCGTTGTCTGTGCAATCGAGGGGGCCGAGCCCAACAGGGTAACCGCGCCCAGCAGGGCGCCGAGGACGTGCTTCACGGTAACCTCCCTATTTTGACGCTGAGCATCTGCCCACGTCTTGCAATTATGTTCACACCGAGTGCCGGCCTTGTCAAGGATCGGAATCGGGTTTCTGCACCGAACTTGGGATATGGAGATGGTTCGAACGGGTCGCATGCGCCCGGATCGGCTTGTGGCCGTTCGCCTGCCCAACGCGGCTTGCAAGGCCAGTCATTCGCTACGGCTTGAGGATGGCGCCTGCGGTCGCTTCGTCGGTGATCAACCCGTTGAGCAACCGCCCCTTTAGCGCCGCCCTGATCGCCGAAACCTTGGCGCGGCCGACCGCCGCGCCGATGGTCAGGGCCTCGGCAGGCACCCGCGGCGGAATGCTGGTCAGACGTCGGTTTGTCCCGCCATCGATGATGTGGCCCTGATCGTCGAACGCCCAGCCGGTCAGTTCGCCAACCGCGCCCAGCCGCATCATCTCCAGCAGTTCTTCGCGCGAGACGAAGCCATCGACGAACACTTGCGCGCGCTGATCCATCTGCCCGATCCCGACAAGCCGCAAGTCCGCCTTCGCTGCGACGGCGCGAACCCTGGCGATCGGATCAATCCGGAGCATCTGGTCGCGCTCGTGCTCGGACGACATCAGGAACGGCAGCGGCATGGGATAATGCCGCGCCTTGGTCCGGTCCGCGAGACGCCCCACGGTGTCGAAAAAGCTCGCCGAGCCGTCGGCCGAGATGTTTCCGACCAGCGACACGATCTGGTGGTTGGGACAATCGATCGGCGAGACCCGCTCCACCGCGGCGCGCACGGCCCTCCCGGTCCCCAGCGCCACAATGGCAGGCTTCTCGGTGCGCAACGTCGATTCCAGCATGTTTGCAGCCCGTTCGGCAATTCCGGCGACCGAAAGCTGTGCGGCGGGATCATTCGGCACTACTTCGCAATAGACGAGGTGAAACAAGTCCTTGAGACGCGCCGCTAACTCCATGCATGCGGCGATCGGATGCTCGAGACGGAAGGTGATCAGGCGTTCGGCAAGGCACAATGAGACGAGGCGCTGCGCCGAGGCGCGCGAGACCTGGAGCATCTTGGCGATCTCGTCCTGGGTATGACCGGCGATGAAATACAGCCAGCCGGCGCGAGCCGCTTCGTCGAGGCGCGATTTTTCGCTATCAGGCGCGACCATAAAATTCTTCCGATTCATTCGGCCAAAAATCCGCCATTCGCTCAAAAACGCGGTCGGCTCCCGCGCCCAGCAGGATGGCCTTGCCGTCACGCGATTGATAGTGGCTGCCTCCGACAAATCCCCAGGCAGCCATGCCGGCCGCCTTGGCTGCCGTTACACCGCTGACGCTATCCTCGATCACAAGGGTATTACACGGCTTGGCCTGCATCCTCTCGGCCGCGTAAAGGAAGAGATCGGGTGCGGGCTTGCCGCGTTCCACCATTTGCGCGCTGTAGAGCCGGCTGCCGAAATGCGGCGCGAGACCTGTCAGGGATAGGGAGAAGGACACCCGGTCGAGATCGCTGGACGAGGCGACGCAATGCGGGACCTGCAATCCCTCCAGCACGGAACGCACGCCTTCGATCGGGCAAAGCGCGGCAAGAAATGCGGCGCGAACCGCGGTTCTCAGCTCCACGTAAAATTGCTCCGGAATGGAGCGTCCCAGGGACTGGTAGTGATCGAGGACCGCCGTCGCGCTTCGTCCGAGGAACAGATCAAGCGCCTGATCCAGACCGAGGCTGATGCCATAGCGCGCCAGCACTTCCGAAAGACAGCGGCAGCTCAGTACCTCGCTATCGATCAACACGCCGTCGCAATCAAAAATGATGAGATCGGGCTTCATCATCGCCAAGTTTCCCAATCTCAATCAGAGCATATACTCAGAGATTGGGCAATAACCCTGATCGTGCACTTAAATTGCGCATTTCTGATCTGCTAGACACCCCAGCGCAGAGCCGGCGTGTGAACGGGCGCATCCCAGAGTCGCTTCATCTCATCATCAAGCATCGACACCGTGACCGAGCAACCGGCCATGTCGAGCGATGTGACGAAGTTACCGACCAGCGATCGCGTAACGATGGTGCCGGCGGGCTCGAGCAATCTGCGGACCGCATCGTACATCAGATAGAGCTCCGAAAGCGGCGTTGCGCCAAAGCCGTTGATGAGCAGAATTGCTTCGCCGCGCGCGCGCTCGCCCAGATCGGTCGTAATTGCGCGGACCATCTCGGCCGCGATCTCGGCAGCCGGCCTAAGCTTTACGCGGCGACGCCCCGGCTCGCCATGAATGCCTACACCGACCTCCATCTCGTCCTCGGCGATATCGAAGGTTGGCTTGCCGGCCGCCGGGACCGTGCAACTCGTCAACGCGATCCCGATCGAACGCGTGGCCGCGTTGACGCGATCGCCCAGGAGCTTCAATGCAGCAAGGTCGCGTCCCTCTTCCGCAGCCGCTCCCACGATTTTCTCTACAATGAGCGTGCCGGCGACGCCGCGCCGTCCGGTCGAAAAGGTCGAGGTCTCTACCGCGACATCGTCATCGGTAATCACCGTTGCAATCGATTTTCCCGACATCTCGCGCGCCATGTCGAAGTTCATGACGTCGCCCTCATAGTTCTTGACGATGAGCAACACGCCAGCACCGGTGTCCGCGGCCTCGGCGGCGGCGAGAATGAGATCGGGCGTGGGCGAGGTAAAGACCTGACCGGGGCACGCGGCATCCAGCATCCCGTACCCGACAAAGCCGGTGTGCAGCGGTTCGTGTCCCGAGCCCCCACCCGACACCAGCGCTACCTTGCCGGGCTTGAGATGCCGGCGCTGTACAAACGGCGCGTGCTCGCCGAGGCGCACGATGTCGGAATGCGCCGCGCAGAATCCGGCCAGGCTTTCACTCACCACGTTCTCGGCGGCGTTGATCAGCTTCTTCATCCTACCCTCCCCGTTTGCGATCGCTTCGGCGTCAGGTATCCTCGATCAGCCGAGCGACTTTCTCCGCGAACTCGCTCAGCAGCGAGTCAAGCTTGTGGTTCTTCTGTTCCGATCCCAGATCCGGCAGCATCAGCGTGAGACGCCGGCTGCGTTCGCGCTCTTTCAGGAGGAGCAGCCGGCGCGGGTGCGCCCGGTGATAGGCTTCAAGGAACCGGTCCCTCTCCTGTGCCGAGAAATGGCAGATCTGGATGATGGGGTGCACGTGTTGCGCAGGGATCGGCGTCTGATAGGCCGGGTTGGCAATTTGCGTGATGAAACTGCGATTCTTGCCGAGGGCTTCGGCCAAACGCTGGCGCATGCCGGACGGCCGTCGATCGAGCACATCCCGAAGGATAGCCTTGTAGGCCGCGATAAGATCCTGCGAGCCGGCTGGCGTTGCTTGCGTGCTCATGCGGCAGAACCGGAATAACGCGCGATCGCGGCCTTTACAGGCGCCACCGCGCCGGGTGTTACCGAAAAGATGCGCAAGCCCTGATCGAGAAGCGCCGCGACTTGCGCGGGATCGCCCGCAAGGTCACCGCACAAGCTGGTTTCGCGGCCGCAGCTATCCGCATAATTCACGACATGCCCAATCAGATTGAACACCGCGCGTGAAGGACGAGCAAGGTCAGCGAGTTGCGGCTCGTCCCGGCTCGCCGCCGTCACATACTGGATAAGATCGTTGCTGCCGATGGAAAAAAAGTCGGCATTGAAGTCCTCGATGGTAAGCGCTGCCGCCGGCACCTCGACCATCATGCCGAGCGGCGGCAGTTGCGCTTCCAGGCCCTCGCGACGCAGTTCCTCGAGGGCTTGTTCGAGAAGCGTGCGGCAGCGATCGAGTTCCTCCGGCACCGTGACCATTGGAATCATCACCTTTAGATTTCCTGCCACTGCAGCGCGAGCCAGCGCCCGCAACTGCTCGCGAAACACGTCCAGACGCCGCAATGACAGCCGCACGCCGCGCACGCCAAGAAATGGATTCATTTCGCCGGGTTGCGTCAAACCCGCGATCGGCTTGTCGCCGCCAGCGTCGAGGGTGCGGATCGTCACGGGCCTGCCGGCGGCCCATTCAAGCATGCGCTTGTAGATCTGATACTGCTCTTCCTCGGTTGGAAGTTTTTCGCGACCCTGAAACAGAAACTCGGTCCGCATCAGGCCGATGCCGTCGACGTGGGCAGGATCGAGGGTACTGAGCTCGGCAAGGCCGGTGACATTGATCATGACCCGAACCAATTCACCGGCCGCCGTGCGCGCCGGACCGGTGAATTCGTGAGCTGCCTGGCGAGCTTTCGACTGCTCGGCCCGTCGCTGATCAAAGCTGGCTCGCATATTGGCGTCGGGATCGACAACCAGAAGCCCCGCATCCGCGTCGAGCAGCGCGTCGGCGCCATCTTCGAGATGATCGACGTCCACGCCCACAATCATGGGTACGCCGCGCGACCGGGCAAGAATGGCAACATGGCTGCTCGGGCTTCCCCGGCGCAAGACCAGCCCGCCATCCCGCCAATCGGTGGCCAAGAAGGTCGAAGGCGGCATATCGTCGGCCGCGAGGATAACGCCTGGCGGCACGATCTGATCCGTTTCACCGGCCAGATGCCGCAGCACGCGATCCCGCAGATCGCGCAAATCCGATGCGCGCGCGCGGAAATAGGGATCCTCGGCCGCATCATACGACGCGATTTCCGGATCGATCGCCGCGCTCCACGCCTGGTTGGCGCCATCGCCGACGTCGATCCGCGCCAACGCCGGCGCGATGAGGCTGTCGTCTTCGAGTAGCGCAATCTGGAAGGCGAGAATGGCTTCCGCTTCATCATCGCCCGCCTGGTGAGCGAGCGCGCTAAGATCTTCCTGCGACGCTGCGAGCGCATCGAGAAGAGCCTGGCGCCCCTCCGCCGCAGACCGATATTGACGGGCGCCATGCTCGACCGGCGCCAAACGCACGAGCGGTCCCAACGCGATTCCAGGTGCGGCGGATCTCCCCTGGATGCGATGAGCAGCGCGGTGCGTTCTATCGTCCATCCTGAAAATCTCCATCGACGAGCGTCACGAGCGCTTCCAGCGCGGCCTTCGCATCAGCCCCCTCTGCACGAAAATAGATCGTCGAATCTTTCGGCGCCTTGGTCGCCATGACCTTGACAATGCTCTTCGCGTCGATCCAAGGACCATCCGGCGACAGGCCAAGGTCGATACGCGATTCAAAGCCTTTTGCGAGCTTGGTCAATTTGACCGACGGGCGCGCATGCAGCCCTACCTCGTGTCGCATGAGCACTGATGCCCTAAGTTTATTCATAACCCTTGCCCCGCATCAGACCGGCGTCAGTTCTTCGGCGGTGCGACGCACCGCCTCCAGCGAAGCTCCCGAAGCCGCTTCAGTCGCTGCCATCACCGCGCCCTCGACAACCGGCGCGTTGCAAACCACGACGCGGGCGCGTCGCGCTTCGGGCAGCATTTCAATCGCCATCTCGCTATTGGTTTCTGCGCCACCGAGGTCGACCAGAATGGCGACACCTCTTTCTGACCAGGCCCGCTCGATCGCGGCCATAATCGCTTCGACGCTGGTGCCCAGCCCTCCGCCCGGATCGCCGCCGCACCAGCCGAGTGGCACTTCGTGGCCGACCATCTGCTCGACCATGAGCGCAGTGCCTCGTGCCACGTCCGCCGAGTGCGACACAATGACGATTCCAACATTTTCGTTCATGCCAATCCTTCCATGACGTCTGCTACCGCGTCGACAATCAACGCGGAGGAACGTGCCCCCGGATCCATGTGACCCACGCTGCGCTCACCCAAAAACGATGCCCGCCCGCGAATCGCCCGCATTGGGATCGTCTCCTCGGCCGCAGCCTTGGCCGCCGCCTTCAGGCGTGCCGGCAGCTCCGTCCCGCCTTCGCGCAGCACCGCGAGCACGGGAAAAAGCACGTCGAGCATCGTCTTTTGCCCGACATCGGACTTCCCCCGCGCCTTGACCGCTTCGATCGCGGCGGCAAACGCGTCGGCAACCCGCTCACAGGTCACCTCATCTTCCAGCGTCTTGCCGAGCGACATGAACAGGGTGCCGTAAAGCGGGCCAGATGCACCGCCGACTTTCATGACCAGGGTCGTCCCAACGCCCTTCAGCGATTCGCCAAGATTTTTGGCGGCGAGCTCATCAACTGCAGCCAGCACGGCTTCAAATCCGCGGCGCATGTTGGCCCCGTGGTCGCCGTCGCCGATCGCGCGATCGAGATCGGTCAATTCATCGGTGCTGGCAATGACACGCCGCGCCACGGTTTCAAACAAGAGTTTGCGCGCCTGACGATCGATCATCATGCATGCCCCCGCAATCCATCGGTACCGAGGCGGTTACCGGCCTGATCGAAATAGAGCGGGGACTCGAATTCGAGCGAGACCTGATCCCCCGCCCTGAGCGGCTGGCCAGGGTCCGCAAGCGTCACGAGCGAGTGGGTCGCGAGCTTGAGATGAACGTGGTTCTGATCGCCGAGATGCTCGACCCAGTGCACCTGGGCGCGTGGTCCCGGACCATCCCCGGGTGAGATGCGGATATGCTCGGTCCTTAACCCCACCGTTCGTACCAGCGGCGGCAATGTATTGCCCAGAAGCTCAGCAGGAATGAGATTGATGGCCGGCGTGCCAAGCCGGCCGGCCACATAAGCGCTGTTGGGCCGCTCATAGATCTCGCGCGGGGTGCCGAGCTGAATGAGCGCCCCCTCGCTCATCACGCCGATCCGGTCCGCCATCGTCATCGCTTCGATCTGGTCATGCGTCACATAGAGGATCGTGGTTCCCAACTCGCGCTGGATGCGCTTGAGCTCGAGGCGCAATTCGGCGCGAAGCTTGGCGTCCAGCGAGGAAAGCGGCTCGTCCATCAGATAGACGGCGGGCTCCCGGACCAGCGCCCGGCCGATGGCAACCCGCTGCATTTCGCCGCCAGACAGCGCGGTAGCCCGATTGCCAAGCTTGCTCTCGATGTGAAGCAGCTCCGATATCTGCTGGACCCGACGGCGTATCGTTTTCTCATCCGTGCGCCGCGCCGGAGAGCGTAAGGGGAAGGCCAGATTGTCGTACACCGTCAGATGCGGATAAAGCGAATATTGCTGAAAGACGAACGCAACGTCGCGTTCGGCCGGGATTTCCCTCGTTACGACGCGACCCTGGATCACCACATCGCCTTGATCCGGCCGCTCCAGGCCGGCGATCAAACGCAGCGTCGTCGTCTTCCCGGCACCGGTGGGGCCAAGCAGCACGACAAATTCACCGTGGGCGACGGAGAGCGAAAGGCAACGAACCGCTTCCACGGCACCGAAGCTCTTGCTGACATCGAGCAGCGCAACCTCAGCCATCGCGATCTCCCGCATAAAGCGCCGACGGCAGCGCCCGGCCGCTGATGGCGTCGAATAGCGATAGTTTGTCCGGCCGCAACGCGAGCCCAACGGTTTCGCCGACCCGGACCGCGTTGCCTGATGGCAGCCGGGCCTTTATTTGACCGTTGGCAGTCGTCACCGTGACGATTTGCGTGGTGCCGAGATATTCAGCGCCGATCACACGGCCTCGCAAGCTCGAGGCATCCGCGAAGGACACGTTCTCCGGCCTTACGCCGAGTGCGAAGGGGCCCTCGGCACGGTCTTCGAACAGCCGTGGCATTTCGACCGGCGCGCCATTGACCTTGATACTGCGATCGCCGCGCTGCAGCGTGGCCTGGACAGCGAGAAAACTCATCGGCGGGGCGCCGATGAAGTCGGCCACGAACATCGACGCCGGACGATCGTAGATCTCCTGAGGCGTACCGATCTGTTCGACACGCCCCTGATTCATGATGGCGATACGGTCCGCCATCGCCATCGCCTCAAGCTGGTCGTGAGTGATGTAAACGGTGGTCGCGTCGATGCGGTCATGCAACTCGCGCAACTCGCCGCACATCAACCGGCGGAACTCGGAATCGAGCGCACCCAAGGGTTCATCCATGAGAAACGCCTTGGGTCGACGCACGATGGCGCGACCCAAGGCGACGCGCTGCCGGTCGCCGCCGGAGAGCCCGCCAACCCGACGGTCCAGGAGATGATCTATCCTCAGCAGCCTTGCCGTTTCTTCGACGCTTCGCCTGATCTCGGCGCGCGGGTAATTCTGGCACCGCAGCGGAAAGGCAATATTCTGGCGCACGTTCATGTGCGGGTAGAGCGCAAATAGCTGGAACACAAAGGCGATGTCCCGTGCCGACGCCGGCAGCGCGGTGACGTCTTCGCCATCGAGCAGGATGCGGCCGGAGGTCGGCAGTTCAAGGCCAGCCATCATGCGCAAGGTCGTTGTCTTGCCGCATCCCGACGGGCCGAGAATGACGAAGAACGAGCCGTGATCGACCGTGAAGTCCACGCCCTTGACGGCACTAAACGTTCCGAATGTCTTGGCTACGGTTTCGAGCTTGATCTCTGCCATGGCGGCTAATCCGGAAAATGACTGACGATCACAAACCCCAGCGTCCCGGCCAGGATCGTCACGAAGGAATAGCTATACAGATTCAACGAGAGCGGCTGCATCAGCATCAGAACGCCAAGACCGATCAGCACCATCGCGGTGGCTTCGCAACGGCCACGACGGAGCCAGAGGGGCCATCTTGATGCGTGTCGTGCGATCCTTTCAGTCATTTGCGCACGGCTCCAAAGGTGATGCCACGCAACAAATGGCGACGCAGCAGGATGGTGAAGCACAGGATCGGGATGAAGAATATTGTCGTCGCGGCGGCGACCGCAGGCCAGTCCTGACCGCCCTCGCCGATGATGAACGGGATGAAGGGGGGCATCGTTTGCGCCTCACCGCTGGTGAGCAGAACGGCGAAGGCGTATTCGTTCCAGGCGAAGATCAGGCAGAAGATCGCGGTTGCTGCGATCCCGGTCGTCGCCTGCGGCAGAACCACCTTGAAGAATGCCTGAAGGCGCGTGTAGCCGTCGACCATCGCGGCCTCTTCGTACTCGCGAGGGATTTCATCCATGAAACCCTTCAAGAGCCATACCGCCAGGGAGACATTCACGGCAGTGTACAACAGGATCATCCCGAGCTTGGTATCGCTTAATCCGAGATGCCGGAACATCAGATAGATCGGGATCGCGACCGCGATCGGCGGCATCATCCGCGTCGACAGGATGAAGAACAGCAAGTCATCCGCAAGCGGCACCCGGAAGCGCGAGAACGCATAAGCGGCAATGGTGCCGAAGCACACGGCAAGGAAGGTCGAGCCGAAGCCGATGATCATCGAATTCAGAAAGCGCGGCACCACCTTTGACGGTCCGCCGATCACCATGTTGCGGGAGCGCACCAGGCGCTCATACCAGGTCTGCGGCGGCGGCAGGCTGGCCAGGAATTCCGGCGTTTGCCGCGAGCGCGTTGTGAACAGGTTGACGTAACCTTCGACCGAAGGCTCGAACAGGATCCTGGGCGGATAGGCGATCGAATCCGGCGGCGTCTTGAATCCCGTGAGGAATATCCACAACAAGGGAAGAATGGTTATCACCGCATAAGTGACGACCAAGACCGAGGCGATCAGCTTTGATCGTGACGACGGCTCGGCCACTGAATGTGCGGTGACGGGCGTGTTCATCGCTGTTTCACCCGGTTGAGGGCCTTTACATAGATATTGGCGGCGCCAAACACGGTGACGAAGAGAATGATGGCCAAGGCCGATGAATAGCCAGTGCGCCATTTCTCGAATGCCTCGCGTTTCAGGGTGATCGAGGCGACCTCCGTCGTCGAGCCCGGCCCGCCCGAGGTGAGCAGGTTCACCATGTCGAACATCTTAAAATTCTCGATCGCCCGAAAAAGAATGGCGAGCATCAGGAATGGCATCACCATCGGCAGCGTGATGGACCAGAATTGCCGCAAGGCGGATGCGCGATCGACCTCGGCCGCCTCATAGATATAATCCGGTATCGAGCGCAAACCGGCGAGGCAAATCAGCATCACATAGGGCGTCCACATCCAGGTATCGACCATGATGATGGCCCAGGGCGCCAGCCGGACGTCGCCGATCATCTGAAACGAACTCGGATCTACCCCCGTCACCAGCGCAATCCCGCTGTTGAACAATCCGATCTGCGGCTGAAGCAAAAAGGTCCAGAAGTTGCCGACGACCGCAGGTGAGAGCATCATCGGCAAGAGAATGACGGTGGTCCAGAAACTGTGGCCACGGAAGCGACGGTTGATCAGGAGCGCTAGTCCAAACCCGAGCACCAATTCCAGCGCGATCGACCACAGCACGAAATGCGCGGTCGTCTGCATAGCGTGCCACACCTCGGGGTCGGTCAGTATGTCGCGGTAGTTGTCGAGGCCGACATATCGGAGCACCGCATTCGGGCGGTTGGCCCGATAGTTGGTGAACGAGAGCTGGATCGTCCACAGCAGCGGGAAGATGTTGATCGCGAGCAGCAGCAATACCGACGGCGTTATGAACAGCCAGGCAATGGCTTTGTCGGACATCCCGCCAAACCGCAATGCCAGTCGACGTGGCGTCCGGGCAACGGCCCGCTCGGCAAGAGTGCTCATCTGAGACCTGTCGTTCACGGATCGGTACACGATAAGGGGGCAGGTCTCCCGACCGGAGGCCGGCAGACCTGCACGCATCAAGCTAGATTTTGCCTTCGTCCTTGAACACCTTCTGCCAATCCTTGACCAGGAGGTCGAGTGCCTCCTTTGCGGTGCCCTTGTCGGCCACCACGTAGTCATGGACGCGCTTCTGCATATCGAGCAACAGCGAGGCATAGGCGGGCTCCGCCCAGAAGTCCTTGACGATATCCATCGACTTCAGGAAGTCGGCGGCAAACGGCGCGCTCTTGGGGAAGCCGGGGTCATTGAGCACCGCCTTGTGGCAGGAATAGCCGCCCAGCGCCCACCACTTCTTCTGAACCTCGGGCTGCGCGAACCATTTGATGTAAGCGAGCGCGTCGTCCTTATGCTCGGAGTAGGAGACGACCGAGATCCCCTGCCCGCCTAGTTGGGTGAAGTGAAACTTCTGCTTCGGGTTGACAAAGAAGCCGATCTTGTCGCCACCAACATTGGGATCCTTGTAGAGGCCGGGAAAGAACGCAAAGAAGTTCATCTGCATCGCGACCTGACCGGACTTGAAGGCGTCGAGCCCCTCGGACATATAGGCATTGCTCATGCCTGGCGCGGTGCAGCACTTGTAAAGCGACTTATAGAATTCCAATCCCTTGACCGCGTCGGGTGAGTTGACGAAGCCCTCCATCTGATAGGGTTTCTTCGGATCGTCGTACTGGAAGCCCCAATCGTAGAGCGCGTTGGTCACGCCCATCGTGATGCCTTCGGAGCCGCGCTCGGTGTAAATGTAGGCTCCGTAGACCTTCTTGCCGTCGATCTCTCTGCCCTGGAAGAACTCGGCGATCTGTTTGAGTTCATCCCAGGTTTGCGGAGGGCTGAGATCGCGCTCATACTTCTTCTTGAAGTCGGCCTGAATTTCCGGCCGGGCGAACCAGTCCTTGCGATAGGTCCAGCCGATCGCATCGCCCATCGCCGGCAGCGCCCAATAGTTCGGAGTGTTCTTGGGCCATTGCGAATAGCCGACCACGGTCGCCGGCATGAAATCGTCCATCGAGATTTTTTCTTTGGCGAAGAAATCGTTGAGCTTGACGTAGTGACCATTCTCGGCGGCCCCGCCGATCCATTGGCTGTCACCGATAATGAGGTCGCAGAGTTTCCCCTTTGAATTGAGCTCGTTGAGGAAACGGTCGGCGTAACTCGTCCATGGGACGAACTCATATTTCATCTGAACGCCGCTCTTGGTGGTGAAGTCTTTCGAAAGTTCCACCAAGGCGTTGGCCGGGTCCCACGCCGCCCAGCACAACGTC
Organism: Bradyrhizobium sp.; assembly: GCA_035490095.1. GTDB lineage: Bacteria > Pseudomonadota > Alphaproteobacteria > Rhizobiales > Xanthobacteraceae > Bradyrhizobium. The sequence continues at coordinate 28,213 of DATHHQ010000248.1, forward strand.
AATTGCTTTGTCTGGGCAACGGCCTGACTGCCAAGACATGAAGCGACGACAACCGCGGTCACCCCCAATGCACGCACCATTTGGATCATCACAACCTCCCTGTTGTCGCAGGCCATTGCCTGCTTGCCCTTGCCAATGCTCACCGTTGGACGGGTCATAAGCGGACTTTGAATCCCGCCATCAACGTTGCGAGACGAGTTTAGTATTATTGTTAAGTTAAAGATTTTCACTAAACATTACTGAAGTCAATAGACGCCATCCGAATTTTCGTTGAGCTATGTTATTGCTGCAGTGCAACCTTTAACGCATCGACGCCTGTTGGCGCGTGCGCGAAACATGAAATTCAGTTTGTTTAGTAAATCAGCCAAAGCTGTTTTGCGTGCCCGCCCTGGCTTGGCACGAAGATCAGGGAGGCGGGAATCCGTTTCTGGATTGCCAGCGCATCGTGGCCTGCGATGGTCCGCAACGTCAGCACTTTCAAGCCGAAATCGCGAACGACGCCGCGCACCACATCGACACCAGCAGGATCGAGCAACGCCGTTCACCTGAGTTTCGTCCGCGGCGATGCCAAGCGGCACAGGAATGATGGACGGGCAGCGAACCAAGACCCCACGCCGAAAGACAGCACCGCCATCGTTTGACGGCAGCCCGTGGCGCGATAGAATTGACGAAAAGGGAGAGAGATCGATGGAGGATATCGCGGCCCGGCGCGCAGCCGAAGCACTGCTCGCTGAACACAAGGCCAATGTGCGGTTCAGGTCGCTTGGTCCGCCAGACGGGCCCACGACGATCCCAGACGCCTACGATATCCAGGAGAGATATGTAGCGCTTCTCCGCAACGAACACGGCGACGCCGTGGGCTACAAGGTCGGATTGACGTCGGCTCCGATGCAGGCCTTTTGCCGGATCGATCATCCCATCGCGGGTGTCGTGCTCGCCAGGCGCGTCCATCGATCGGGAGCGACCATGCAGCGCTCGGATTTCGGCCGGCTGGGACTCGAATTCGAAATCGCCGTCCGCATCAAATCGGACGTTCCGGTCACAGGCGTGCCCTGTACCGCCGAAATGATCGCGCCTCATATCGGCGGCGTATGCGCGGCCATCGAACTCGTCGACGATCGAAACGCGGACTATGACAAGCTCGAGGTTCTCTCGCTTGTTGCGGACAATTCGTGGAACGGCGGCATTGTCCTGTCAGAATTTGCGACGAAATGGCCTGATCTGGAGAGCGTCCTCGGGCGCGCAACGAAAGACGATGTTGCGATCGGCGAAGGGTACGGCCGCGACATCCTCGGGCATCCCTTCAATTCAGTCGCATGGCTTGCCACGCAACTGGCTTCGCGGGGCGCGAGCCTGAAAGCGGGTCAAGTCGTCATGACTGGCAGTGTGATGAAAACCGTATTTCCGGTGGAAGACGCAGCCTATCGTTTTGATCTTGAGGAAATCGGCGGTGTCGAGGTGCAAGTCAGGTAATGGAACAAGGAAGCGCTAGACGATATTGCGCAATAAGAATCACCGGCGATCGAGAACCTCGACGGTGCGGCGTGTAGACGAAGACGCCTCGCCCGCATGCCAAATGCGGATTTTAATCCGGCTCTCCCTGGCACTTGCAGGCCGCGGCAAAGCCGCCGCCGGACGCGTCAGCCGGCGAAGCCGTAAACCGCAACCGCATTCTCGCTCGACACCAGGCCGCCTTCGACGTCATCGCGCACGCTCGCCGGCGCGCGCTGCCTCGGATCGCCGATCCCGGCGCCCCCTGGCGTCATCACCACCAGCCGATCATCGGGCGGCACGGTCTGAAAACCCTTGCCGCGCAGCTTCTGTCCCGACTTCAGTCCGACATAGCCGGCTTCGCCGTCGCAGCCACCGTCACGGCCGCGGGGCGGATGATCGATGCGGTCGAAGGCCGCCAGAATGTCGAACGGGGCATCGACGCCGCTGCCGACTTCGATGATCTGGCCGAGACCACCGCGCGTGCGGCCGGCGCCGCCCGAATCCGGACGCAGCTCCTTGCGCCAGAAGATCAACGGCGTCTGCGTCTCCGCGATCTCGACCGGTGTGCCGCGCACGCCGCTGGGATAGGCGGTGGCCGACAACCCATCCTTGGCAAAACGTGCGCCGGTGCCGCCGTTGCTCGTCACCGCCATGGAGAATCCGTAATTGCCGCCGGCGCCGCTGCGCGTCTGTCCGCGCACATTGAGATTCCACAGGCAGGACGTGCCTTCGGCCGGCACCCGCTCGGGAATGATCTGACGCAGGCAGCCGAAGACGACGTCAGGCAGCATCTGGCCGATGACATGACGCGACGCCACCGGCGCCGGCTTTGGCGCGTTGAGGATCGAGCCGGCAGGAGCCGCCACGGTCAGCGGCAGCAGCGAGCCCGCGTTGTTCGGGATTTGCGATGCGACCACGCAGCCGAGGCCGAACACGGTGTAAGCCGTGGTGTAGGACAGCGGCACATTGATGCCGAACTTCGAAGCAGCCGATGTGCCGACATAATCGACGTGAATGCCCTCGTCCGAGATCGTCAGCGTCGCCGCGAGCGTAACAGGCTCGTCATAGCCGTCGACGACCATGCTGTTGCGCCAGACTCCCTTCGGCAGCTTCGCGATCTCAGCCAGGACCGCTTCGCGCGAGCGGTCGCAGATGTGATGCCCAAGCTGATCGAGCGACTCGATGTCGAATTCGCGCATCATCTCGACAAGACGCTGGCAGCCGACGTCGTTGCAACCCGCCAGCGAATAGGTGTCGCCTTCGGTGTCGATCGGCAACCGCGTGTTGCTGCGGATCATCGCCATCAGCGTTTCGTTGACGACGCCCTGATCGATCAGCTTCAGCATGGGGATGTAGAGCCCCTCCATGAAGACGTCGGTGGCATCCGGCCCGAAGCCGATGCCGCCGATATCCATCAGATGGCTGGTACAGGAAAACAGCGCGACCAGCCTGCCGTCCTTGAAGCACGGCGTGGTGACGACGAAATCGTTGAGATGGCCGGTCCCCATCCAGGGGTCGTTGGTGATGTAGGCGTCGCCTTCCTTCATCGTCTCGATCGGGAAATGTGCGATGAAGTGCTTGACCGACTCGGCCATGGAATTGACATGCCCCGGCGTGCCGGTCACGGCCTGCGCCAGCATCCGCCCCTTCGGATCGAACACGCCGGCCGAGAGGTCGCCGCACTCGCGCACGATCGGACTGAAGGCCGTGCGCAGCAGAACCTGCGCCTGTTCCTCGACCACGGCGATCAGCCGGTGCCACATGATCTGCAGATTGATCAGGCTCGCGCCGCATGGCTCGCTCATGGTTACGCCGCCTTCCGTTCCATGACGATGCTGCCGGCACCGTCGATATAGGCATTGAAGCTCGTCGAGACGAATGTCGAGGTTTCATCTTCCGCGATGACGGCCGGTCCCGCGATGGTCGCCCCGGGCGCCATCCGGTCGCGGTGGTACAGGGGAATCTCGACCACCTGCCCCGCGCGTCCGTCGAAAAACTTGCGGCTGCCTGCGGCTTTCCCGGCCGGCTTGCGCGTCACCTCGGCGACGCGCGGCGGATTTCGCGGCTCGGTGGTCGCGAGCACCGACCAGCTCAGCACCTCGATCGCGGCGCCTGGAATCGGCCGCTCGAACAAGGCCGCATAATTCGCCTCGAACGCCTGGCGCAGGCCTGCGAGATCCGCGTCGGTCAGCCGCCGGTTCGGCAGTTCGACCGTAATCTCGTGGCCTTGTCCGACATAGCGCATGAAGCCGGCGCGCCGTTCGCGTACCGGCGCTCCCGCCGCGCCGGGCTCCACCAGGTCGCGCGCCTCCGTCGCCATCTCCTGCAGCAGATCGGACACCGCTCCGGCATCGAAATCGTCGAGCCTGACATGACGGCTGCGCACCAGCTCATAGGCGATGGGTGCGGCAAGAAATCCGACGGCCGAGCCGACGCCGGCGTTCGACGGCACGATCACGCGCGAGACGCCGATCTTCTCGGCAACGCGCGCCGCATGCAGCGGCGCGGCGCCGCCGAAGGCGATCAAGGTGTGCTGGCCAACCACGGCGCCGCGTTCGACCGCATGCACGCGGGCAGCACTCGCCATGTTCTCGCACACGACCTCATGCACGGCGTAGGCTGAGGTTTCCGCCGACAGTCCCAGCGGCTCGCCGATGTCGCGCAACAAGGCCTGTCTCGATAGCTCCGCGCTGAGCTTGATCGTTCCGCCGGCAAATGCGTCGGGGTCGATCTTGCCGAGCGCAACGTCCGCATCGGTCACGGCGGGGTGTCGACCGCCGCGGCCGTAGCAAGCCGGTCCAGGCTCGGACGACGCACTCTCGGGCCCGACCGTAACGCGCTTCAAGGCGTCGACCCGCGCGATCGAGCCACCGCCGGCGCCGATTTCGACCATCTCGATCACGGGGATGCGCACCGGCAGGCCCGAACCTTTCAGGAAGCGCGCGGCGCGATCGACCTCGAACACGCGCGAGGTCTCGGGCTGATATTTCTCGATCAGGCAGATCTTCGCGGTGGTGCCACCCATATCGAAGGACAAGACCTTGGTCTCGCCGAGACGAGCCGCAATCTGCGCCGCGAAAATCGCGCCGCCCGCCGGGCCCGACTCGACAAGACGCACCGGAAAGCGCCGCGCCGTCTCGATCGACGTGACGCCGCCACCCGAGGTCACGAGATAGATGGCGCCGCGGAACTGCTCGACCTGCAGCGCCTCGCCCATGCGTGCGAGATAGCCGTCGATGAGAGGCTGCACATAGGCGTTGGCGACGGCCGTCGAAGTCCGCTCATATTCGCGAATTTCAGGACACACCGCCGACGACAGCGTCACCCATATGGCCGGCAATTCCTCTTTCAGGATCGCGGCGGCGCGCCGTTCATGCTCGGGATTGGCATAGGAGTGGAGGAAGGCCAAGGCGACGCTCTCCACCTTCTGCGCGCGCAGCTCGGGCGCGAGTGCGCGCACGGCGGCTTCATCGAGCGCCAGCCGCACGGCGCCATGCGCATCGATGCGCTCAGGGACGGTGAAGCGCAGGGAGCGCGGCGCCAACGGCTTCGGTTTTTCGATCGCAAGGTCGTATTGATCGTAGCGGCTCTCAGTACCGATATCGAGCACGTCGCGGAAACCTTGCGTCGCGACCAGCGCCGTCCTGGCGCCGCGGCGTTCTATGATGGCGTTGGTCGCGAGCGTCGTGCCATGAATGAAGACGTCGATATCGCTGATGTGGGCGCGCGCGTCGGCCAGAATGAGACGCATCCCGTCCAGCACCGCCTGCTCCGGTCGCAAGGGCGTCGTCAGCAGCTTGCGGGTCCTGCGATCCTGGCCCACGTCCAGCACGATATCGGTGAAAGTGCCGCCGATATCGACGGCAAGCCGCACCTCGGCTCCCTCAAGCATTGCCATATCTCCGAGCCGCTGGCTGAACGAACTAAGTCAACGTAGCAGCAATTTCCATGCCATTGACTACGCACGCGACGATGCGCCCGGCCATTTTGCTGGGCAGCTATGCGGCGCAACTTCTGCGGACTCACGGCCCCGGGCTGCGGCACCGGCACGGCTGAGCCGACGTGGTTCTCACTCCCGACCAAAATATCGAAAACAACCCCATGCAAAGTAGCGCGGTGTCGCTGGCATGGATGCTTTGAGCACCCTGCGAAAACATTTTGACACGTCGGGCAAATCAGGGGCACTATCCCACCATTGCGCAATTTGTAAAACGCCCATGGCCCTTCCCGACAACGGCCTCTTCGGCGCGATTGCAGGCAAAATCCTTACCCACAATTGAAGTTGCAGCGGCTCGCTACGGCGAATGATCGCCTCTCGCGTTGCCGAACCGCGCGCGCTTCCGATGCGCTGCCTTAAGGAGATATCGACGTGAACACAGTTCCAGACCTCAACAAGGCAACGGCAATGGCCGCAACCGGACGAACCAAGGCTGCCGCTGGCGTGCGGGTAAAACTGTTGCCCCACGGATTCTCCATCGACCATCCGGATTCGGAGTTGGGCGAACAGCTCATGGCCGACGCATTGGGGGTCGCCGATCGCGATGCGATGCATGGCATCCTCCGACAATTGGTGAAGGCCAGCGTGAACGGGCAGAGGCCTGACGCGGTCAACCTCGCCTTCATGATTTCAATGGTGAAAAGCATCAAGCCCAGGGATTCCGTCGAGGCCATGCTGGTGGCGCAAATGGTGTCCGTTCACGTGATGGCGATGCGATGCGCCTATCACCTGGCAAACGCGG
>DATHHQ010000249.1:0-7204 GCA_035490095.1 Bradyrhizobium sp.
AGTAATGCGACGCTTGACCACCGCGTTTCCGGGTGCGCCCGCGGCCCCGATCGCAGGCCATCGCTGATGGTCTCGATCGACTTTAGCGAGGTCACCTTCACGTAACCATCCGTTCGGGCACGCTCATCACGTCTCGGCGGCCGCACTGACGGCTATTGCCGGTTCGTGAATCGCTACAGCGGACTGCTGAATGCCGACCCGAGCGCCGCGCGAAAGCTGCTACGCTACCTCTGGGGACGACGCGGAACAATGGCGATCGGGGTGAAGGTATAAACTTCAGTGCCATTCCGATTGTACATAGTCCATTTTACCAGAGCGGTGCCTTGCGGTTTGGTCTTCGACGGAGTGAGGCTCACAACCTCGCCTTCAAGATGTAGGACGTCGCCGGGCCGCACTGGTGCCATCCAACGTAACCCGTCGGCGCCCATCCCGATCAGTGGATGGGGGCCGAACGGGCGAATCTGAACTGCGAGGTTCATCGCAATTGCGGCAGTGTGCCATCCTGACGCCGCGAGGCCTTTGAATATAGTCTTCGCGGCAGCGACCTCGTCTAAGTGCATCGGCTGCGGGTCGAACTCGGCTGCAAACCGCTTAATGTCCGACGCCGTGATCTGCGCCTCGCCACTTTTGAATCGCATCCCAACGGTAAGATCGTCAAACCACTCGATCGGCGCCATCATGCTTTAACTCCCAAATGTAATCCCGCCGCGGACTGAGGGCCGCCGGCGCTTCGTGCGGGCGCATCGACCGTACCAGCATCCGCTTCCATTCACCTAAGCCCCAAAACCACGGGCCGCCCGAGGTCCAGTGTTGGCGGTACGTGGGACCCTTTGGCGGATCGGTGTCGGAAAGCGGCGCAAGAACTTCCGCCATCTGCGAAGCCGAAAATTTTTTGAGAGAGCTTGTCACTCTCAGAGACTTGCCCGCGAGGACTGCAAATAACGCGCAAGAATTTAATCATCTACCCATTTCCGAGTTCATTCTAAATGCCGTCGCATTCAGCAAATCTCATGGCCTGCACAATAGTTATAATGCGTAACTTCATCTTCCACGAAGGTCGTCATTTTTCCCTGAACACACGACACAAGTTCGGATGGGTCAGACGTGTTGCTGGCGACGACGCTCGCGATCAAACGTCTTCACAGACGAGCTTCATGGAGAAAGCGGGGTCGACAACGAAATGGCCGCATTTCTCGTCGTCTCGATTGTCGCCGCCGCCAGATCGGCGTCGCGCGCGGCCATTATTCAGTCGATGCTACCGAATCGTCGATGAATGGATAACGCTTGGCGGGTGGCCGGCGGCTACTTGCCTGTGCGGGACGGGCTCGCCGTGGTCAGGTAGTCAATCATTGGGTATCTCTTCGCCGGCGAAAAAGGCGTGCGATCCTCGGTGAGCCGGCACAATTCCGCCAGGGGCACCGGCGGGCGTAGGTAACGCGTCTTTGTGCTCAGCCAGTGTCTGCGCCAGGAGGTAGGCGTGGCCGGCCAAGAAATCCGGCCGGCACACCAGAACGTGGCTGCCGAACGACACAATGAGCCTTAACGGCACGTTGCGGATATCATCGAAGGGCGGCTTGGCGAGAAAGAGGGCATCGGCGCTCTCCGCCGCCATGATTGCGACGTCCTGTTGCTTCGTGCCAATGAGCACGCCAACGCGCCGGGTGTCCGCTGCGCGGGCCAGCTGGGCGCGCGAGGTGGGCAGAGAGCGGGCCAGCACATCAACCACCGCCCCGGCGAAGGCACTGGCCATTTCATCATCGCGCTGGCCGACAATCAGAAGGCGGTAGCGCCGATAGATCGACCACATACCGTCCGGCTCCAGATCGGCGACAGCCGGTCCGTGCCCGGCGAGCACAAACGCCGCCGCACCCGCCCCCAATGTCAGAAGTTCGCGCCGCTTCATCATCGCCTCCTTTATTCCGGCTTGAACACGTCGCGGTTCAAGATCGCCGTAACGCCCACGTTCGGAAAATCGACGACTTGCGAGATGTTAAGATCGACGGCCACACTGACCAGTATGTAGGCCTGCTCGCGGGTTAGACCCTTCGTCTTGACCAGAAAGTCGATCATATTGAGCGTGGCGTTTCGAGCTGCCAGGGTGAGATCCTCGGAGAGGTTAGCGAGCGGTGCAATCTTCTGACCACCAAGGTAGGTGGAATACACCGGCACCTCGCCTTCGGACTTAAGCGGAAGCCCCGTGACTGCGTAGAAACTCGACGGGGCGAGTTTCTTGAGCTGCGAGTCGCCTTCGAAGTGCATGGTCGTAAGCTGCGAAGCCCCGCCCGGGATCACCTTGGCCTGGAGCCTCACCTTGGCGCCCATCTCGATGGCCGTGCCGGCCACTTCGCCGCCGCCCATGGCGAAGTGCACATCACCGGCGAAGAGCCCACAGCCGTCGATGAAGCAAGGGAACAGCAGCGTGGTGCCGACGACGGTCTCCTTGGCGTCAACGTTGCCGCCGTTCTCGCGAGGCGGGACGGTCCGCACGCATTCGTTCTTCGCTGTGCCATCGGCACCGCAGAGGTTCAACGGCAGGGCGTCGACCGGTTGGGGCGTCAGTACCGCACCACCCGCATCAGCCAGCGCCTGCTCGCGCTTCAGCCACTTGTCGAGTTCTGGTTTGTCCGGGAGCACACCAACGGTGCCCATGAATGCATTGTTGGGGACGGCAATTCCCGGCATGTCCCTCGAACGCGCTTCAAGGCGGTTCAGCTCCCAGTGGACGATGAAAGGATCAGGAAACACATCTCGCAAGAATCCAAATCCTGGCACGATCGTGGTGGAACCGAAATCATCGGGCGCGATGTCCACCACCGTTACCGCGAGCGCGTCGCCGCGCTTTGCCCCTTCAATGTAGACGGGTCCTGTCAGCGGATGGCAGAGGTTCAGGTTGAGGGCCGCCACATCCTGGCGCGTCGAATTGAAGTCGAGGTCAGAATCGAGCCCGTCACGCGTCTCGAGTACGAATGGCTGCCCAGGCTTTACATGGGCGACTGGCTTGATCGCGTGATGAATCCGGTTGAAGCAGTTTGGATCATCTTTGCAGTGCTTGCCTGATTTTGCCACGATCACTGGCGCTGGGCCTTTGACGTCGCTGGTATCGGCCGACGCGATGCTCCCGCTCCCGATAAGACACACGGCGACCACTGGCATAGTCCGAACAAATCTGGATTTCATTGGATGTCCTCTCTCAAAAACCGACTGGTGCTGGGTGCACAATGACGTTTAAGAGCGGCTGCATCTTTCAAAAGACGGTCGATCTTTCTGGAAAGCACGTTCTCCAACGATAGACGATTTCGCCACGAACTTGACGCTTGTCATCCCTTGCCTCGCCTTCCGACTATGAAGCGTTACGACCGCTGCTGCCGGGCTGAACGCTGCGATTTCGCGCGCCATATTTGGTCGCGGCGGTCGGGCTATGTCCGTTGTGGGGGATACGGCTCAGGTCAGGCATCGCGCTAGATTCGAAAGGCGCCGTGAGGAGACGCGCATCACTAACTTCCTAGCCTCATCGACTCAATTGAACTCACCGAACTAAAGTTGAAGGGCGGCGGCGATCCGTACATAGCTCGCCGCTGCACAAAGCAAGACGGCGCCGCGAGCTTCATCGCGGCGCCGTCGCTTTCACCTGGAGAACGGTCGGATCGTTAGAACTTCACAGTGATACCGGAGAAGAGCGAGGACTCGGTGCAGCTCTTGTTGCTCTGGCCCGGGATGTTAGTAAAGCAAGTCGGACTTGCGTTGGCGTCGAGACCGTACTTGTTCTGCCAATAGCGATACGCAACCCAGACATCGACCAAGTGCGAATATTTGGGTCCGGCGAACGCCTTACTGGCATCGAAGGTCAGACGAATCGGCTCGCTGTTTATTTCCACCTTGGTAGCAGTTCCACCCGACGCGATTCCGAGAGGTGCGTGCTGGTTGCCCTTCGGCCCATGAAAGTCCGCACGACCGCTGATCGAAAAATACTGCAATTTCTCGGGCAGGAAGCCCAGGTCCAGATTGTAGTTAATTTCAACAGCCCAAGTTGGCTTGTAACTTTTGCTGCCGTCGGGGCTGCAGGTCACCCCTGGAACGGTCGCAGCCGGAAGATTCCATCCGGCACCGCATTGCAGGAAGCCGCTGTGGTTGGAGAATTCGTAGTACATCAACGGCGCGACGTTGAATAACCCCTTGTAAGGCAGGTCGAAGGCGAACTGCAGGCCAGCGACGACGACGCGTTTGGCAGCTGCGTTGTAGTCGTTCTCGTAGTTTGCATCCAGGCCAACTTCGAACGAAATGTCATGCAGCGGCCCCATGGTGAAGGCCTTGGTATTGGAGATCTGGTTCCATCCGAAAGTCGAGCGGAACAGGCCGTAAATCTCGGTTGCGCCGGGACAGTTGGCGCTTACCGTGGCAAAGGGGGGCGTGCCAAGAGGATCGGTGATTGCCCTCGGACTGGTGCAAGGCGCGGCCGGATCGTTATGGCCCGACTTGTACATCGAGATGGCGAATAAGTTGGTGCCGTAAGCCCAGGCATCGTAATGCGTGAACGAGTAAAGCTGCTTTTCGGTCTTGCCGTTGATGGTGCCATTGGGATTGCGCGACCAATGCCCCGGCCCTGTAGCCTGAAAGATGTAGGAGAAAGTGACCCGGTTATCAACCAACAGAAAGAATGGGAGATCGGCGATTGGCTTGGCCTTGACCGGTAGGTCGGCAGCCTTGGCGAAGCTGGCTGAAACTAGAGTGACAAGTGACAGCGCAGCTGCTGCAAATGCTCGGCGACAACAAAACATTGCATTGCCCCCAATGTTGACGCCCGATTCCCCGCAGTTTTTTGATGGCCTCGACCTTCGGTTTTGATTTTAGGAAAGAAGTCCAAGCGGCGCGACGACAACTATCTCGCCGAGAGCATACCACAGCATCGCCTGCCGCCAGCCGAAATTGGCGATCGCTTGCTCGAATACCGGCGGCCAGATCGCCCCCGGCGGGATAGGTGCCGCTTGAGATCAGGGCAAGCGCCGAGCCGCGCCGGCGGTCGAACCAACGGCTGACATAAATGTACATCGGAGCATTGATGCCGCCGATTCCGATCAAGCCGATGAACAGTCCGTGGCCGATCCACAGCGGCCAAGGCGGCCCGAAGGTCGAAATCGAGAGGCCAAGGCCGATCATCAACGGACCGAAGATCACCGTCCAGCGCGTGCCAACCCGATCAGCAACTCGTGCCATGATGATGCCACCGATGCCGGAGCCGAGCTAAGCCAGCGCGCTGGCGAGCGCGGGAACGGAACGCGACCCGCCCACTTCGCTGGCGATGTCCTTGAGCGCTACTGTGGTGATCCAGGCCGCGCCGAACGACATTCCAAGGATGGCGAGCGCTACCGAGGCGACGGCCCAAGGGGTCTTGGTCTCAATGGAACCTGAGGGGGTTTGCGCATCAGGATGGGAACTCGGTTGGCGAATCCTTTTACAGGCCACACAAAATATTATCACCCATGTCCACGTGGGGTTCTGCTTTACGTGCTGCATCGCACTAAAATGCGCGAGCTTGGCCGCTGCTCTCCGAAACCGCGCTGGCGGGCTTCCGGTTGGTCCTCGCTGACCACGCCTTGGGACTTCCCGTGTTTCGTGCGCTTTCCTTGTGTACATGCTGTCGCCACTACCCCGGCGCAGCGTCTGAACGTATCGCTTCGCTCATTTCATCCAGACGTATCAGTCTTCCCCGATAGGGTTGTCGGGTCGACCTGCGCATTGTCCTTTTCGAGGATTGCTCGGCGTTCACTCGCGTTACGGCCTGCCCACTCGCGCTGTCACCAATTTGTGACACGCTAATCGAAGGCTTCAGCCACTTCGTTACCTCCATGACTGCTCCGATTGCTTCCGGCTGGAGCGGTTGCCGGTTGGGGCTTGCACCCACTGGAAAGCGCCGCCTTTGCATGGCGCACACCCGGAACGGACATTGACCTCGCACAATCCCGGAGGCCGTGTTGACCTGCGGTCTAACGCAATCGCGGAAAGGGATACATCAGGCGGTGCCGCGGGCTCTATTGCGATTTGGTTTCTGGGCGTGGGACAGCCGAAGAGAGCGACGGAGTTGGGCAGCACGGTCGATGCGAACGATACGCGAGAGCGCAGTGTTTCGGTGATCCTCCCGGCCGCAGCACATGGGTCGGGGCTCCATATCAATCTAGGTCTTTTCAAGATCAGTCCGATTGTAGGCCTCAAGAACTGTCATACTCGCCTGCAAGAAGGCAAGGTAATTGCCATGGGAAATGAAAAAAGCAAGATTGATCAGTTCGAGCGCAGCTTCCCAAGGGTTCTCACTCGACACGGATCTCCCTCGCGCGCCCCCATGAATGACCAAAGGTCGGAAGCTGCCGCGCTGCCGGTGCTTTGCTCCCGGCCGGACGCCGTTCGAGCAATGGATCAATAGTAGGCGTGGCTTTGACATATCGATCTCCAGATTTGTAGTTGACGAGACGGCGATCGTTAAGCAAGCGATTGAAGCCATGAGCGCGTTACGGACGCTGCACTGCGCTCGTCTCGTTCACCGGCCGTCGATTCGGAAGGCGACTGACAACAGCAGTGCGCTTGGGCTGTCGGGTTCGCCATCGCGGCCTCGCTCGATCCAGGGCAAAATACTGATGCACATATCTGAAACGGCGTGAGCGTTGCGCAACTCAGTGCCTCATCCGAAAACTTTCAAACGTAGGCCACCTCCGTGATCGCGCCTTCGATCTCTGGAGCGAGCGTGACCTGTGCGGTGTGAACCTGGGGAAGATCGGCCCAATGCATGTCCTTGTAATTGAAGCCCCGCGCGAGCGTGGGCTTCACTACTATGAAGTACGGCGAAATATCGAAGTCGCGCGGCGCGTAAAGTGACGAGTGACGGATCTCGGCAATTTCGCGCAGCGCCGTCTGGCTCTCGACGCGAGTGATCTTGGGCAGGATCGGATAACGCACGGCGTCGAATGCTTGCGCAATCAGCGAAGAACAGATGATGCGGCTGGCGTCGCCGCAGCCAAGCGCGATCGTTCGGCGGCGCCGACGCGGCGTCACCGGCCATGGGAATAGATAACGCATCAGGTCGATGACGTTCTTGAAATCGTAACCGAGACCAATGCGTTCGTAGCGGCAGACCTTTTCGCAGTCCACTTCGCTTAGGCCAACCGGCCGGCAGACGCGGGTTTGACAATGCAGATATTTCGACAGCGGCGCCGAC
>DATHHQ010000250.1:0-4091 GCA_035490095.1 Bradyrhizobium sp.
CCACCACGGCGGCGACGCTGTGCGCGGCATTGCTGGGCGGCGGGGCTGCGCGCTGGGCCGGCCGCGGCACCGGCGTCGACGATGCCGGGCTGGCGCGCAAGCGCGCGGCGATCGATGCCGCGCTCGGCTTTCATCGCGCGACATCCGGCGATCCGCTCGCAGTGGCCGCTGCGTTAGGCGGACGCGAACTCGCCGCCATCGCCGGCGCGATCCTCGCGGCGCGGGTCCATCACATTCCCGTGCTGCTCGACGGATTCGTCGCGACCGCCGCCATCGTCCCGCTCGCGCGTCTGCAAGCAGGCATCCTGGATCACTGCCGCGCGGGACATGTCTCCGCCGAATCCGGCCACCGGGCGTTACTTGGCGAACTCGGCCTCGATCCGCTGCTCGATCTCAACATGCGGCTCGGCGAAGCCTCGGGCGCGGGCGTCGCCATTCTGCTGCTGCGCGCGGCGCTGGCCTGCCATCGCCGAATGGCCACATTTTCCGAAGCCGGGGTCTCCGGCGCCGGCAAGTGACGAAACCTTGCCTCACGCTCTACCATTGCTTATTTCATACGATCATCGAGATTGAAGGAGTCGCTCATGATGCGACCGGCCGTCATGAAAGCCATTTCTCTCGCAACCATGTTGTGCGCTCTCATCTTGTCGCCGGCGCAAGCGGAGGTTCGCATCCTCGCCAGCCCGGGCGGTCAGGTCGGCCCGTTCCTCGATCTGTTCGAGCGCGTGCGTGCCTCGGGCGAACGCGTCGTCATCGACGGACCTTGCCTGTCGGCCTGCACGCTGGTGCTGAGCATGGTGCCCGGCGATCGCATCTGCGTGACGCGCAAGGCGATACTGGGCTTTCACGCAGCGCGGTCGGTCGACGCGCGCGGCCGGATGTACGCCGAGCCGGAAGCATCCGAACTTGTGCTGGAAGCCTATCCGGCCGCAGTCCGGGGCTGGATTCGCCGTCGCGGCGGCTTGAGCTCGCGCCTGCTGCTGTTGCGCGGGCGCGAACTCACGGCAATCTATCCGGCCTGCCGGTAGACGATCATGCCTCCATCGGGCAGTTGACCATCCAGGGAATCCCGAACTGGTCGACGCACATGCCGAAGCCCTTGGAGAAGAAGGTCTTCCCAAACGGCATGTTGACGCTGCCACCCTCTGCCAGAGCCTTGAACCTGCGTTCGGCATCGGCGGGATCCTCGACCTGCAGTGAGACCGAGAAGCCCTGCGGTTGGTGGAAGTGCCCGGGATACGCGTCGGACGCCATGATCACCTCGCCGTCGATCGATATCTTGGCGTGCATGATCTTCTTCTTCCATTCCGGCGGCGTCGGCATCTCTTCCGGTCCACCCTCATAGGTCAGCATCGCCTCGATCTCGGCGCCCAGCACTTTTTGGTAAAACTTGAGCGCGGCTTCGCAATTGCCGTTGTAGAACAGATAGGGATTGACCTGCATCGCTGGCTCCTTGCTGGTTGACGTTTCGAATATCGGGTTACTTCTCGGTCAGCCGTTTCAGGTTGGCGAGACCAATTTCAAAATCCTTGCCGACCATGCGGTCGATGTTCATCAGCACATGCATGATCTTCGCCATGAACGGAACCGGACCATGCATGAGCCATGTGACGTTGGTGACATCGCCCTGCGGCAGCATTGTGAACTCGGCGGTGTTGTGGCCCTCGAACGGCGCGAAGAAATCGAGCTTGATGACGATTTTGGAAGGCACCGAACTGTCGAGAATTTCCATGCGGCCGGAACCGACATTCTTGTTGCCTTGCCATGCATAGACCGCGCCCTTGCCGCTCGCGTTCCCGCTGTAGGTGCGCTTCATCGCGGGATCCTTGTTTTCGTAAGGCGACCAGGTTCCCCATTGATGAAAGTCGTTGATCAACGGAAAGATTGTTTCCGGCGGCGCCTTGACCGTGGTCGCGCGCCGCACGGTGAACGTGTTTGGCTTGGTCGCGGCGAGGATGAGCAGGATCGCGATGGCGATCGCAAGCACGACGGCGATGATGGCAATGATCTCGAACATGGCAAACTCCCTTTCTGTGAATTGTGGGCGCGGCAAATCAACGCCGCCAGGGTATCAAGTCGCGCAAACTCCCGTCGCGGAGCCACAGCCCGCCCCACACCATCAGGCCCAGATAGAGCCCGAACAGCGTGTGGCTGAACAGCGGGCTGCCGATCCGCACATGCGATGCCATCGCGCCCCCGAGGTAGCCGGTCAGCAGGATCGCGCCCAGGATCGAGGTCGGCGGGATCGCATAGAGAACGGTGCAGGCGACGGTAATGATGCCGAGGGTTCGCGCGAGACTTTCGCTCGAACCATAACCCATCCGGTCCATCGTTTCCGTGACGACCGGCCAGGGCACCAGCTTGATGGCGCCATCGAACAGCAGGAACACAATGACGAGACCGCTGAGAACGCGGCCCAGCCAGAGCATCGGTCTTGAGACCGCTGCGGTCTCGGCAATCGTCGACATGGCTTTCTCCTTGAGCGGTTGGTTGTCTTGGGAGCTTCGACGCTACGGCTTCAGATCGATCGCAGCGCGGAAGCTGCCGTCCATGTAGAACGGCACGGATTCATGCTCATGCACGATGGCCCAGGTGCCGTTGATCGTGCGGAAGCACAACGTCTGGCGAAACCACAGATCGACCTTTTGTCCGTCGGTCTTGGTGCCGGTCATGCGGTTGAGGCTGTGGCTGAAGGCGATGCCATCGCCGACCGCAATGGTGAGGTCGCGGAGTTCGCAGCCGAGCTGGCCTTGCCAGGTCGCAAACCAGGCTTCAAAGCCCTTCACATTTGCGTCCGTGGCGATCAGCGGCGGTGCGAGCGAGAACTGTACGAAATCCTCCGCGAGACGGGATATCACGCCGCGGGCGTCCTTGTTGCGGAGCGCATCGGCCCGCTCGTCAATCAGGTTACGGATTTTGGTTTCGTCGACGGTCTTGCTGCTTTGAATGTTCATCGCGCGTCTCCTTGGAGGGATTGGTGATGCACAATCCAAGGACGAACGAGACGGGTGTAATCCGACAGGAGGAGTGGAGATTTTTCCGATTTCGTCATGCCCGGCCTTGTGCCGGGCATCCACGTCTTTCTTGTTGAGGGCGCTTGAAGACGTGGATGCCGGGTCAAGCCCGGCCATGACGGAAGTCCGTGGCTCTTACTTCCCCGCCTTTGCACCTTGCGGCTGGCTGTCGCGCATCAGCCGGTCGAGATGCATCCGGATGTGGGCAGCTTCCGCCGAGGTGTTGGCGAGCGCGATGGCGCGGTCGAATGCCACGCGGGCTTCTTCGTTGCGGCCAAGCTGCATCAGGAAGGCGCCGCGCACGCCGAAGAAATGAAAATAGTTCGAAAGCCGCGACGCCAGCGGCTCGATCATCTCCAGCGCCGCCTCGGGTCCGCGCACCTTGGACACCGCGACCGCGCGGTTCAGCGTCACCACCGGCGACGGCTGCATGATTTCGAGCGCGCCATAGAGCAGATCGATTTGCGTCCAGTCGGTGTCTTCGGGCTTTGCGGCGCGGGCATGCAAGGCCGCGATCGCCGCCTGAATCTGATACGGCCCGCTCTGGCGATGGCGCATCGCCTTGTCGATCAGCGCCAGGCCTTCGGCGATCATCTTCTGATTCCAAAGCGAGCGATCCTGATCGTCGAGCAGCACCAAGGCGCCCTCGGCATCGAAGCGCGCCGCCGCGCGGGCATGCTGCAGCATCAACAGCGCCGTCAGTCCCATGATCTCGGGCTCGCTCTGGAACAGCCGAAGCAATAGCCGCGCCAGGCGAATGGCTTCCTCGCACAAGGGCGCGCGAATCTCGACGGTATCCCCGCTGGCGGAGTAGCCCTCGTTGAAAATCAGATAGATCATGGCGGCGACGGCGGAGAGCCGCTCGGTGCGCTCCACCGCGCCCGGCGTCTCGAACGGCACGTCGGCGTCCGCGACGCGCGCTTTGGCGCGGGTGATGCGCTGCTCCATCGCAGCCTCAGTGACGAGAAACGCACGCGCGATCTGTTTCACCGTCAAGCCGGAGACGATGCGCAGCGCCAGCGCGATCTGCTGCGTCGCCGGCAGATCGGGATGGCAGCAGATGAACAGCAGCCGCAG
>DATHHQ010000251.1:0-12626 GCA_035490095.1 Bradyrhizobium sp.
GGCTCCTGAATCCGGTTGATGGCCTCGACCGCTATGCCGCCGACCGCGATCAGAAGAAGACCGGCATTGATGAGAGCCGCCAATATGGAGGCTCGCCGATAGCCGTAGGTATGCTGCTGCGTCGGCCGTTTGCGCGCAAGCCCCGCAGCACCCCACGCCAGCAGCAGCGCGATCACGTCGGAGAAATTATGAACGGCGTCGGATATCAGCGCCAGCGAGTTCGCAGCGTAGCCGAAAATGAGTTCCGCGGCGATGAACACCGTATTGAGCGCAACGCCCACGGCAAACGCAAACCCGAAATTGTCTGGCGCGTGGCTGTGCCCGGCATGACCGTGGGCGTGAGGATGGTCGTGATGATCGTGGTGATGGGCCATGGCGCTTACGATATTCGCTGCGGGGTCGTATGGTTTCGACCGCCGCGATCATAGGCCTGCTGGAAGGCGGATACTATTACGCCCTACTCCACGCCGCGCAGGAACTTGTTCGACTTCGGCAAGCCATGCGCGAGACGGCCGGCGTCGGCGCGGTTGCCGCGCCAGTCGGCCAATTCCTTCCAGCTCATGCTCTGGTCACGGCCCGCCGAATCCTTCCAGGTCAGGCCGGCCTTGGAGTCGAACGTGGCGACGTCCGACAACCCGGCACTGGTGTACTTCTGCAGCCGCACGCCGCGGCCGCGCGCCATTTCCGGCACCTGATCGAGCGGGAACAGCACCATCTTGTGATTGGTGCCGATGACGGCAACGGTGTCGCCGGTGACGGTCGCGATCGCGCGGGCTTCGTTCGGCATCTCGACGTTCAGCACCTGCTTGCCCTTGCGGGTGTTGCCGACGCAATCGTCCTCGCTGACGACAAAGCCCTGGCCCTCATGGCTTGCGACCAGGAACTTGCGTCCGCCGGTGTTGACGAACAGCGACACGATCGCGGCATCCTGCTCCATGTCGATGAACATCCGGATCGGTTCGCCATGGCCGCGGCCGCCCGGCAGCTTGGCGACGTCGAGCGAATAGAATCTTCCGTTGGTGGCGAACAGCAACAGTTTTGACGTGGTCTCCGCGAAGAAGGCCGAGCCGAGCTGGTCGTCGGTCTTGAAGGTCAGGCCCGAGAGATCGGCGACATGGCCCTTCAGCGTGCGCACCCAGCCCTTGTCGGAAACGACCACCGTGACCGGCTCGCGCTCGACGAATGCTTCCTCGATCGCGGCGAGATCGTGCTCCGGTGCATCGGCGAAGGTGGTGCGGCGCTTGCCGAGCGGCGTCTTCGGCCCGAACAGGTCGCGAACTTTCCGCACCTGGTCGCCGACCTTGGACCATTGCTCGGTCTCCGAGCCGAGCAGCGACTTGATGCCTTTCAGCTCGGCGCGAAGGTTCTTGTCCTCGGTGCGGATCTCGAATTCCTCGAGCTTGCGCAGATTGCGCAGGCGCATGTTGAGGATGGCCTCGGCCTGGATCTCCGTGAGCTTGAACGCCTTGATCAGCGCCGGTTTCGGCTCGTCCTCGGTGCGGATGATCTTGATCACCTTGTCGATATTCAGAAAGGCGATCAGATAGCCGCCGAGCACTTCGAGCCGATGCTCGATCTGTTGCTTGCGATAGTTGGAGCGGCGCAGCAGCACGTCGCGCAGATGGTCGAGCCATTCGCGCAGGCATTCGGCAAGGCCCAGCACCTTGGGGATGCGGCCCTTCACCAGCACGTTGAGGTTCAGCGATATCCGGCTTTCCAGCTCGGTCAGCCGGAACAGCGATTCCATCAGCAATTCCGGATCGACCGCACGGGATTTCGGCTCGATCACGAGGCGGATGTCTTCGGCGGACTCGTCCCTGACGTCGCCGACCAGCGGCAGCTTCTTGTCGTTGAGCAGTTCGGCGATCTTCTCGACCAGCCGCGATTTCTGCACCAGCCACGGAATCTCGGTGATGACGATCACCCAGGTGCCGCGCGCGCCCTCTTCCTGGCTCCACCTGGCGCGGGTGCGGAACGAGCCGCGCCCGGTCATGTAGGCTTCGGCGATGCTCTCCTTGGAATCGACGATGATGCCGCCGGTCGGGAAATCCGGACCCTTCACCCATTTCAGCAACGTCTTCGACTTCGCCTCGGGCTTGTCGATCAGGTGCAGCGCCGCATCGCAAAGCTCGGCCGCATTGTGAGGCGGGATCGAGGTCGCCATGCCGACCGCGATGCCCTGCGAGCCGTTGGCGAGCAGGTTCGGAAATCCGCCGGGCAGAACGACCGGCTCTTTCGACTGGCCGTCGTAATTGGGGCGGAACTCGACGCCGTCCTCGTCGATGCCTTCGAGCAGCAGCCGCGCGACCTCGGTCATGCGCGCTTCGGTGTAGCGGTAGGCGGCCGGATTATCGCCGTCGATATTGCCGAAATTGCCCTGGCCGTCGACCAGCGGATAGCGCGAAGCGAAATCCTGCGCCAACCGCACCAGCGCATCGTAGATCGACTGGTCGCCATGCGGATGGAACGAGCCCATCACGTCGCCGACGATCTTGGCGGATTTCTTGAATGGCGTGCCGGGGTCCAGCCGCAACAGCCGCATACCGTAGAGGATGCGGCGGTGCACCGGCTTCAGCCCGTCACGGGCGTCCGGCAGCGCGCGGTGCATGATGGTCGAGAGCGCGTAGGCGAGATAGCGCTCCTCGAGCGCGTCGCGCAGCATGACCTCGTGGATTTCCGCCGGCTCCGGTGGAATCAGTCTTTTTCCCATGGGGAGGAGTTAAACGCTGACGGTGAATCGGGCAAGCCGCGAATCAGCGTGGCAATATTGTTGCGCCAGCTGGGCCGGGGGTATTGCGATCCCTACCTGCCCATCATGGCCTCAAGCTCCTGAGCGATCTTGAGGTACAACTCTGCGATACGTTGGTAGAACTCGCGCTCGCCGCGATCCTTGGTGCTCGCCGCCAGATCAAGGTATTCCTGCACGTTGCCGAGGACCGCGATCAGCTTGGGCTTGGGATCGATCATCAGCCCCGGTCCATCAAGCCACGTCTGGCAGTGCCAGCGTTACCGGCCACGCGGCCTCATATTGGATATAGCGACCCTTCTCCATGGCAAGGAACGGCGTCGCGCATTCGATGCACTTCGGCTTGCGCAGAGACGCGTCCGCACGCTGTACGGCAACGTATTCGGCCAGACATTCCAGGTTTGGGCATCTGTAGTTGTAGGGGGGCGACCTGCTCATGGCCGCAGTTTAGCAGATTCGCGCTATCTTAGCGTGTTCCACTGGTAGAACACCCCTTTCACGGAATGTTCTTTTAGCCGGTGGCGTTGATGACGAAAAAGGGCCTCGGCCGGCCGGCAGCGACACCGCCGCCGGACTTCGGCGACACGCGGTCAGATCGGGAGGTCTCGCGATCTCAAGGTGATCGCGGCGGCATTGCGTTCCGCGCAGCCTTATCCGGGGTTCTTGCCGGGTACGCCGGCTGTCGACAACTCCAGCTTCTGTTTTTCCTGTTGTTCGCGTTCATGAAGGCGTTCCAGGATCGTCGTGCGCCTTGGTATCTGCGCAGCCTCATCCGCCAACCGCTGCGCGAGATCGGCATGATAATGCTGCACGACGTCGAGCGTCGCTTCCATGGCGCGACTGCGATGGTATTTCGCAAGTAGACTGTGCATCACTGTGAGGTCTTCATCGGTCATGGTCGTGCCCCGAGCCGAAGGCTGCGTTTGCCCTGGCCCAGGCTTCCCAGTCGATAAATTCATTGATCCCATTCTGGAGAAATTTTCCAGCCCCTGTTTCGTCTCAGGCCGTTATCGGCTTTCGACGACCTGAAAAAAGCAATAACCGTGCACGCCAATGTCCCGATCCGCGTCCGAATGGACCGGGGATTTGCCTTTCCGCATAAGGGTCCAATCCTTACGCTTTAGATGCGCGGGCAACCCGGCGCCGGGCAAAGTGGCCAAGCGCAAAGTTCGATCGGCTGTTCCGCTATAGATATCGTAGACAATTTTTTCGGCCATCAGATGACGATAGTAAGACCACCGATTCCTGCAATTCCATCCGTGGTTTAACCTTACCGATTAAGGTTGGACCGGGTCGGATGACGGCCAAAACCGCCCCAATTCAGGACCTCGCGGATGCCACCGAGCCCCCAAATGGGCGGCAGCCCAGGGGTCGGGCCAGCAGCGTCTCTGAGGCAATGCCGGGCAGCTTCGATCTGGGCGCCGGTAGAGCACCCTTGCGCCGGGCCACGGCCTCGGCGGCGGGCGCCTTAAGGCACCACCACGCTGGCCCGATGCCTGGTCACCGCGTTGATAAAACCGTCGCGGGCGTCGGAATGGCCCTGCCCGCGCGGTTCCAGCACATGGCGCAGCAGGAACAATCCGGTCAGCCGGAAGCCGTCCTGCAGATCCTGATCCGACCAGCCGTTTGGGCCGCCGCCGCTGGCGCGTAAGAACGGCGGCAGCCGCAGCAGCCGGTCGCGCCAGGGATCGCCGGCCTGTCGCGACACCGCGCCGCCGGATTTCGGCGACACGTAGGCCAGATCGGAGGTCCCGCCGGTCGCGGCGCAGGTTTCCAGGTCGAGCCCGAAGCCAAGTTCGGCCAGCATCGCCAATTCGAATTTCACGAGATGGATGGCGGCCTCGCCGATGTCGTCGAAGTCATCCAGGGTGCGCTCCAGCATCTCGTAGATGTCTTCGTGCGGATCGCGCTCCGGCAACAGCCGCGCCAGCGAGGCCAGATGGGTCACGCCATAGACGGCGTGCGAGGACGCCAGCACGGTGGCCGCGCGCAGCCGGGTTCCCTCGATCGCATAATAGCCGAGATGCTCGTCGAGCCGCGCCCGCCACACCGCCCGCACGCTGTTGCCGGGCTGCAGCAGCGGGCGCATCCGCGAACCGGAACCGCCGCGCACCAGCCCAAGGTGGCGGCCATGGCCGCGCGTCAGGAGTTCGATGATGGCGCTGGATTCGCCATGCCGCCGCACCCCCAGCACGATGCCTTCGTCGGTCCATTCCATGGGGTGGATTGTATCATGTAGGGTGGGCAAAGCGTAGCGTGCCCACCGAGTTGATCAACAAACACCGTAATATTGTCGTGGTGGGCACGGCGTAAGAACGCCTTTGCCCACCCTACGCAGCCGCCACGATCACGCGTTGAACCAGCCTTGCGCGTCGCCGGTAAAGGAAAAATACAGCCCGGCCGCCGTCAGGATGCATGAAACGATCTCGATGCCGCTGTCGAGCTGCAGGCCGCTGTCGCCGATGATCTGCACCAGCGAGATGATCGATAGCATCAATGCGGCGCCCAGCGCCCAGCGCGGCCAGTTCTTGCGCCGTTGCGCGGCGAGCCAGACGAAATAGACCAGCAGCAGGATCAGGCCCGCCGCCATCACGGTCGCGGTCATGATCATCGATTCCGTCATCTCCGCGCTCGGCGTTCGGTCCTGAAACGCGACCGACAGCGCGTCGAGCGTGAGCGACAGATACAGCAGCACTTCAAACCGCAACACGTTTTTGGGCAGGATCATCGCGACGCCGGCTATTCCTTCGGGAACTCAAGTCCCATTTCACGGTAGCGGTTGGGGTCGTCGCCCCAATTTTCGCGCACCTTCACGAACAAGAACAGATGCACGGGGACGCCGACGATCTCCGCGATCTCCTTGCGCGAATCCGCGCCGATCGACTTGATGGTGGCGCCGCCCTTGCCCAGCACGATCTTGCGCTGGCTTTCGCGCTCGACAAAAATCGTCTGCTCGATGCGGATCGATTTGTCCTTGCGTTCGGTCCAGCTGTCGGTCTCGACGGTGGATTGATACGGCAGTTCCTGGTGCAGCTGGCGGAAGATTTTCTCCCGCGTGATTTCCGCCGCCAGATGCCGCATCGGCGCATCCGACATCTGGTCTTCGGGATAATGAAACGGCCCCGGCGGCACCATCTCCGCCAGCGTGTGCCTGAGGTCGTCGACGCCATCGCCTGACAGCGCCGCGATCATGAAGGTTTTTTCGAAACTCAGGCGGTCATTGGCGGCCTTGGCAAGCGCCAGCAGCTTTTCGCGCGGCACCAGATCGATCTTGTTCAGCACCAGAATTCTTTCGTGACGAACGGTCGCCACCTTGGTGAGGATCGCTTCGGCTTCCTCATCGATGCCCTCGCGCGCATCGAGCAGCACGCAGACCAGATCGGCGTCATGGGCCCCGCTCCATGCCGTCGACACCATGGCGCGATCCAATCTCCGCTTGGGCAGGAAAATCCCGGGCGTGTCGACCAGAATGATCTGGGCGTTGTTGTCGATCACGATGCCGCGGATCAGCGCCCGCGTGGTCTGCACCTTGCGCGAGACGATCGTGACCTTGGAGCCGACGAGCGCATTGACCAGCGTGGACTTGCCGACATTGGGAGCGCCGATCAGTGCGACAAAGCCGCAGCGCGTCGCGGCCGGCGCAGCCGGCGCGGCTTCATCAGGGGGGTCATCCGTCATTGGGACCGCCGGCGACGCCTTCGCGTTCGATCATCACGGACGCTGCGACCTTTTCGGCGGCGCGCTTGCTGCCGCCGACGCCTTCGGCCGGCGCCAGCCCCGGCAGATCCACCGCAACGCGAAACTGCGGATCGTGATGCGGCCCGGTGCGCTCGACCTCGCGATAGACCGGCGTCGGCAGCCCCTTGCCCTGGGCCCATTCCTGCAGCACCGTCTTGGGATCGCGCAGCGGCCGCCGCGGCTTGCGCATCCGCTCGGTCCAGTTGCGCTCGACGAACTGCGCCGCGGCAGCGTAGCCGCCGTCGAGAAACACCGCGCCGATCACCGCCTCGCAGATGTCGCCGAGCACGGATTTGCGCAACCGGGCGCCCGCTCCCGCGCCGATCGCGCCAAGCTTGATGTCATCGACCAGCCCGAGCGACTTCGCCACGTCCGCGCAGCTCTCCTTGCGCACGAGATCGGCGAGCCGCTTCGACAATTCGCCTTCATCGGCGTTCGGGAAGGCGCGATACAGCATGTCCGACACGATCAGCCCGAGCACATGGTCGCCGAGAAATTCCATACGCTGGTAACTGTCACCACGCTTGCGCGCGGATTTCAGCGCGGAAACGTGCGTGAAGGCCGTGGCCAGCAGGCTGGCATCGGCAAATTTGTGCCCGATGCGCGCCTCGATCGCCGCAGTGGCGGCCTTGGCGCTGATCTTGCTGCGCTTCTTCTTTACTGCCGCAGGTTCGCGGCCGGCGTCAGGCTTATGACTTGCTTCGCCGGTTGACGATGAGGTCTGGATATCAGGTGTTTCGTCGTTCATCGCACAATTGAGAATATGCGATTCCAGCGCAGCGCGGTCGGCCAGCGCCAGAACATCCAGGCGTGTTCACCCTCGGCAATCGAGAAGAAAATCATCTGGGCGCGGCCGACGATATTCTCGAACGGCACGTAACCCACCGCCGACAGCACCCGGCTGTCGGTCGAATTGTCCCTGTTGTCGCCCATCATGAAGAAATGGCCGGGCGGCACGGTGTAGACATTGGTGTTGTCGTAGAAACCATTGTCGACGCAATCCAGCGACTGATAGGTGACGCCGTTCGGCAGCGTCTCCTTCCAGCGCTTGACCCGCGCGGTGGCGTCGGAGCCGCAAGGGTCTTCGCCGATGAAATCGCTCAGGCGCTCGCGTTGCACCGGTCTGTCATTGATGTAGAGCAGCCCATCCTTCATCTGGATACGGTCGCCCGGCAACCCGATCACGCGCTTGATGTAGTCGGTGGTGTCGTCTTTTGGCAGGCGGAACACGACGATGTCGCCCCGCGCCGGCTCGGAGCCGAATATGCGCCCCGAAAACAGCGGCGGCGACAGCGGTATGGAATAGTGGCTGTAGCCATAGGAATATTTCGAGACGAACAAATAGTCGCCGACCAGAAGCGTCGCCTTCATCGATCCCGAAGGGATGTTGAAGGGCTGGAACAGGAAGGTCCGGATCACCAGCGCAATCAACAGAGCGTGAATGACGACGCGGACGGTTTCACCCAAGCCGCTTTCAGATTTTGTCCCGGATGTCACGCTCATCGCTTTCCCAATTCCCTTCGCGACCGCCGCACGGTGGCAGAACATTTTGCTCGCGCGAATCGCCCCTCGTTTCGCGTCAACAAAATGGTCTTGATTCTGATATTGAGAGCGAGTTCTGGCGCAAGCCCGAATTCGCCCAATTCGATGTTCCCCCTAGTGTGTTTTAGGTTCGCAAGTTCTCTGCACCCTCGCTGAAAGGCCTTCACGAGAACTTCCGAACCTAAGCCACACTAGAATCACGGTTTTCTGTTGCCTTTGGCATCCGAATTTCGCTCCGGCGATGCAGCGATATGGGCGAACTTCGAATTCAAGATTCGAGCGTTTTAGACGGTTGTTCGCACCCGCGCAATCAACGGCGATATCGAAACTTGCTAATCCATTGACAAGTTGAAGATTTTTTGTTCCGCGGCGAACCGCCGGACACCCCCCAGCGTGTCACGGTTTGCCCGCATTGACCGCCGAAATTATGACGAAGGCCTGCGCCATCGGCCAGTCATCGGTAATGCTGAGATCGATCCGCGCCTCATGGCCTCGCGGCGTCAGCGCCTCCAGCCGGGCCAGAGCCCCGCCCGTCAGTTGCATCGTCGGACGACCACCCGGCAGGTTCACCACCCCCATATCCCGCCACCAGACGCCACGCCGGATACCGGTGCCGAGCGCCTTGGAACAGGCTTCCTTGGCGGCAAATCGCTTGGCGTAGGTCGCCACCACCATCTTCTCGCTTTTGGCCCGGCGCCCGGCCCTGGCGCGCTCGGCTTCGGTGAAAATGCGGTCGAGAAAGCGGTCACCGTGACGCTCGATGACTTTGGCGACGCGCCGGATGTCGATCAGGTCGGAGCCGATGCCGAGGATCATGTCTTGCCCGCTGGATTCTCGTGTTCGGGATTTTGACTCGCAAGAATCTTGCGCCCGCGGTCCATCGCGGCCCGCATCGCGCGAACCGTCTCACCGAGGCCGACGAACAACGCCTCCCCGATCATGTAGTAGCCGATATTCAGTTCGACGATCTCCGGCAGGCCCGCGATCTTCTCCGCGGTGACATAATCGAGGCCGTGGCCGGCATGGACTTCCAGGCCGGCCGAGCGCGCAAGCACCGCACCCGCAACGATCCGCTGCCATTCCGCCTCCGCCTTTGCCGCATGACCATCCACGACGGCGTCGCACCAGGCCCCGGTGTGAATTTCGATCACCGGCGCGCGCAGCTTTGCCGCCATTTCGATCTGCCGGGGGTCGGCAGCGATGAACAGCGACACCCGCACGCCGGCGTCGTTCAATCTGGCGATGAACGGCGCCAGCGCGTTGTGCTGTCCGACCACGTCGAGGCCGCCCTCGGTGGTGAGTTCTTCGCGGCGTTCGGGCACCAGGCACACCGCATGCGGCTTGGTCGCGAGCGAGATTCTCAGCATGTCCTCGGTCGCCGCCATCTCAAAATTCAGCGGCTTCGAGATTTCCGCCTTCAGCCGCGCCATGTCCTCGTCGCGGATGTGGCGGCGGTCCTCGCGCAGGTGCGCGGTGATGCCGTCGGCGCCGGCCGCGATCGCAACCAGCGCCGCGCGCACCGGATCCGGATTGCGGCCCGCCCTTGCGTTACGAAGGGTGGCGACGTGATCGACATTGACTCCAAGACGCAGCGGAGGAGCTTTCGGCATTGCGGACTCGCAGGAGTTTTTACACACAGAGCCAGAGGCGACGGGAGCGCGCTCCCTCTCCCTTTGGGAGAGGGTTGGGGTGAGGGGTTACGGTCTATCGATAGCACGAAACCCCTCACCCGACGCTACGCGTCGACCTCTCCCAATGGGAGAGGTGAGACAGTGCTCGCGGGTACGATTTGAAGCCATATGCATGCCCTACCCATTGACGCGCTCGACCCGTGCGACGACGGCTTTGGCGCGCAGCTGGGCGATAATAGCGCTGAGATGCTTCAGGTCATAGACCTCAAGATCGATGGTCAGTTCGGTGAAATCCTGCGAGCGCCTGGACATGCTGATGTTGTCGATATTGCCGTCGTGCTCGGCGATCACGGTGGCCACCTGGGCGAGGCTGCCGGGCTCGTTGACATTGTCGACGCGAATTCGCGCCGGAAAGCGCTGCGGCGTCGAATCGTCGACATCCCAGCGCACGTCGAGCCAGCGCTCCGGCTCCTCCTCGAAATCCTTCAGCGCCGGCGACTGGATCGGATAGATCGTGATGCCCTCCCCCGGCGAGACGATCCCGATGATCCGGTCGCCCGGCACCGCGCCGCCGTTCGGCGCGAACTTGACCGGCAGATCGGAATTGATGCCACGTACGGGTATCGCCGACGGGCTGCGCGCGGGATCGGGCGGCGATTTCAGCTTCAGCTTAACCGCGAGGCTTCTCTTGGCGCCATATCGCACCACCCGTTCTTCCTTGTAATCGGGATACATCGCGCGCGCGACGTCGGAGGCCTTCATTTCGCCGCGGCCGACCGCGGCCATCACGTCGTCGATCGAGGCGCGCGCCAGCCGCGGCAGCGCGCCCTTCAACTTGTCGTCGGCGTATTCGATTTTTGCGCGTGCGAACAGCCGCTCCACGATGCGGCGGCCAAGGCCGGCATATTGATCGCGGACCGCGGTGCGCGTCGCGCGCCGGATCGCCGCCCGTGCCTTGCCGGTGACCGCGAGCGACTCCCACGCCGAGGGCGGCGCCGACTGGGCTTCCGAGGTCAGCACCTCGACCTCGTCGCCGTTCTGCAGTTCAGACGACAGCGGCGCGAACTTGCCGTTGATCTTGCATCCAACCGCACTGTTGCCGACATCGGTGTGCACGGCATAGGCAAAGTCGATCACATTGGCCTGGCGCGGCAGCGCGATCAGTTTTCCCTTCGGCGTAAAGCAGAACACCTGGTCGTGAAACAGCTCGAGCTTGGTATGCTCCAGAAACTCTTCCGGATTGGCGCTTTCCGACAAGATGCCGACGGTGTGGCGCAGCCACGCGAAGGCGTTGGATTCCCGCTTCAGCAGTTCGGTCGGAGAGCCGACGTCGTCCTTGTAGAAGGCGTGCGCGGCGATGCCCAATTCCGCGATCTGGTCCATCTCGTCGGTGCGGATCTGCAGTTCGACCCGCTGTTTGCCGGGACCGATCACGGTGGTGTGGATCGAACGATAATCGTTCTGCTTCGGTGTCGAGATGTAATCCTTGAACCGGCCGGGCACCACCGGCCATGTGGTGTGCACCACGCCGAGCGCGCGGTAGCAGGCTTCGACGTCATTCATCACGACACGAAATCCGAAGATATCCGACAATTGTTCGAAGCCGACCGACTTGCGCTCCATCTTGGTCCAGATCGAAAACGGCCGCTTGCGCCGGCCATAGACATGCGCGGTCATGCCGTTGTTTTGAAGATTCTTGGAGAGCTGGCTCTCGATCTCGCCGATCAGGTTGCGGTTGCGCTCCGCAAGCGCGTCGAGCCGTTGCATCACCACCGCGTAAGCTTCCGGATCGAGCGTGCGGAACGAGAGGTCTTCGAGCTCTTCCCGCATCTCCTGCATGCCCATGCGGCCGGCGAGCGGCGCATAGATGTCGAGCGTCTCCTCGGCGATCCGGTGGCGCGAGGTGGGGGCTACGAATTCCAGCGTGCGCATGTTGTGCAAGCGGTCGGCAAGCTTGATCAGGAGCACGCGGACGTCGTCGGCGATCGCCAGCAGCAGCTTGCGCAGGTTCTCGGCCTGCTTGGCCTCGCGCGACACCAGCTCCAGCCGTTTCAACTTGGTGAGACCCTCCACCAGGGCGCCGATCTCGTGGCCGAAGACGTGATCGATTTCGGCGCGGGTAGCCTCGGTGTCCTCGATGGTGTCGTGCAGCAGCGCTGCGACGATGGTGGCGTCGTCGAGCTTGAGGTCGGTGAGGATCGCCGCGACCTCAAGCGGATGCGAGAAATACGGATCGCCGGACGCGCGGGTTTGCGTGCCATGCGCCTTCATGGCGTAGACGTAGGCACGGTTCAGCAGGTCTTCGTTGGTGTCGGGGTTGTACGACCTGACGCGCTCGACCAGATCGTATTGCCGCATCATGCGCGGGCGGGGTGACTTGACCGACCTCACCGGCGCAGGCGGCGACGGCGCCGCGACGACCGAATCGGTCGCGGCCTGCATTTGCAGTAGAATGTGGCGTCTGAACGCCATTGAACTTTGCCTTCATGTGTGGGCCGGATGTGATCGCCTCACAATACAACCCATGCGTCTCAAACGAACCGGTACCCGGCTCGGGTCCTCAGGCGCCAGACTTCGGACATCCGGCCGCAGTCTAACGCCAAACCGCCTGTCCTCCGATCAAATCGAAGGCAGACCACGCAGAATTCGGCCGCGCCCGTCGTCGGCCCATGGTAACCATGAAAACGTCAACAAAAGCAAAGGCCCGGACAAATGTCCGGGCCTTTGGTAAATCAGATCGCTCGGGTTACGCCGGCGGCAAAGCGAACGACTTATTCGTCCTCTTCGGGCTGCTCTTCCGGAGGCGCCAGGCCTTCGAGACCCTTCAAAAGTTCCTCCTCGGTCATGCGCTCGACGGCGACCTCGGTGTCGTCAGCGTCGACGCTGGCGCCTGCCGACCCGATCAGGGGCACGGTATCGGGTTCAGGTTCGTCGACTTCGACGAATTTCTGCAATGAATGCACCAGTTC
>DATHHQ010000252.1:0-6678 GCA_035490095.1 Bradyrhizobium sp.
CCCGCCGCATCGCGCGCGATGCCGCAGCCATTGACGCCTCCCCCAATGATAGCGAGGTCAAAAATTCGGTCCAAAAGACGCTTCCCCGGCGTTCGCCAGTTCACTTTGGCGATTTCGCTTTCGGTTTCGAATAAATCACAATCAAAAGCGAAAGCAAGCGAAAACGGGAAACTCTAACTTCAGGCGGTTGATGCTGAAGCAACCGGCGTTAGGCCATTGGCGTCGAGGAGCGGTTCGCTCCTTCGACCATGAAACCGAAACCAAGCGCGTGCAGATCTAATCTCAGGCCCGTCGTTGTGGCAGCGGCCCTCCGGTCACGACGTAAACGCCGGCGGAGATCGAGGCGATCGCAATCCAATCTGCGGTCGTAGGCCACTCGCCAAGGATTGGAATGGCCATGATGGCAGTCATTGCCGGGGACAGAGCGGCGAAGGCGGCGCCGCTCGAGGCACCGAGAATATTGACCGCACGCCCGTAGAGAACGAGCGAAACTATGGCCGTCAGGACCCCCTGCACCAGCGCTTGAAGAGCTATATCGCCCCATGGGGCGTTGGCGAGACTCGCTACCCCCGCGAACAAATAGGCGGGAACGTAGAGAATCAAAGCACCGACGGCGGCGATGCCTGCCGCGTGCAGCCCATCGAGCCGTGCGCGACGCATCGCGACCGTGTAGCAGGCCCAAGCCAGGCCAGAGCCGAGAAATAGCGCGTGTCCGAGTGTCTGCGCCGAGCCGATAGCGCCGCCGGTGCCGGAAGCGATGCAAAAGACGCCGAGCAGGATCAGGACAAAGCCAATTTTTTTTGCGTCGGTGAATGGCTCGTGCAGGATCGGCGCCGCCAGAATCGCAACCGCCAGCGGCATCACCCCGGGAAAGAGAGCTCCCGCATGCGCCGCAGGAGCGAACAGAAGGCCGGCATTCGCGAGCAGGACGGGGGCACCGCCGCCGAGCACGATCGCCACCAGTCCGATCCAACCGAGGCGTTCGAGTGCGAGACCCTTAACGAGGACATACGGCAGCAGGAGCAAACCGGCCACACTGAAACGAAGCGCAGCGATGTCCCAGGGCGTGAGGCTTGTTCGCAGGCCGAGGCGAGCCACCACAATCCATCCGGACCAGATGCCGACCGCCGCGAGGCCGTAGGCCGCGCCACGAATGTATTCTGCAGGAGTTCGCCCACTGACGGTCAAATCCGTCATAATCGACTCCCAAGCAAGAATGGATACTCGTAACCTCTTTAGTGTATTTTAAAGGTTATGATGGAGCGCGACATGAGGCAAGGACGAATCAGTGACCGCGCCAACCGGTTCGAGTGGAGCGGTGGGCATCCAGCGCTGGACCTGGTGAACACCCTGGACGAGCGGCCCTCAGACGCGCCAATTGACAACTTGGCGACATACCGCGACCTGACGCGGTTTGCCGAGTTGGCGGGGCTTGTCGATCGTCGGACCGCCGCACGCCTGCCGCAGCTCGATGGCCGCTCCGGCACACATATTGTGAAACGCGCACGCAAGCTTCGCGAGCATCTTCACGATGTCCTGGCTGCTGCAAATTCAGGGCGCCCGGCGCGGCCGCTCGATCTGGATGCGCTATCGGCCGCCATCCGGGCGGCACATGCGGCGCAAATACTGGTCGCATCACCTTCGCCCGGATTGGCCCGCCGCCGCTGGTCTCCTTCACTGGCGCCCGAAATCCCTTTGCATGTCTGTTCGCTCGCGATCGAACGTCTGCTCGTCGACGAGGAGCGCAAGAGAATTCGAAAATGTGAAGCTCCTGACTGCGACGTCTACTACCTCGACACGAGCAAGGGCCAACGCCGGCAGTGGTGCAGCATGAAGGGTTGCGGCAATCGCGAAAAACAGCGGCGATGGCGCTCTGCGAGCTGATGGCGCGCAACGCCATTGCAATGTGAGGATTTGTCGAGCTTCCTCAGGATGAGGTCTTAAGACCCTCATGGTGAGGATCGCTGCGGCGCCGTGCGTCTCGAACCATGAGGCCATGGGCTCTATCTCAGCCGCGTGACGGTCGAAGCAGGCTCAATGCCGGGTTCGTCGATGTCGGCGGAGGATTTGGGCATCGCCTCGATCACCTCGATGCCTCTGCTATGGCAGATGTTGGCGAGCCCTGCCGGCAAGGCGGCGTCGGTGACAAAGGTCTGGATCTGGCTGATATGGGCGATGCGGACCGGCGCGCTGCGCCGCAGTTTTGTCGAGTCGGCGACCAGCATCACGCTGCGCGCATTGGCAATAATGGCCTGGGCTGCCTGCACTTCGCGATAATCGAAATCCAATAGCGCGCCCTCTTCGTCGATCGCGGAAGCGCCGATGATGGCGTAATCGACCTTGAACTGGCCGATCAGGCTGATCGCGGTCGAGCCGATCACGGCGCCATCGGCGCGGCGCACCGCTCCGCCGGCCACGATCACCTCGATGCGCGGATGCCGGTACAGCAGCATCGCGACATTGAGGTTGTTGGTGATGACCAGCAGGTCCTCATGCGAAGTCAGCGCGCTCGCGACCTCTTCGGTGGTGGTGCCGATATTGATGAACAGCGAGCAGCCATTGGGGATCAGCGCCGCCGCGGCAGCACCAATGGCTTTCTTTTCTTCGGCGGCGACGAACCTTCGCGCTTCGTAGGCGAGATTCTCGACACCGGAGGCAATGATGGCGCCGCCATGAATCCGCGTCAGCGACCTGTGATCGCACAGATCATTCAAATCCTTGCGAATGGTCTGCGCCGAGACCTCGAAACGCTTGGCGAGATCTTCCACCATCACCCGGCCAAAGGCGCGGGCGATATTCAGGATCTCGGATTGGCGGTTGGTCAGGCCAGTCACAGGGCAATCTCAGGCATAAGGAGCGCTATGGTGCGGCCGTTCCGGCATCCGGTCAACGCGGCAGATCGGTCTCAAAGCGGTCCGACGGCCGAAAGGCTAATCCTGGTTAAAGCGACTGGCGCTGGAAACCGACGACCAGCGCCAGGGTAAATCCGTGGCGTTAGTGGGCGGAAGACAACAGCCCAGCATCATGATTGTGAAACTGATCGTCGCGCAGCTGACGCGCTGTCACCGAGGCTCGGGACGACGACGAGGCGCTTGATCTCACCGTTGTTATAGGCTTTCAAAAATCTTTCATAATTCTTGATCGACACGCAGCCGTTGGAATCGCCGTTCGCCCCGAGCATATAGCTGTGCGCGAGCAAGCCGGACCGCCCGAGCGTGTCGTTGTCACCAACCGGAATCATACGTAGCGCCTGGACGCCGTGAAACAGTCGCTCCCGCGGTTTCAAGTCGTAGACATTTGGTGGCGTTGCTCCAGCATTTCGCTCGTTCACATGTGCTGGATCATCCATCAAACTGCCCAATCCTGAATGCGCCTCGAGCTTCGCGCCGTTTGGCATGTAAACAGTGCGTGCCGAGATGTCATAGACGGCGGTGAGATTGTCGTAGCCAAGAGCGGCGAGATCTGGCCCGCCGCTAAGGAGCCCACCATCGAGGGATGGAGATAGAGACGCAAGCGTGACACGGGCCGGGAGCAGGTCGGAAAGCTTCTGCAGCAGCGTGCGATTGTCAGGTTGTGCCGCAGGAGGGCCGTCCCGTAACTCGAGGTTCGCTTCAACCGGACGAGGCCTGGGAACGGGAACGGGAACGGCAGCGACGCTTGACGGCGTGGGTTCCTCCACAAGGGCTGCCTGCCGATCTCGAAACTGCAATTTCTGCGCGAGCTGGTCTTTCGCTTGTTGAAGTTTGATCTCGAGTTCTGGCGGCAAGGATCGAACAACGGGTTGCGCGAAGTACGTCGGAGGCAAGCTGGACCCCGAGGGGAACCGGTCATCGAACGATAACGTGTTGATGTCCTCGGAGGATGCTGAATCCAAGACTGAAGTAACCGGAAAGGCAGTCCAGGCCGCCGCTCCGGATGCCAATGCGACCATGACCAACGCAATCGGGCCGGAGAATGAAAGGCCGTGCCCCGACGAAACCTTATTAGCTGTCGCTGCGACGTAGGTCATCCAGTTTACCTGTCGGACGCCTTGCAACCTAAAAGTTCGATCGTGGTCCAGAATGCGGCAAAATCGAGACAAACGCCAGCAGCCTGAGCTATTCCCGGCGAGTAGTGGCACAATGACCACACTCCGATGAATTGTGTGATTGATCCCCTGCCGGTTGTCATCTGGCCATGGTGCCGCCTATCGCGTTCCGCCATTGTTACTTGTCGGATTTCGGTGGGTTGGAGGTACAACATGTCTTCCATCAGCTGTGCCAGAATTGCGTACGTCGACATCAAGGCAAACCGTATTCATCTTGACGCCCTTTTGGTCTCGGCCGCTGGTGTTCGGAACGTCATTCGGCTGTTTGCCGTCGCGCTGGTCGCGGCTTTGCTTGCGGCCTGCGCTCAGTCCTCCGTGGTCACCAGAAAATCTGAATTAGTTTCCGCCAGTCGACAGGCATCGCTGGAACAGAATCGACAAACATCATTCGTGACGCACAGGCGTGTGGCGGTCACGAGAAAGCATACCCCGTTCGCTTCGCACAAGGATCCGGCCGAGACAGAGGTTGCGTCGCATGGAGTTGCCAGCTTCTACACAGAAGGAACACAGACCGCGAACGGTGAAAAGTTCGATACCAACGAATTGACCGCCGCTCATCGCACCTTGCCATTCGGCACCCGGTTGCGCGTGACAAGCGTCGCCACCGGGCGGTCCGTGACAGTTCGGGTCAATGACCGCGGACCGTTCGTTCCCGGACGGGTCGTCGACGTCTCCTATTCTGCAGCCAGAACGCTGGGAATGGTTGACGGGGGTGTCGCAAAGGTCAAACTGGACGTCGTCCAATAGCTGGCGGAAGCGGACT
Source organism: Bradyrhizobium sp. (assembly GCA_035490095.1). Lineage (GTDB taxonomy): Bacteria > Pseudomonadota > Alphaproteobacteria > Rhizobiales > Xanthobacteraceae > Bradyrhizobium. The sequence continues at coordinate 4,851 of DATHHQ010000252.1, forward strand.
GGAAGCAACAAAAGACCGTTTCGGGTCAATCCCGTCAGTTTTGCGATGTCCTACTCACTTTTTCGCTTTTTGCTCGTCGCGGCACGTCGGTCTCGTGCCAAAGTGCATTGGTCAACACGACTGACCGGGATACCCGGTTTGGCGGACTTGATGGCCATAACAAATCGGCGCAGAGTCACCCCGGGGGGTGCTGAGCCAACGATTTAGCCAAGGGGCTCGTATCATGACTGCCACATCGATAACCCGAATAGTCGTGCCGTCGCTGGCGCTTGTTGCGGCATGTGGTGCTGCACTCGCCTTCGGCATCACGCACGTATGGCGCGAGCCGCCGATTGAAACCAGAGCCGCAACCGCCGCGCCGGAGGTTTCACCGCCGGCATCGGGCGCTCCAGATAAAGGCTCGACCGCGCTCGCAACGCTACAGGCTGAAGCGAACGCCGCGGCAGCTGCACTTGCCGTACCGCCCCGCGCGCCGGACACCGATGAGTCCTTGCCCGCCTTCGACATCGCCCGCATCGAGCGAACGGGTGACGCGGTGATTGCCGGTACGGCCACGCCAGGTGCGGTGGTGGAACTGTTGCGCAATGGCGAGTTCCATGATCGAACGGTCGCAGATAGATCCGGACAATTCGTCATGGTGCCTCCCCGGCTTCCCGCCGGGGACTATGAGCTGACGTTGAGGTCTCAACAGCCGGACGGCAAGCAGGCAATATCCAAACAGAGCGTGGCGGTCGCGCTGGCCGAGCTGGGGCCCAGCTCCGGTGCGTTGCAATCGCTCGCCGAGGTGCCGTTCAATGTTCCGGAGACGGTGGGGACAAACCATTCCGTGCTGGATCAGGGCGTTAGGTCTGCTCAAGCGCGCCAGTCCTCCCAGTCTCCGTTGCAAACTGCGAAGCGACAGGACATGGCCGTTTCACAGCCGCCGCGCCTGGCTGCCGCCGCGCCAGACGGGGGCTCACCGTCCACCCTGATCTTGCCCAGGACAGCGACCACGGTCGTATCCCGTGGCGACAGCCTCTGGCGCATCAGCCGTAACACCTACGGCGCGGGCATGCGATACGCCGTCGTTTACAGAGCGAACCAGGACCAAATTCGGAATCCAAATCGTATTTATCCCGGCCAGATCTTTGTCCTTCCGATGAAAGCGCGCTGAAACTGGCGGCAATTCCAGCGCCTGCACGCGGGATGGCTGCGCGCATTCTTTGCTCGCTCGACCATGCGCGGCTCGCCATCGCCACGCCACGTCGTCGCTGGCGCAGGCAATGCCCGCGTCGCGGGCGTCGCAGCATCATGCTCGGATTTGTACGGGGCCGAAGCGGGTACTCGACAAAACAAGGCGTGGCTGCAAGACTGCGCTCAAATCAAAAGAATGGAGGAAACGATGGATATCGATCGTCGCCAGTTGATCTTGCCGGCGCTTGCGCTCGGACTCCTGAGCGTGGTCCGGGTCGGGGTGGTCCCCGCCTTCGCGGCTTCGGAGGATGAAGATGCGGTCGCCAAGAGCGTCGAGGCATTCCGCGCAGCGCAGTTCGCCGCCAACGCCGAGGCACTCGCCTCGCTCTGCGCAACGGAACTCAGCTACAGCCACAGCGATGGCCGGGTCGAGGACAAGGCGACCTTTATCGCCAACGCCACCAGCGGAAAATCCAAGTTCTTGTCGCTGGAATACCAAGACACCAAAATTCGCGTCGTCGGCCCCGCAGCGATCGTGCGTTTCCACTGGGTGGGCGAACAGGAGGCCGTGGCCGATGGCAAGAAGAGCTCCACCAATCTCCACATCCTGATGAACTGGCAAAAACAGGCTGCGGACTGGAAACTTCTGTCGCGT
>DATHHQ010000253.1:0-7484 GCA_035490095.1 Bradyrhizobium sp.
AATCGCTGCGCAGCACGATGGGCAACCTCCCGGCCGGGTTCCCGGAGGCCGCGACAGTGGAGCATGGCGGCCGTTCGCACGCCGTTTCGGGCTGATTTACCCGCAATACCTCTCGATATCGGGCTATTCGGCCGATTCGAAGATCGCGCGGGGGCTGTTGCATTCGAGGGCCGCATTTGGCATAGCTCTGCGCGTTGCCGGTGAGTGATCGCCGCCAATCTCTCGGATGCGGGTGTAGCTCAGTGGTAGAGCACGACCTTGCCAAGGTCGGGGTCGAGGGTTCGAATCCCTTCGCCCGCTCCAGAATTTTTTGATGGCAAAGCGACAGTTCAACGACAAGCCGCCGCCCGGCGGCTTTGTTGTTGTATGTCCATCCACTTACAATCGTCGGCCCGCGCGATTCCCGATCACCGATTGTGAAAATTTTCATACTCGGGAGCGGCATGCGATGTCATGACACCACAGATTGTAAAGTCGTTTGATAGCGCGGCAGGGGGGATTTCATGACTCGAAACATTGTTCTGCTTTCCGATGGCACGGGCAATTCCGCGGCGAAGGTCTGGCGCACAAATGTCTGGCGCACCTTCGAGGCGTTGGACCTGTCGGGAAATGACCAGGTCGCATTCTACGACGACGGCGTCGGCACCTCTACGTTCAAGCCGTGGGCGATTCTTGGCGGCGCGTTCGGCTTCGGCCTCAAGCGGAATGTCATCGACATCTACAAATTCGCCTGCCGCAACTACAACAGCGACAGCGACAATATCTACGGCTTCGGTTTCAGCCGCGGCGCCTTCACCATCCGCGTCGTCATCGGCCTGATACTCAATCAGGGTCTGGTATCCGCCGACAACGAAGCCGAGCTCGATAAGAAGGCGATCGCCGCCTACCGGAAATATCGCAGCGAGCGCTACCACACGCTATGGCCCTGGCATCCGGAGGACTGGTTCCGGGCCATTCGCAACGCGCTACTGCCGATCAAGTACGACAAGCGCGACAACCGCCAAGTCAAGCACATCCGCTTCGTCGGGGTGTGGGACACCGTGGCGGCTTATGGTCTGCCGATGGACGAGATGACGCGCGGCGTCAGCCGGTGGATCATGCCGCTCGAGCTCCCCACCCACACCCTCGATCGCGCGCGCGTGCTTCGCGCCTGCCAGGCGCTTTCGCTCGACGAAGAGCGCACCACGTTTCATCCCGAGCTGTGGGACGAAAAAATCGTTCCGCCTTCGGAGTTCGATCCGAACAAAAAACGTCACATCGCTGACGAGCAAGTCAGCCAGGTCTGGTTCTCCGGTGTCCATTCCAACGTCGGCGGCGGTTATCCGGATGACGCGCTGGCCTATATCCCGCTGGTCTGGATGCTCACCGAAGCACAGCGCTGTGGTCTGAGGTTCAAATCAGATCAAGGCAATCCGCCCGCCGATCCCGATGCGTTCAAGAATGCCATCTCGATGGCTGACAAGGACGGGCGAATCTACGATCCGCGGGCGGGGCTTGGCGGCTATTACCGCTACGGCCCGCGCAAGCTGGTTCAGCTCTGCAATTACAAATATTCGAAAAAGGAAGACGACGAAGTCACGATCGAACGGCCGAAAATCCACGAAACCGTGTTCCGGCGGATCGGGAACCATGCGCACGCCTACGCGCCGATCGGCCTGCCTGCCACCTACGACATCGTCAAGGCCGGCGGCGAGATCGTCACGCCCGATCAATTTGGCTACGAGACCAGCGAGGCGGCAAAAGCCCGCGCGGACGCCCAGGAGCACATCTGGAACGAAATCTGGAAACGCCGCATCGTCTATTTTGCAACCGTCGGCGCCACGGTATGGCTGCTGGCGTTTCCGCTGATCAGCGGGGCGCAACGCGCCGACGAGTTTCGCAGCCCGGTCCGCTGGATCTCGGACATCATCCGCCTTGTCGGTGGGTTCCTGCCTGGCTTCGCGTCGACATGGGTCGATGGCTACGCCCGCGCGCCGATCTCGTTCGTCCTGCTTTCGCTCCTTGTGGCCTTCTTCATTTTCTGGGGAATGCGAATCGCCTCGCGCATTTCGAATCGCATGGGCGCGATCTGGCGGAAAACCCCGTCGGCGCCATCGGGTTTGCCGGATAACGGCATTTACCGGCTGCGCAGCAATCGGGCCTACATATGGTTTCATGAGGGCCTGAAGCGCCGCTGGGCGCCGGCTTTCTTTGCGCTGTTGTTCGTTTATCTCGGGCTCTCTCTTGCCAGCCACTTTCTCTACAACGTCCAGGACGTGGCAGGCCTCACCTGCGTCGAGAGCAGGGGCGCCAACGAGCTCAAAAAACCCGACTGGGTCGGCGAAAAAAAAGACAAGGACGGCCAACCGATCATCGCAACCGCGACCTCAACCTTCGCGATATCGGAGCTCTGCCATCCGACGAAAATCCTTCTTGAGAAGGGCGTGAGATACCATGTGGAGGTGGGGGCTGAGCCGCAGGAGTCCTGGAACGACGGTGCTGTACCGGTTCCGGTTGGCGGATTCTCCGCCAACCACCCGCCGCTCTGGTATCATCGGATTTTACTGGGTCTGGGCGTACCGCTGCGGCGTGAAGCGACTCAGGACTGGTTCCGGATCGTGCTGCGCTATGGCAGCGTCGGCGGCGAAGAGGTATTTCTCGATCCCGATCCCGAGGATTCAAAAATCGAGGCCAACATCAAGCCCACCCGCGACGGCGAACTGTTCATCTTTGTCAACGACGCCGTCATCGGCATTCCCGGGCTGTACGATTTTTTCTACCGCAACAATAGCGGCAGCGGCACAATAACGGTGACGCGGAGATATTAGCGGACGCGGGGCCGCATCCCCGTGCCGTCACGGCAACTGCGCGATGTCGCGTTCCGGATCGGGTGCTCCGAATGAAGGTATCGCCATGTTCAATCGCATCATACTGGCCGCGGTCATGCTCGCCATCTCGACAGCTGGGAACGCAGCCAAGGACAAGCCGACCAAGGAGGAATGTCCGACGCTTGACCACCAGGAGATTGAAGACCTGCTCCGCAAAGCTCCGTCATGCCAGCGCGCCGGCGCCCTGTTCGAAATCTGTCAGTTCGGCGCCAGCGGCGATGTCAGCCTGGGCGCGATCGTGACAGAGAAATGCGAAGGCGATTTTCTGAGCAAACTAAACACGGCGCAGAGGCGGGCTTACGACCGCGAACAGAAGAAGTGCCAGCGCAAATACGCTCACGAGGATGGCACCATGTACCGCTCGTTTGAGGCGTTCTGCGGCGCCGATCTGGCGCGCAAGTATTCGGCCAAGTCCCTCAAGCCCGTTCCCGCCGGGCGCAAATAAAATCCTTGTGATGGCGGCGTCGAGGTCAGTGTCGTAAATCGCCAGGCGATAGCGGCGGGCCAGTGGATACCGCAGTGCAGCGCGGCCGGGCGAAAAACCGTATCCGATTGAATCCAGCCAAGAGAAATCTCTTCTCAATTAGTTTTCGCCTGACAGGGCCGCGTGGCGGGCGCTTCTCTCCTGCGACGGATGTGATAACGTTTTGGGGTCTGATCCTCCTCACATCTGTCCCACCTCACGACCCACCACCAAGTTTCTTCTCAAAGCTTACAAAAATAAATGACAAACGCAGCCATAGCGGCTGTTCAGGGAGTGACGTAATGAAGTCGGTATTCCATCGATCCGTTCTTGCGTGCGCCGCCATCCTCACAATCGTGGGGATTTCACAGGCTGGCGCACAGCAAAAACCACTGAAAAAATACGAGTCCGGCACCAAGGAATTCTGGACCCATCCGCCCGACGACTGGTTCCTCGGCGACGAGACCGAAGCCCAAAAGGGCCTCGCGCCGCCGTCCGGTCCGCCGACCGGCTCTTCCGAAGCCGAACTCGCGACCATGATGAAGAAAATCAAGCTGCCGGCTGGCTTCCAGATCGAAGTCTACGCGCCCGGCGTGCTGGCCGCGCGGCAGATGGCCTGGGGCGACAAGGGCACGCTGTTCGTCGGCTCGTTCGGCCTTGGCAACGTCTACGCCATCAAAGACAGTGGCGGCAAGAAAGAGGTCAAGACCGTCCTCAAGGGGCTGAACATGCCGACCGGCATCGCGTTCAAGGACGGTGCGCTCTACGTCATCGCCGTCGACAAGCTGATCAAATACGAGAACGCCGAAGCCAACGTCGACAAGCTCGGCGAGGGCAAGGTGGTCTATGACGATATGCCCTCCTATGCCGCGCATGGCTGGAAATATATCGCCGTCGACAAGGATGGCGCGTTCTACCTGCCGTTCGGGCCTCCCTTCAACATCGGGATCCCGCCGACCAGCGTCTCGCAGATTCGCCGCGTCGATCCGAAAACCGGCAATGCCGAAGTGGTGGCGCTCGGCGTCCGCAACAGCGTCGGTGGCGACGTCGATCCGCGCAGCGGCAAATACTGGTTCACGGAAAACGCCCGTGACTGGATGAGCGACGACATCCCGAGCGACAAGCTCAACATGGTCTCGAAACCAGGCGAGCACTTCGGCTATCCGTATTGCCACCAGGGCGACCTGCCGGATCCGAAGTTCGCGATGGGTCACAAATGTTCGGAATTCACGCCGCCCGTGCTCAATCTCGGTGCGCATGTGGCTCCGCTCGGCATGAAGTTCTATACCGGCAGCCAGTTTCCCGCCGAGTACAAGAACAGCATCCTGATCGCCGAACACGGCTCCTGGAATCGGCATAAATATCAGGGCGCCCGGATCGTGCGGGTCACCGTCGGGCCCGATGGCAAGAATCCGAAGCAGGACGTGTTCGCGTCCGGCTGGCTCGAAGGCGACCAGGGCTATCTCGGCCGCCCGGCCGATATCATCCAGGACAAGGACGGTTCTATCCTGGTCGCTGACGACTGGGCCGGTGCGATCTATCGCATCAGCTACAAGAAGTAAGACTTCGATCATCAGAGGCTGCGGCTGCTCGGGAACGAGTGGCCGCAGCTTCGCGTTTTCTGAGAATCGTCATTCCGGATCGCGAGCGCAGCGAGCGAGATAACCACCGCGGGGATTATGGATTCCGGGCCTGCGCCAAGTGGCGCATCCACGATGTGCGATTGCACATCGGGGAATGACAGTTCGTGATGAATTGGGAATACTGATCATGCGTAGCCGGTTTGTATTGCGTGTGTTGTGCGGCCTTGCCCTGGGATTCTCGGCGCTCGCGAGCCTGCCGGCCCACGCCGCCGATGTCGCCGCGGGCAAGGAAAAAGCCGAGCTGTGTATCGGCTGCCACGGCGAAGGCGGCATTTCGCAAATGGAGAACATCCCCTCGCTCGCAGGCCAGCCCGATCAGTTCATTCAGTGGCAGCTGGTGTTCTTTCGTGCCGGCACCCGCAAGAACGAACAGATGCAGCCGATCGTCGAGCAGATCAACAATGACGACATCCGCAATCTCGGCGCCTATTTCGCCTCGCTCACTCCGCCCAAGGCCACAAAACCCGACGACAATCCCGATTTATCCACGAAGGGCGCACAGGCTGCCGCGGGACGGCGCTGCGCCTCCTGTCACACCGACAGCTACGCCGGAACGAAAGCGGTCGCCCGCATCGCGGGCCAACGCGAGGAATACCTGCTCAAGGCGCTGCACGACTACAAGTCAGGCGTGCGATCCGGCGGCGGCATGGCGGCGATGGCTGATGTTGCCTATCCCTTGAGCGAAGAGGAAATCGAAGCGCTGGCGCATTATCTCGCGCATTTGTGACCTCATCCCTGCGTAACGGCTCCGCCGTTATCGCTGGAGGAGCGCGCCCTTCGCGCGCGTCTCGAAGGATGAGAGCGTCTGACTAGACGTTGAGGTCTCATGATTCGAGCGCGCAAGATGCGCTCCTCACCGTGAGGACGTTACCCCCGCTGGTTCTCATACGCCTTCAGATGCGTGTAGGCGATGCGCAGCTTCGGCACCGGAACCTTCGCGGCATCGCCGCGCGCGATCAAGTCGCCGATCACATGGTCGGCTTCGACGGCGGCACCGGCTTTGATGTCGCGGAACATGGATGCCGTCAACTGCGATCCATCAGTGGTCAGCATCCCGCGCGCGCGTTCAAAGAACGGACCGCGGGGATCATGGCCTTCGGCCGTCGCCACCGCGCTGCTTTCATCGAGCATGCCGAGAATAAAGTCCTTGCCGCCCGGTGCCGCCAGGATATTCCCGACCGAGCTGCGCATCAGGCAGGTACAGGCCGCGAGCGTGGCGAGGAACACCCACTTCTCCCACATCTCCTGAACGATGTTCTCGCTGGCCACCGAGCCGAAATTGCCACCCGCCATCGCCTCGGCGATGGCGCGGACCCGATCCGACAGCTGGCCCTCGCGCTCCCCGAAATTGAGCGACTGCAGCGGGTTGAGCTGAACGACTTCGCGCTTGTCGTTGAGCGTGGCGGCGATCGCGCAAAGGCCGCCGAGCACCCGCTCGCGTCCGAATTTGCCGTCCAGCACGTCCATATGCAGCATGCCGTTGAGCAGCGGCACAATCGCCGTCTGCGGTCCGACCGCAGGCGCAAACGACTTGATCGCATCGTCGAGATCGAACGCCTTGCAGCTCAACAAGATCACGTCGAATTTTTCGTCAAGTTGATCCGCCTGCAGCGCCGGCGGATTTTTCAGCGTGACGTCGCCATTCGGGCTTTTGATCACCAGGCCCGCTTCAGCCAGCTCAGCCGCGCGCCGCGGGCGAACGAGAAATGTCACGTCGCCGCCGGCCTGCAGCATCCTGCCGCCGAAATATCCGCCGATGGCGCCGGCGCCGACCACGAGAATGCGCATTGCTGAGTTCCTTTTTGTTGTTGTTCTTGAGGAATAGCGAAGAGTGAGTGGTGAATAGGGTGACTTACACGCCCTGTTCGCTCCTCACTATCCGCTACCTACCATCCATCATCCACTATTCGCCACTCGCGCCTTCCTACCACTTTTCCCCGAACGGGCGGATTTCCAGCTCAAAGGCCCAGGCGCTGCGGGGCTGCTGGTAAAGCTGCCAGTACGAGGCTGCGACCGACGCCGGCGGCATCAGCAAATCCGGATTGTTGAGCGCTTCCTTGCCCCAGAGCTGCTCGCGGCGTTCGCGTACCCAGGCGGTATCGACGCCGGAATCGATGATCAGATGGGCGACGTGGATGTTCTTCGGTCCGAGCTCGCGCGCCATCGCTTGCGCCACCGCGCGCAATCCGAATTTGGCGCTGGCGAAGGCCGCAAAGCCGCTGCCGCCGCGCAAGGAGGCGGTGGCGCCGGTAAAGAAGATGTTGCCCTTGCCCCGCGGCAGCATCAGCCGCGCCGATTCGCGGCCGGCGACAAAGCCGGCCCAGCAGGCCATTTCCCACACCTTGCGGAACACGCGGTCGGTGGTTTCCAGTATCGGAAAGTTGACGTTGGCGCCGACGTTGAAAATGCAGACTTCCAGCGGCGCATGCTTGTCGGCGTCATCGAGGAACGCCGCGACCTCGTCCTCCTTGCGTGCGTCGAGCGCGCGCGCGACAATCGATCCGTCCGCGG
>DATHHQ010000254.1:0-2413 GCA_035490095.1 Bradyrhizobium sp.
CGCGATGGGCACCTCGCACGGCGCCTACAAGTTCTCGCGCCAACCGGACGGCGACATCCTCGCCATGAACGTGGTCGAGGAAATCCACCGCCGGCTGCCGAATACGCATCTGGTGATGCACGGCTCATCCTCGGTGCCGCAGCCGCTGCAGGACACATTCAACCAATTCGGCGGCGAAATGCCCCAGACCTGGGGCGTGCCGGTCGAGGAAATCGTCCGCGGCATCCGGCATGGCGTCCGCAAGGTCAACATCGACACCGACTGCCGGCTGGCGATGACCGCGGCGTTCCGGAAAGTCGCGACCCAGAGCAGAAGCGAATTCGATCCGCGCAAATTCCTTAAACCCGCAATGGACGCGATGCGCGACCTCTGCCGCGAGCGTTTCGAGCAATTCGGTACGGCCGGCAACGCGTCGAAGATCAAGGTCGTTCCGTTGGCCGAAATGGCAAGACGCTATCGCGCGGGAGCGCTCGACCCGCGCATCGGAGCCATGGCCGCCGCCGCCGAATGACGGGAGTCAATCCGGAAGCGCTGGTCACACCATTGAGGAGAAGAGCCATGAATGAACTGTCGATGACCGTCCGCGGCAAGGATCGCTACAAATCCGGCGTCATGGAATACAAGAAGATGGGCTACTGGGAGCCCGAATACGAGCCAAAGGACACCGATATCATCGCGCTGTTCCGGGTGACGCCGCAGGATGGCGTCGATCCGATCGAAGCCTCGGCGGCGGTGGCCGGCGAATCTTCCACCGCGACCTGGACGGTGGTGTGGACCGACCGGCTGACCGCGGCCGAAAAATATCGCGCCAAATGCTACCGCGTCGATCCGGTGCCGAATTCGCCGGGGCAATACTTCGCTTACATCGCCTACGATCTCGACCTGTTCGAGAACGGCTCGATCGCCAACCTGTCGGCTTCGATCATCGGCAATGTGTTCGGCTTCAAGCCGTTGAAGGCGTTGCGGCTGGAGGACATGCGGCTGCCGGTGGCCTATGTGAAGACGTTTCAGGGGCCGGCGACCGGCATCGTGGTCGAGCGTGAGCGGATGGACAAGTTCGGCCGCCCGCTGCTCGGCGCCACCGTGAAGCCGAAGCTCGGCCTTTCAGGCCGCAACTACGGCCGCGTGGTCTATGAGGCACTGAAGGGCGGGCTCGACTTCACCAAGGATGACGAGAACATCAATTCGCAACCGTTCATGCACTGGCGGGAACGGTTTCTCTATTGCATGGAGGCCGTCAACAAGGCCCAGGCCGCGTCCGGCGAGATCAAGGGCACGTATCTCAATGTCACCGCCGGGACCATGGAGGACATGTACGAGCGCGCGGAATTTGCGAAAGAACTTGGCTCGGTCATCATCATGATCGACCTGGTGATCGGCTACACCGCGATCCAGTCGATGGCGAAATGGGCGCGCCGCAATGACATGATCCTGCATCTGCATCGGGCAGGGCATTCGACCTATACCCGGCAGCGTAACCACGGCGTCTCGTTCCGCGTGATCGCGAAATGGATGCGGCTTGCCGGCGTCGATCACATCCATGCCGGCACCGTGGTCGGCAAGCTCGAAGGCGATCCCGCCACCACGCGCGGCTATTACGACATCTGCCGCGAAGACTTCAATCCGGCAAGACTGGAACACGGCGTGTTCTTCGATCAGAACTGGGCCAGCCTCAACAAGCTGATGCCGGTGGCCTCGGGCGGCATTCATGCCGGCCAGATGCATCAACTGCTCGACCATTTGGGAGAAGACGTGGTGCTGCAGTTCGGCGGCGGCACCATTGGCCACCCCATGGGCATTCAGGCCGGTGCGACCGCCAACCGCGTGGCGCTGGAAGCGATGATCCTCGCCCGCAACGAGGGCCGCGACTATCTGCACGAAGGGCCAGAAATTCTCGCCAGGGCGGCGGCCACCTGCACGCCGCTGAAGGCCGCGCTGGAGGTCTGGAAGGACGTCACCTTCAACTACGAATCCACCGACATGCCGGACTACGCTCCCACTCCCAGCGTCTCGATGTAAGGATCAGGATCATGCGCGTCACCCAAGGCTGCTTTTCATTCCTGCCCGATCTCACCGACGAACAGATCTCCCGGCAGGTCCAGTATTGTCTCGGCCACGGCTGGGCGGTGAACATCGAATTCACCGACGATCCGCATCCCCGCAATAATTTCTGGGAGATGTGGGGACTGCCGATGTTCGATCTTCGTGATGCCGCAGGCGTGTTGATGGAGCTGAACGAATGCCGCAAGGTGTACGGCGACCGCTACATCCGGATGTCGGCGTTCGATTCCAGCCACGGCTGGGAGTCGGTGCGGCTGTCGTTCATCGTCAACCGGCCGAAACAGGAGCCCGGTTTCCGTCTTGAACGGCATGAAGTGAACGGCCGCAACATCCGCTACACCACGAAATCCTA
>DATHHQ010000255.1:0-3633 GCA_035490095.1 Bradyrhizobium sp.
ATGCATTCATGCGCGACGCGGCCCTTGGCGTTGCGGTACAGCACCGGAAAATGGGCATCGAGCCTGGTCGCGATGTAGTTGGCGTTGAGGATCGCGATTTCGGTCGCGCGCCTCAGGCCTTCGCCGGACATCATCAGAATGTAGATATAGGAGATGGTCAGGATCGACGCCGAGCCGAACGGCGCCGCCGACACCGGCCCGACCGGCCGCGGCTTGGCGCCGTCGGTCGTGGGATGCCCCGGCAGGAACGGCGCCAGATGCGCTTTGACGCCGATCGGCCCCATTCCCGGGCCGCCGCCGCCATGCGGAATGCAGAACGTCTTGTGCAGGTTGAGATGGCTGACATCGGCGCCGTAATCGCCGGGCCGCGACAGCCCGACCTGCGCGTTCATGTTGGCGCCGTCGAGATAGACCTGTCCGCCATGGTTATGCACGACGTCGCAGATCTCACGGATATGCTCCTCGAACACGCCATGGGTGGAGGGATAGGTGATCATCACGGCGGCGAGATTTTTCGAATGCTGCGCCGCCTTGGCGCTGAGGTCATTGACATCGACGTCGCCGCGCGCATCGCACGCCACCACCACGACCTCCATGCCGGCCATGCTGGCCGAAGCCGGATTGGTGCCGTGCGCGGACGAAGGAATCAGGCAGACCTTGCGATGCGGCTCGCCGCGCGCGGTGTGATAGCCGCGGATCGCGAGCAGACCGGCATATTCGCCTTGCGCGCCGGAATTCGGCTGCAGCGAGATCGCCTCATAGCCGGTGATGTCGCACAGCCATTTTTCAAGCCGCGCGAACAGCGCGTGATAGCCGGCCGCCTGTTCAAGCGGTGCGAACGGATGCAGGCCGCCGAACGCAGGCCAGGTCAACGGGATCATCTCTGAGGTGGCGTTGAGCTTCATGGTGCAGGAGCCCAGCGGAATCATGGCGCGGTCGAGCGCCAGATCGCGGTCGGACAGCTTGCGCATGTAACGCAAGAGTTCGGTCTCGGAGCGATGGGCGTGAAATACCGGATGGGTGAGGAACGCGCTTGAGCGCTTCAGTTCGGGGGGCAGCGTATCGCGGGTATCAGCTTCAACGTCCGCGTAGACAAGCCGGCCGCCGAATGCGCGCCAGACCGCCTCGACGATGTCAGGCGTCGTGGTTTCGTCCAGCGCGATGCCGAGCGTGCGCTCGCCGATCCGAAGGTTGATTTTTTCGGCCCTGGCGCGGGCGGCGATCTCGTTCCGCCGCGCGCCGGCGTTCACCGTCACCGTATCGAAGAACGCCTCGGAGTGCGGCGCGAACCCAAGCTTGCGTAATCCCGCCGCCAGCACGCAAGCACGGCGATGCACCGTGCGCGCGATGTGGGTCAGTCCTTCCGGACCGTGATAGACCGCGTACATCGAGGCGATCACCGCCAGCAGCACCTGTGCGGTGCAGATATTGGAGGTCGCCTTTTCGCGGCGGATGTGCTGCTCGCGGGTCTGCAGCGCCAGACGATAGGCGGGCTGCCCCCGCGAATCGATCGACTGGCCGACGATACGGCCGGGCAGCGAGCGTTTCAGCGTGTCGCGCACCGCCATATAGGCCGCGTGCGGACCGCCATATCCCATCGGCACGCCAAAACGCTGCGCCGATCCGATCGCGATATCGGCGCCGAGCTCGCCGGGCGAAGCGATTAGCGTCAGCGCCAGCAGATCGGCGGCGACAATCACCAGCCCGCCTTTGGCGCGCAGCGCCGCGATGGCGGGATGCAGGTCGCGTACCGCGCCTGAAGTCCCCGGATACTGCAGCAGCCCGCCGAACACCTCGGCCTTGTCGAGATCGACGGCGGGATCGCCGACGATCAAATTCCACCCCAACGGTTCGGCGCGGGTGCGCAGCACAGCGAGCGTCTGCGGATGCACCTCGCGATCGACGAAGAATGATTTTGTCTTGGCCTGTGCGGCGCGCTCGGCGAGCGCCATCGCTTCGGCCGCCGCGGTAGCCTCATCAAGCAATGAGGCATTGGCGATATCGAGGCCGGTCAGGTCGCAGATCATGGTCTGGAAGTTGAATAAAGCTTCCAGCCGGCCCTGGCTGATCTCCGGCTGATACGGCGTGTAGGCCGTGTACCACGCCGGACTCTCCAGGATATTGCGCTGGATCACCGCCGGCAAAATCGTGCCGGAATAGCCTTGGCCGATCAGCGAGGTGAAGACCTGGTTTCGTGCCGCGAGTTCGCTCATATGCGCCAGCGCTTCGGTTTCGCTCAGCGCCGGGCCGAGATTGAGCGGCGTCTTCTGCCGGATCGACGACGGCAGGGTCTCGCCCATCAGCGCATCAAGACTTTTTGCGCCCACCGTTTCGAGCATCGCCGATATATCGCGGGGGGAGGGGCCGATGTGGCGGCGCACGAAGGTGGCAGCGGCGTCATTGGCGGGTTTGTAGTGCACGGTCATGGGATATTCCTCGCTGGATCGTCATGTCGCCCATTCGCCGTCGTACCCCGCGAAAGCGGGGTATCCAGTAATCGCTGACGCCGCGGCTGAACCGAGACGTCACGGCGTACTGGATCGTCCGCTTTCGCGGACGATGACACCGAATGTGAGGTTGTGAATTGGTTTGTCATCTCACGCCGTATGTGCCTTGTACGCGGCCTCATCCATCAGGCCGTCGAGTTCGCTTCTGTCAGCGATTTTCAGCTTGAAAAACCACGCCTTGCCGGCGGCGTCGGAATTGACCAGTGCCGGCTCGGCTGACAGCGCGTCGTTGACTTCCGTTACTTCGCCTGAAATCGGCGCGTAGACGTCGGATGCCGCCTTGACCGATTCGACCACGGCGGCGGCTTCCGCCTTCTTCAGGCTGCGGCCGACCTTCGGCAGTTCGACGAACACGACGTCGCCGAGCTGCGATTGCGCGTAGTCGGTGACGCCGATGGTGGCGACATCGCCCTCGATGCGGAGCCATTCGTGGTCTGATGTGAACAGCGTCGTCATTGCAAATCCTCTAGCGTTTGTAGGTATTGGGAACGAAGGGGGTGGCTGCGACCCGCAGCGGCAGCCGCTGGCCGCGCAATTCGGCAAACACCAGGCCGCCGATTGCATGAGAAGAGGGCAGATAGCCCATCGCGACCGGCGCGTTGATGCTGGGGCCAAAGCCGCCCGAGCTGACCTTGCCGATCTGTTCGGAGGAAGCTGCGTCAGGAAACAGCGGTGCGCCTTCGCGGACCGGGGCGCGGCCTTCCGGCCTCAATCCGACGCGGCGGCGCGCTGCGCCGTTCTCAAGCTGCGAGAGAATCTGGTCCGCGCCTGGAAAACCGCCTGCGCGGGCGCCGCCACGACGGCGGCTCTTCTGGATCGACCATTCCAGCGCGCCCTCGACCGGCGTGGTCGTCGCGTCGATGTCGTGGCCATAGAGACAAAGTCCGGCCTCGAGCCGCAGGCTGTCGCGCGCCCCCAACCCGATCGGCAGCACATCGCCGTTCCCAAGCAGCGCCTTCGCAAGCCGCTCGGCGTGTTCGGCCGGAACCGAAATCTCAAAGCCGTCCTCGCCGGTGTAGCCCGAGCGCGAGACGAAGCAATCAAGACCATCGACGCTGCGCGGACCGGCGTCCATGAACCGCATCAAAGCGACGTCTGCACAAAGTTTCGCCAGTACCGCTTCCGC
>DATHHQ010000256.1:0-6210 GCA_035490095.1 Bradyrhizobium sp.
CCGCCAGTTCGCAGTCTGTCCGGCTGGGCAAGCCATTTCGTAGCGAAGGCTGCCACGCCAAAGCCCATCGGGCGAAGGCGGGCTGCGCTGCACGCGAGCTGCGGCCCGGCAGGCCACCCTGCGATCATCTCGGGAAAGACAGCCGCAAGGCCGACGCGGTTCTCGCTCCCAACTAAAATATCGAAAACAACCCCATGCAAAGTAACAGGGGGGTCGCTGGCATGGATGCTTTACCCGCGAAAACATTTTGACACGTCGGGCAAATCAGCGGCACCATTCCATCATCGCACAATTTGTAAAACCGCCGATGGCGCTGCCCATCGGGCTCTCGGCGTGATTACAGGCATATATTAGTGTAACGCTGCCGATGCGTATCATTCCACAAAATCGGAAATGGGACGATCATTTTTTGCGGCGGGAGCCATGACGCCTGCTCAACAGCAGTGGCATTGGCAAGAGGGCAACAAGTATGCCCTCGAATGCATGAAGGCGCTGCTACTGCTCAACGGCGGCGGCTCGCTCGCGTTGCCTACGTTCTTTGGTAATCGCGGCAAGATGCTTACCACCGCTAGTGCCGACACCATCGGCTATGCCCTCACCTCTTTCGGTCTTGGCACGGTGGGCAGAGTGATGATGTTCGTCCTCACCTACTTCACGCAATTACATTATGGCAATGTCGGCGTCGATTCTCCTCATCACTAGCAAACCGAGGCGGCCGATCGCCGCCCGGACACCAAGGAGGATCGTAGATGGCAAAGAAGCTTCCACCGCTGCATCCCGGCGAAGTTCTGCGGGAAGAATTCCTCGTCCCGATGGGGCTGTCTCCCGGCGCTCTCGCCAAAGCCTGCGGCGTTCCGCGGACGCGGATCGAGCGGCTCGCGAACGAGCAGATCGGCGTGACGGCCGACACGGCTTTGCGGCTATCGAAGGCATTCGGTACCACGCCCGAGCTGTGGCTCAACCTGCAGAACAGCTTTGACGTGCGGACCGCGAGGCAAAAGATCGCGGCCGAGCTGGACCGGATCGAGCCTGTGAACGACAGGGCCGCGTGATTTGGTTCCCCTCGCGACCCGTGCACCTAATCCATTCGGGTTCGGCGATAGCGCGCTCGTCAACGGCTTTCCGGTGCGAACGGCTTCGGCTAGTCGATTGAGTGCATTGTCACCGCAATTGCCGAATCATCTTGCTATTGTCCAAGCAACAACGTTGACGAGTTGTGATATAAATATGGGTGTGAATGGCTGAACTTCGCTCAGTCTGCGGAGACCATCATGGGCCTGGCATTACCGGCTGAAAGCGCTTCGCTCTGGAATACGATCCACCGTGAGGCGGTCGCGGTCGCTGCCGCTGAACCGGCTTTGGCCGCGTGGATGCACGAGGCGGTCGTTAATCAGAGCAATCTTGCCAGCGCGCTGGCACAATTGATCGCTGTGGCGGTCAGTGGCAGCCGCGACGAAAAGACCGTAACCCGGCGAATTGCCGAACGGGCCTATCGCGACGATCCCTCTTTGATCGAGATCGCGACCCTCGATCTGAGGGCACCACTTGACCGTGATCCAGCGTGTCCCGGCCCTCTTCACGTGCTGCTGCATTTCAAGGGCTACATCGCGCTGCAGGCTTACCGCATCTCGCATCGGCTCTGGGAAAGCGGCCGAACTGAATTCGCCCGCGAGCTACACGGCCGCATCACTCAGGCGTTGCATGTCAGCATTCATCCGTCCGTGACTATCGGAAGTGCCCTATTTATCGACCATGGCACCGGTATCACCATCGGTGAAGGCGTGGTCATCGGCGAAGACGTATCGATGCTGCAGGAGGTCACGCTCAGCAGCTCGCCAGAAGGCGAAGCTGGCGCGCCGCGGATCGGCCGTGGCGTGCTGCTATCAGCCGGGGCGACAGTGTTAGGCAACGTTGACATCGGCGACTTTGCCAAGATCGGCGCCGGCTCGCTGGTTCTTGCGTCGGTGCCGTCGGGGTACACTGCAGTCGGCGTGCCGGCACGGCTGGTCGGCCGCGCATCCGACGCGCGGCCCGCGTTAAACATGGATCAATCTCTGCCGTGATCCTACGGCACGCGAATCAGGAATCAGGAGTCAGACTTGTTGAATTTTCGCATGCAGACACACGCTCTTGTCGCAGTTTCCGATCGTCTCAGAAAACTGCTGGAGGTTGGTGAAAGCAATCATATTAATGAGTTTTGACCCTAGAGTGCTATAGCGTAGACATATTGCTCATCATCGTCGTTCGTGGCCCGCCAGCGCGCCGCACGATCAGCATGGCAACGATCAACGTTGCGCCAAGGCCGACCGGCGCGCCGACCCAGGGGAAACTCAACAGCAGTAACGCCACACATCCCAGTGCCGGCAGTTCGTATTCCGAGAAACCGTCGGCCAAGCCGATCCGGACAGGCAGTGCGACCGGGATCGCCAGCACCATCTCGTCACACGGGAACAGGTAGAGTGTGACGAGGAGTGTCGCCGTGGCCAGCGCCGCGGCTTTCAGCGCATAGGGTAACCTGCTGCGCCAGGCCAGCACGAGCGCGATCACGATCGTGCCGGACATCATCCACTGAATCGTCCAGTCCGGCGGTTCGCTGCCGCCGAAGAATCGAACCAGTCCGAACATGCTCTGCAGCTTGAACCATGTTGCGCGGCCCTCGGTGAAGAAGGCCTGGCCGCCGCGCGTGCGCCAACGAAAATTCGTGCCGCTCTCAGTCCCGCGGCCCATATCGTCGCAGCGCCTCGAGGGTGAGGCCCTTGCCGACCGCGCCGAAGGTGTCGCCTTCGACGATGCGGGCGGACGGCACCGCCTTGGTGATCGCCTTGCGGACATGGGCGAGCCGCACCGAACCGCCGGTCAGGAACACGGCGTCGATGTCGGGTGCGGACAATCGCGCCTGCGCGAGGCAGATCTTGATGCGGGCAGCGATGCGCTCGGCCAGTTGCCTTGTATGGCTGACGAGATCGGGGCGGCCGATGGCGGCGTTTAGGCCGGGCGCGACCCATTCCAGCGGGATGTCGGCCTGCCGCGTGTCGGACAGCGCAATCTTGGCTTCCTCGACCTCCATCGCCAGCGTGTGGCCGCGCTGTTCATCGACCACACGCACCAGCCGATCGAGCAGGGCAGGCTCACTTGCCTCGCGCCGAACCTGGCGGATATCCGCCATCACGCGCGCTTCGTACATGCGGTTGATGCTGGACCAGGTGGCGAGGTCGTGGAAATAACGCGACGGCACTTCGAGCCCGGCGCGCTTCATGGCGCTGCCAAAGCCGAACAGCGGCATGATGACGCCGAGACTGAGCTGGCGGTCGAAATCGGTGCCGCCGATACGCACGCCGTCATTGGCGAGAATATCCGCGGCGCGATCGGCCTTGCCGTGACGTTGCGGTCCGATACGGACGATCGAAAAATCCGACGTGCCGCCGCCGATATCGGCGATCAATGCGACTTCCTCGGTCGAGATCTGGCGCTCATAGTCCAGCGCGGCGGCGATCGGCTCGAACTGGAAGGTGACGTCATCGAAGCCGATCTCGCGCGCGATCTCCCGCAGCGTTTGCTCCGCCTTGCGGTCGGCGTCATCGGCGTTGTCGACGAAGTGCACCGGCCGGCCATGCACCACGTCGCGCAGTTCGCGGCCGGTCGCCTGTTCGGCGCGCCGTTTCACCGCGCCCAGATAATAGGCGATCACATCGCGAAAACTGGTGCGCTCGCGGCCCAGCCTCGTGGTCTCGTCGATCAGCGAGGTGCCGAGCACCGACTTGAGGCTGCGCATCAGGCGGCCGGGCATGCCGTCGACATAGGCTTCGACAGCCCTGCGGCCGATCAGAACGGCGCCGTCGACTTCGTAGAAGATCGCGCTGGGAATCGTGGTGTGGCCGGTTTCCAGTGCCGCCAAGGCCGGCGCTTGGCCTTCGATGGTGCCGAGCGTCGTGTTCGACGTTCCGAAATCAAGTCCGCAGATCGACATGAGCACTCCAGAAGGAGCGTCCGTCTACACATTAAAGTGCCATCGATCCACCGTTATCTTGTCGCGCCGTGCAAGCGCTTCAAACATAGTGGATTGCGCGGCGAATCAAGGACGTCCATCCACAGAACAATTTGTTTGATACTGTGGGTTGAGGAATCAATCGATGATGGTCCATAAGCGGCCTCTCCGCGGCAGACAAATCATCCGCCGCGACTGCTTTAAGAAAGATCTCGCGTGGTAAACATCAATCGACAGATCGCGGAAGAACTTGGGGTCCGCGAGCAACAGGTCGAGGCGACGGTCGCGCTGCTCGACGGCGGCGCCACGGTTCCGTTCGTGGCGCGATACCGCAAGGAAGTCACCGGCGCGCTCGACGACGCGCAATTGCGCACGCTGGAAGAGCGCCTGAATTATCTGCGCGAACTTGAAGAGCGTCGCACCGCGATCCTCAATTCGGTCCGCGAACAGGGCAAGCTCGATGCCGCGCTGGAAGCGGCCATCCTGGCCGCCGACAGCAAAGGACGCCTGGAAGACATCTATCTGCCGTTCAAGCCGAAGCGCCGCACCAAGGCCGGGATTGCCAAGGAGGCCGGCCTCGAGCCGTTGTCCGAACTGTTGCTGACGCAGCCGCAAAACGATCCGCAGGCGCTGGCCGCTGGCTTCGTCGATGCCGACAAGCAGGTGCCCGATGCAGCCGCGGCGCTGGAGGGGGCGCGCGCGATCCTGGTGGAGCGTTTCGCCGAAGACGCCGACCTGATCGGCACGTTGCGCGAGCAGGTGTGGTCGAACGGACGGGTGGCGTCCACCGTGCGCAGGGGCAAGAAGACCGAAGGCGAGAAGTTCAAGGACTATTTCGATTTCAGCGAGCCGCTGCACAAGCTGCCGTCGCACCGCATTCTGGCGATGTTCCGCGGCGAGAAGGAAGAGATCCTCGAGCTGCAGATTGAGCCCGACGCGCAAGCGCCGGCTGCGGGCGTCTCCTCTTCCTACGAGCTGAAGATCATGCAGCGCTTTGGCATTTCCGACCAGGGTCGCCCCGGCGACCGCTGGCTGGTGGAGACCGCGCGGTGGGCGTGGCGTACCAAAATTCAGGTGCATCTCAACATCGATCTGCGCATGCGGCTGTGGACCGCAGCCGAAACCGAAGCCGTGCGAGTGTTTGCATCGAATTTGCGCGACCTGTTGCTGGCGGCGCCGGCCGGCGCGCGCGTGACCATGGGCCTCGATCCCGGCTTCCGCTCCGGTGTCAAGGTCGCCGTCGTCGATGCCACCGGCAAGGTGGTGGCCACCACCGCGATCTATCCGCATGAACCGCAAAAGCGCTGGGACGAGGCGCTGGCGACGCTGGGGAAATTGGCGGTTGCGCACCGCGTCGATCTGATCGCGATCGGTAACGGCACCGCATCGCGCGAGACCGACAAACTGGCGGTGGAACTGGTCAAGCTGCTGCCGGATCTGAAGATGTCGAAGATCGTGGTGTCGGAAGCCGGCGCTTCGGTCTATTCGGCCTCGGCCTTTGCATCCGAGGAATTGCCGGAACTCGACGTGACCCTGCGCGGAGCGGTGTCGATCGCGCGGCGTTTGCAGGATCCGCTGGCCGAACTGGTGAAGATCGATCCGAAGGCGATCGGCGTCGGGCAATATCAACATGACCTTGGCGAAAGCAGGCTGGCGCGCTCGCTCGATGCCGTGGTCGAAGACTGCGTCAACGCCGTCGGCGTCGACGCCAACACCGCCTCGGCGCCGCTGCTGGCGCGGGTGTCGGGCATCGGCGCGGGCCTCGCGCAAAGCATCGTGCAACATCGCGACGCCAAGGGTCCGTTCAAATCACGCAAGGCGCTGAGAGAGGTGCCGCGGCTGGGACCGAAAGCGTTCGAGCAATGCGCGGGCTTCCTGCGCATCCAGGATGGTGAGGATCCGCTCGACGCGTCGGGGGTGCATCCGGAAGCCTATCCGGTGGTCCGGCGGATTCTCAGCGTCACCAAGAGCGACATCAAGGCGCTGATCGGCAATGCCGAGATCGTGCGCCAATTGAAGCCGCAGACGTTCGTTGACGACACCTTCGGACTGCCGACGGTGACCGATATTCTGCGCGAACTGGAAAAGCCCGGCCGCGATCCGCGCCCGGCTTTCAAGGCGGCGGTGTTCATGGACGGCGTCGAAACCCTCAACGACCTCAAGCCCGGCATGGTGCTGGAAGGCGCGGTGACCAATGTCGCGGCGTTCGGCGCCTTCGTCGACAT
>DATHHQ010000257.1:0-8452 GCA_035490095.1 Bradyrhizobium sp.
ACGAAAATCTTGGTCCCGGGCTTCAGGTCGTCCTTGTTGCCGGGGACATAGGTCACAACAACGGTCTCGGGGGTCACCAGCAGTTTCTTCTCGCCGTCCTTGTACTTGACCGACAAGATCTGTCCGTCGACCCCGGCAACGGTCTGCTCGACATTCGCATTGGTCATCTTGCTCTGCGGCTTGAGATCCCAGTCGTAATGGCCCTCGCCGGTGCCGCGCATCGATTCCGGGAAGATATGCACCTCGATCGCCTTCTGGGTGCCGTCGGCCTGCATCATTCCGGCGGAGCCGACGAACATCCCCGGCTTGATGTCGGCCATGGTCGAGGGCGAGATCGCGACAAATAGCGGATTGTCGGTAACGGTCAGCTTCAGTTCGGCGCCGTCACGATTCTTGACCAAGTAAACCGGACCTTCGACACTTTCGATGGTGCCGCGGATGCGGACGGTGTCGTCCGCCGCCGACGCTGGCGTGGCAATGCAGATCAAAGCGAAGCTGACGGTAGCAAGGGCGCGCTGTACCATGCCGGACATTGTGGTCTCCCCGATTCTTGGCAACGTTCTTCCTGCAACACCCTAAACCCGCAATTATTCCGGTGGGAAAAAAGATAAAGAACCCCGCAGGTTGTACCGCGCCGCAACCGGAGGCGTGGCTATTCGATTTTGATCCCCGCGTCCTGGATCACCTTGCGCCAGCGCTCTTCCTCGCCGCGCACATACCGATCAAGCTCTTGCGGGGGACGCGCGACCATCACGAGGCCCTCATTCACCTCCAGCCTTTTGAATGCTTCGGATTGAACGGCCAATGCCGCGGATTTGTTGAGGCGGTCGATGACATCGGCTGGCGTCTTGGCCGGCGCGAACAGGCCATACCAGCTCTCCGCGGCGTAGCCGGCAACGCCGGCCTCGGCGACGGTCGGCAATTGCGGAAATGCCGGCGAGCGCTCGGCCGAAGTCACGGCGAGCGCGCGCAACTGGCCGCCCGCGATCAGCGAAGCGGCGCTGGCGACCGTCGTAAACATCACCTGGATCTGACCGCCGATCAGGTCGGTGATCCCAGGGGCGGCGCCCTTGTAGGGCACCATGGTCAGATTGACCTTTGCCATGTCCTTGAACAGTTCGCCCGCGAGATGCGCCGAGGTGCCGGCGCCGAACGTTCCATAGGACAATTTGTCGGGATCGGCTTTCGCCGCCGCGATCAGGTCTGCGATCGATTGAAAAGGCGATTTAGGATTGACCACGACGATATTGAAGGAGCGCGCAATCAGCGCGACGGGCGCGAAATCCCTGTGCGGGTCGTAGGGCAGCTTGGCATTCAGGCTTGGATTGACCGCGTTGGCGAACGTCCCCATCAGCAGCGTGTAACCATCCGGTTCGCTGGTTGCGACGGCCTGGGTCCCGATGATGGTCCCCGCGCCCGGTTTGTTCTCGATAATGACCGTGGCGCCGAGATCCTTCGCCATTTCCTGCGCCAGCGTGCGCGCGATCACGTCGGTGCCGCCGCCCGGCGCAAACGGCACGACAATCCTGACAATCCTGTCCGGATACAACGCCGAGGCATCGTCCGGCGAAAATGCCGTTAGCAACAATACGGCAAGTGCGAACAGGAAAGGCGCCGTTTTGGTGCTGCGTTCAGGAAGCATGGGGACAACTCGCGACTGGAGTTCCGGGAATGCACCAGATCATGCCTGCCGGCGCAGCGCCATGCGCGGAGCGGCTAGCGGATATGACGCGGGATGCGCGCCTGGCGATGGACGCCGGCAACAACGATCGACTAGCATCCATTCCAAATAAAAAGCAAACGAGCGTTTTCGGGGAGGACATCATGAAGCACTGGCTGATCGGACTGTTGCTGTTGATCGGGCCACCGGCCTTCGCGCAGCAGGCTGTGCCGACAATCGGATTCGACTCGATCCCCAATCCGCTTCGGCTGCCGCCCAACCTTTATTTCGGCGAAGTGTCGGGCGTATCGGTTAATTCCAAGGGACATGTTCTCGTATTGTCGCGCGGTAACACCACCGGACCCGCCTACGCCGCGGCGGCGACCCAGCTATTGGAATTCGATGCAAAGGGCGCATTCGTCCGCGAAATCGGCAAGAACCTCTATGCCTGGTCATTCGGCCACACCGTGAAGGTCGATCCCGCCGACAACATCTGGGTGACCGACAAGGGCTCCGACATGGTGATCAAGTTCGATCCCGAGGGCCGCGTCGTCATGGTGTTCGGCCGCAAGCAGGAGGCATCCGACGAAGAGACCGGCCCGGTCAAGCATCCGAAGCCGCCGCTACCTGCCGAGGATGGCCGGTTTCGTCAGGTCACCGACGTGGCATGGGACAAAGCCGGCAACACCTTTATCAGCGACGGCTATATCAACTCGCGCGTCGCCAAGGTCGACAAGAACGGCAATTGGCTGAAGTCATGGGGCGACCGCGGCAAGGAGCCCGGCCAGTTCAATACTCCGCATTCCATCGCGACCGACGCCAAGGGCAATGTCTATGTCGCCGATCGCGGCAACCGGCGAATTCAGGTATTCGACGGCGACGGAAAATTCCTGCGCCAGTTCAGGATCGAGGTGCCGGTACCGCCGGACGCCAAGCCCGCGATCGGCAGGATTCCCGACGAGGCGATGATATCAGGCGGGACCTTTGCGCCGGGCTCGCCATGGTCGCTGTGCATCACGCCGCCACCCAATCAGGTGCTCTATAGCTCGGACGCATGGCCCGGCCGCATCTACAAGCTCAGCCTCGAGGGCAAGGTGCTCGGCATGCTCGGCCAATCCGGCAAGCAGTTAAAGCAGTTCGGCTGGATCCATGCGATGGCCTGTCCCTCGGAGAACGTGATCTACGCCGCCGAGTTGCTGAACTGGCGCGTGCAGAAGCTGATCCTGAAGCCGTAGCGACCGCGGCGGTCGGCTCCCTCTCCCGCTTGCGGGGGATCTCAGATCATCCGTGCCACGACAGGAATTCTTCGCAGCATCACGGTGAGCGCCCAGCTCATCGCAAGGGTGCCCGCGAACACGATCGCGAACTTGACGCCGGCCGACAGCGAATAGTCGTAGACGGCGTATTGCAGCCAGATGATGAAGATGTAGTGCAGGAGATAGACCCCGTAGGCCGAGGGCTGCAGCGCATCGAGCAGGCGCCAGCCGGAGTCGGCGAAGCGGAGAAATATCGCGGGCACCGTGAACGCCATTGCGGCGCTAAAGGTCGCAAATGCTAGGCCGTAGGCGACGTTCCACAGCAATGGCGGCGAATCGAAGTCCGCCACCCAGTTGTGGTGGGCGTACACCAGGACCAGGATCGCGGCGTAGAACACAAGCGCAAAGGCGAACCAGACCGGCCAGCGCCTGGCAAGTTCGCCGTTTTCCGCAAGCAGGCCACCTCTGAGGCTTATGGCGCCGACACCGACGCCGGCAAGAAAGTAGGTGGCGTACAGCAGGATACGGCTGGTCTGGATCGGAAGCGGAAACCGGCCCAATTCCAGCCAGTCCGTGTCACCGAACCCCAGATGCATCGGCATATAGGCTGCGGTCGAGACGATCAGAAATACGACAAAGGCCACCATCGGCCGATGGCGCGTGGAAAAAGCGAGTTGACCGAGCGTCTGGATCATCCGAGGCGCGACCAGCCAGACCGCGGCGGCCATGACGTCGAGCGCCAGCAGCACCCACAGAAACCACGCCGGACCCGAAGGCCATGGCCCGATCGTGAGCGTGTGCCACCAGAAGTGCAGGAAGTTGAAATCCGTCGTTCCCGGCAGATGGTAGCGCAGGAATGTCGGATAATACGCGATCGGCATCAGCACAAGGACCGACACCAGATACGGCACGCCGAGCCGCCACGCTCGATCGCGCAGGAAGATCGCCGCTCCTTTTCGCGCCAGGCTGTCGCGCACGAACAGTCCGGAGATAAAAAACATGAAGGCCATGAAGAAACTGTCGTTGAACAGCACGACCAGATCAAAGCCGAGCCAGCGCATCCGGTCGCCGTGGCCGAAATAGGTGTAATTGATCACCGAGTGGTGAAGCAGCACCAGCAGGATGATGAACGTCCGCGCGCGGTCGAGTCGTGCGATGCGTGCCGGCGCCATCACGGCCTGATCGCTTCCGTCCATTTTCCGCAGCATCAATTCCATTCCCAGCAAAGGCCTATCGGCCGTTTCAGATCATTTCTCGAACGCGTCGTAAATGATCTTCTTCAGCGTTACCTGAACATGCAAGCGCCCGGAAGGAGAGTTCTCCATCACGACGAAAAACATGTCCTGCGCGCGGTCGACCACGAGGTACACGCCGGTGGCGCCGTCCCATTTGATCTCCCCGAGCGAGCCCGGCGGCGGCGGCACCGCATTGCCGGGATCGGTACGGATGCCGAAACCATAGCCAAATCCGAAACCGTCACCGGGATAATAGAAAAAGTTGCGCGCGACGCCTGACCCCGGCCCGATGTGATCCGTTGTCATCGCGGCGTATGTCGCTGGCCTGAGATAGGTCTTGCCATCCAGCGTTCCGCCATTCAGCAGCATCTGCCCATAGCGTGCGAAATCAGCTGCCGTCGAGACCATCCCGCCGCCGCCGGATTCCCATCGGGTGACGTCGAGCGAGTTACGCTCGACATGCCGGTCCTTTGCCAGCGGCTGGGCGTAGCGCGCCCGTTCAGCCGGATCGGTCAGGAAGAATTTCGTGGTGGTCATGCCGAGCGGATCGAGCAGTTGCGTCCTCTCGAATTGATAGAGCGACTGGCCGGACGCGACCTCGATGACGCGGCCGAGAACGTCGATCGAATGCCCGTAATCCCACAGCGTGCGCGGCTGCTCGGCCAGCGGCACCTTGGCCAGCCGCTCGACAAATTCGGCATTGTCGAAATCGCCGAGATAAATGCCGTCATAGGCCGCCTTGACCAGTCCCTCGCCATAGAAGCCGTAGGTGATGCCGGACGTGTGCAGCAGCAAATCCTCGATGTTGACCGGCCGGCGCAGCGGTATCAGGTCGAGCACCGGCCGGCCGGATTCATCTTTTCTTTCGACCCCAACCTTCATGCCGGCGAAGGATGGAATGTATTTGCTGACGGGATCATCGAGCGCGATCTTTCCCTGATCGACCAGCAACATCGCCGCCACGCTGGTGATGGTCTTGGTAACCGAGTGGATCGGGAAGATGGTATCCGCCGTCATCGGCGTCGCCTTCTCGACGTCACGCTTGCCGAAGCATTTGAAATAGACCGGTTGACCGTGGCGCTGGATCAGAACGATGGCGCCGGGAATGTGGCCCGAGGCGACTTCGCCATTGATGAAGTCGTCGATGGGTGAAAGCTTTTCGCGCGACAGCACCGCCCCCGGCGGCGGCCCGAGTTCGACGGCGCCAGCCGATAAGGGGGCTGCAACACAGACGGCAGTAGCTATCGCCGCAAACCGTGTGGCGAAGGGGCGGCTTGACGTGAAGTCGCGCGGAGACATGTGTTGACCTGGCGGATCCTGACCTGACGGACGAAGCGAACTGATTGAACCGAGTTTATTGCATTGCTGCAATCTGATCCAGATCATGCATTTCCGAAACGCACGGCGCTGGTATTCCCTCTCCTTGTTCAACAGCACGTCATTTGTCATGATATCGGGCTATTGGCATGTCCGCTAAGATGAATCGAAGGAGGACCGCATGAAACCCCGATTGAACCCCCTATCAGGCCGCGCCCGACACCATCAAAGCGCTCAGCGCGCTTGAAGCGCAGGTGCAAGGCAGCGGCCTCGAACAATCGCTGATCGAACTGGTCAAGATCCGGGCGTCGCAGATCAACGGCTGCGCGTTCTGCATCAACATGCATACCCAGGACGCGCGCAAGCACGGCGAAACCGAACAACGCCTGTACCTGCTGAATGCATGGCGGGAATCGCCTGTTTACACCGACCGCGAACGCGCCGCACTGGCGTGGACCGAGGCGGTGACGCTGGTCTCGGAAACCCGCGCGCCCGATGACGTCTACGAAGCAGTTCGCTCGCAGTTTTCGGAAGCCGAGACCGTCAATCTGACCATGCTGATTGCGACCATCAACGCCTGGAACCGGATTGCGATCAGCTTCCGCTTCGTTCCTCCGGTGCGGGCCAAGGCCGCGGTGGCGTAACCGCGGCGCAGCAGCGTGCAATTCACACCGCGGTAGCGCGGGCGAAATCCACGTAGATTTCGCGCAAGCGGTTCGTCATCGGGCCAGGCTTGCCGTTGGCGACCGTCTTGCCGTCGATCGACACCACCGCCTGAACGAACACGGTCGCGCTGGTGATGAAGGCTTCCTTTGCCGCCAGCGCTTCCTCGACCGAAAACGCCCGCTCCTCGACGCGAAGCTGACGCTCCTCGGCGAGCGCGACCACCGCCTTGCGGGTGCAGCCCGGCAGAATCGCGGATGAATTCTGCCGCGTCACCAGCACATCGTCCTGGGTCAGGATGAAAGCCGATGACGACCCGCCCTCAGTCACCTTGCCGTCCTCGATCATCCAGGCCTCGCCGGCGCCGACTTCCGCCGCCGCCTGTTTTGCAAGTACCTGCGCCAGCAGCGCCACGCTCTTGATGTCGCGCCGCTCCCAGCGGATATCAGGCACGGTGATCACGGCAATACCTGATTTGGCCGACGGCGCGTTGACGATGTCCTTCACGGAAGTGAACATCACCAATGTCGGCTTGACGTCCTTCGGAAACGCGAAATCGCGTTCCGGCGCGGCGCCGCGCGTCACCTCGAGATAAACCATGCCGTTGACGAGATTGTTGCGCGCGATCAGCTCTCGCTGGATCTCCTGAATGCGCTCGAGCGTTTCCGGCAAGGCCAGCGCGATCTCGCCGACCGAGCGCTGCAGCCGCGCCAGATGCGAGGCATTGTCGATCAGCTTGCCGTCCAGCACGGCCGCGACTTCGTAGATGCCGTCGGCGAACAGGAAGCCGCGGTCGAGCACCGAGACCTTGGCGTCAGCCATTGGCACGAACGAACCGTTGACGTAGGCGATCTTGTCCAAGCGAGTTCTCCTGTCCGCGCGAAGCAGTTGCGCTGTATAGTATATGAAAATCTCTTACGCGAATTCTTAGTGGCGATAAACCCTCGTACCGTCATTCCGGGATGCGCCTCTTGGCGCAGGCCCGGAATCCATAACCACCATCGGGAGTATGGATTCCGGGCCTGCGCCAAGAGGCGCATCCCGGAATGACGTCGGGCCTCAATGCGACAAGATCTTCGACAGGAATTTTTGCGCGCGGTCGCTGCGGGGACTGCCGAAGAAATCGGTCTTCAGCGCGTCCTCGACGATTTCGCCCTGGTCCATGAAGATGACCCGGTGCGCGACTTTGCTGGCAAAACCCATTTCATGGGTGACGACCATCATGGTCATGCCCTCGCGGGCGAGGTCGACCATGACGTCAAGCACCTCGCTGATCATTTCAGGATCCAGCGCCGAGGTCGGCTCGTCGAACAGCATGGCGATCGGGTCCATCGCCAGCGCCCGCGCGATGGCGACGCGCTGCTGCTGGCCGCCGGACAATTCGGCGGGATATTTGCGCGCATGGTCCTTGAGCCCAACCCGGTCGAGCAGTTTTGAGCCTTTTGCCATCGCCTCGTCGTGGGACCGCCCCAGGACCTTCTCCTGCGCCAGACACAGATTCTCGATGATCTTCAGATGCGGAAATAGCTCGAAATGCTGGAACACCATGCCGACGCGGGCGCGCAGTTTCGGCAGGTCGGTCTTCGGATCGTTGACCTTGATGCCGTCGAGGATGATTTCCCCGCTCTGGAACGGCTCCAGCGCGTTGACGCATTTGATCAGGGTCGATTTTCCCGATCCCGACGGGCCGCACACCACCACCACCTCGCCCTTGGCGACGCTGGTGGTGCAATCCTTTAGCGCCTGGAACGCCGGCCCGTACCATTTGTCGACGTGGCGGATCTCGATCATGAAGGTCTCGCTAATGGACGAAGCTGATGCGCGCCTGAAGGCGACGGATGCCGAGGGAGGCCGCGAATGAAATCGAGAAATAAACCACGGCCGCGAACAGATACATCTCGACCAGCCGGCCGTCGCGCTGCGCGACCTTGCTGGCCGCGCCCAGGAAATCCGGGATCGACAGTACATAGACCAATGAGGTGTCCTGGAACAGCACGATGGTCTGCGTCAGCAGCACCGGGAGCATGTTCCGGAACGCCTGCGGCAGCACGATATAGCGCATGGTCTGGCTGTAGGTCAGTCCGAGCGCCTGCGCCGCGGCGGGCTGTCCTTTAGAAATCGACTGGATGCCCGCGCGCATGATCTCGGAAAAATACGCCGCCTCGAACATGATGAAGGTGACGAGAGATGAGGTGAACGCGCCGACGCGAATCGGCCGCGACGATCCCGTCAGCCACTGCCCGATATAGGGCACCAGGAAATAGAACCAGAAGATCACCAGCACCAGCGGCAGCGACCGCATCAGGTCGACATAGAGACCA
>DATHHQ010000258.1:0-7127 GCA_035490095.1 Bradyrhizobium sp.
TCGGCCTGCCCTTGAATTTTTTCATGCTGCCCGCGGTGAAGGGCGCCAAGGCGGCTGTCGCGGCATCCATCAAACCTCACATCCCGATCGATCGGACCACGATCCTGCTGGCGTTCGCGTTTGCCGCGGCCTGGAGCGTGACAGGAGCGATGGCGGCGCATCTGCCCCGGATTCTCGAGGCGGCGGGAGCAACCACCCTGCAGGCGGTGTCGGCCGGCGCGCTGATTGGCCCGGCACAGGTGTTTGCCCGCATCGTCGAGGCGAGTTTTCTCAGCCGCTACCACCCGCTGCTGTCGACCCGGCTGGCGTGCCTGACGCATCCGATCGGCGCCGCCATCGTCATGCTCGTGGGCGGAGCGGCGGCAAGCGCGTTCGCGATCTTTCATGGCACCGGCAACGGCATCCTGACCATTGCGCGCGGCACGCTGCCGCTGGCGATCTTCGGCCCGCAAAATTATGGCTATCGCCTGGGCATCATCGGCGCGCCGGCGCGGATGGCGCAGGCCGCGGCGCCGTTGGCGTTCGGTCTGTTGATCGACACGATGGGAAGCCGCATCCTGATCGTCTCCTCCGCCCTCAGCCTCTCGGCCCTGCTGGCGCTGTCGCTGCTACGCAAGCAGCCGGTGGCGCCGTGAGCGCGCGCGCCGCCTGATACATTTGCCCTTCCAAATCAGCGTCGTTTCAAGCACAACCCCCGGCATGGAAAAGGAAACCGGCCCGGCAGCGGCGATACGGAAATTTGTGCGGTGGTCGATCACGCCGCCGCAATCCTATGCGATGTACCTCGTCTGTCTTTTCCTGGTGGCCGGATTGTCGTTTTACGTCGGAACGCTGAAGCCGAAGAAGCCGATCGGGCTGGGCCCCCCACCCGTCTCCGCCCCGCGCAACTGATCGGGCTGCCCGCCCAGCCAGAAAAATGCGCCAAAGGAAGTTCACCGAAAGAAGGTGCGGCACGGTCAACGTGGAGAACAAGCGGTCATGAATCATACTTCCATGCGTATCGGCGTGCTGCATTTTTCTCACGAGACGGTCACGTTTCTCAAAAACGATACAACGCTCGAAGACTTCGTCTATCCCGGCTCGCCGGCCAAAGGCGAAGCTTTGCTGAAATTCGATCCCAAGTCGTACATGGGCGGCTTTGTGAAGATGGCGCGGGAATTCGCCGGCGTCGAATTGGTTGGCATCGAGTCGCCGTTATGGCCAAAAACCTACATGGGATCCGGATGGGTCACTCAAGACGCTTATGAAACCTTCGTCGGCAGGATGATCGCCGAGATCAAGGCCGAAAAGCCGTTCGATGGCATCTATCTCTGCCTGCACGGAGCCATGGCCGTACGCGGCGTTCCGCGCCCCGAGGCCGAACTGGCGCGACGGGTACGCGAAGCGGTCGGGCCCAAAGCGTTCATCGCCGCGACCTTCGATCTCCACGGCAACGAGGATGATGAGTTCCTCAAATACGCCGACATGGCGTTCGCGGTGAAGTATTTTCCGCACTACGACGGCTACCTCCAGGGAGAGCGTGCGGCGCGAACCCTGGTACGGGCGATCAGGGGCGACTACAAGCCTACACACGTAACCACCAAGATTCCGATCATCTCACCTACAGTGCTGCAGTGGACGGGCGCATCGCCATGGATGGACCTGGTGCAACGGGCGCTGGTCTGGGAAGCCCGCGAACCGGACGTCTACATCAATGTGTTTTTCGGCTTTCCGTTTGCCGACGTGCCTGATGTGGGTATGACCATCCAAGTGCTGACGAACGGAAATCCCGAACTTGCCGCGAACGTCTGCCGCGACATGGCCGAGACGACGTGGCGTCAACGCAAGGCCCTGCTGACCTCGACCAAAATCCACAGCATTCCGGAAGGTGTCGCTTTGGCGAAACAAGCCGTGCAAAGCCGAGAAACGCCGGTCGTGCTGGCCGATCACAGCGACCGCTCCGGCTGTGCGACCTGGCTCCTCAAGGAGATCATCGCGCAGGATTTATCCAACACCTTGATCGCGACCGTCACCGACGCCGCAGCCACCGCCAAACTCAGGGATCAGGGCGCAAAGGCCGGAGACCTGTTTGACATGGAGATCGGCGGGCTAGCCGACGAATCCGCGGGCGATCCGGTGCGCATCCAGGGCACGATCCTGCACGCAGGTGAAGGCCACGGCCAGTTCTGGGTCAGCATCGAATTCGGCCGCGGCAATGTCCTCGTTCTGAGCACGTATCTGGTGCAGATCATGGAACCGTTTTCCCTCGAGGCCCTGGGTCTGAACATCGGCGCGTTCGAGATCATGGCGATCAAGTCGCGGGTTCATTTCAGGCGCGGCTTCCACGACAACGGTTTTGCGAAGACGATCCTGCTGGTTGAGCCGACCGAGCCATTTCTCGGAACGGTTCATTTGGACAAGCTCCCCTATGAGAACGTCGAGCTGAAAAACTATTACCCTTACGGAAATCCAGTGTTTCCGCAGTGATCTGTTCCAACTTTCATTAAATTGCCTTGCCGCCGCGCACACTTTTTTTCATCGGGATAAGATAATTGGAAACCAGTTTTCCGTTGGCTCCAGGCAAGTATGTCTTAACTTTGATGCTGTGGTACTCGTGATGAAAGAAGCTGCCCGCTTACGCGAACTGGAAGCCGAGTGCCGTCAGCATGCGCTCGATGAACCCGAGCGCAAATGGTACTGGCTCGCACAGGCCGCGAAATACCAGGTCCAGGCCGACCAGCAAACCGCCTTTCAATCCGAACAATTCGAAACCGCGGACTCTCCGGAAGTCATACTGGCTCAATGGCCGAATGGTCGCGATGAACGGCGACGACTTTCCTGCCCGACCCGTGAAGAGCTTGACGGATTTTATCACCCTGAAGACCGCCGGCAGGATCCGTGCGTTACGGTTTTCCGATCTCTGTCGTAGCGATCCAGATTCCGGCGAACACGGCGCCGAGCCCAAAGACAAGATTGAGCGTGATCGGCTCACCAACCAGCTGGGTAGCGAGCAATCCCGCCGCGATCGGGTTGACGGTCATGGTGTTGGCCACGCGGGTTGGCGTCGCGCGCTCAAGCGCCAGCACCCATAATATGAACGCGAGCGCGCCGCCGGCTACTCCGAGATAGATGCCGGCAATCCATTGCGGGCCACCGAAGCCGCGTAACACCGCGACGCTGCCCGTCAGCGATCCCACCACGATCAGCGCCGCGGCTCCCGCTCCCATGCCGACGGTCAGGAAACCGAGCGCGCTCGATCGCTGGATGAAGGGGCGCGACCAGACGTTATAGAAGGCCATGCACAGCACCGCGCCGGTCATGATGAGTTCGCCGCGCCACGCGCCGGACGGAGCCGCCGAAAGGCCATAGGCCAGCGCCGCCACGACGCCGAGCACGGCGATGCAGACGCCGGCCGATTTCCGCAACGTCAGCGGCTCGATACCGAGCAGCGCCGCGATCACCATGGTGTGGAGCGGTAGCGTCGCCAGCGCGAGACTGGCGCGGGCCGCGGTCGTAAAGCCGATCGCGATGTTATAGAGGACGAAAAACAGTCCGAAGAAACACATCCCCAGCAGGACCACCGCCGGCCAGTCGCGACGCGGCGGCCATCGCACCTTGAGCAAAAGCGCCGTTGGCAGCAGGCATGCGAAGCCGATGCCCCAGCGCAGGATGGCAAGCGTGATCGGATCGGCATTGCCAACCAGATAGCGGGTAATGGCAGCCGCGGTGCCACCGAGGCAACTCGAAGCCAATGCGATCGTCACCCCGATCCATTCACCCACCCCCGCACTCTCCTGTGTCTCGCCGCGCCGGCCTGTGGCAGTCTCGCCGCACGCCATCGTCTCCGCAACTACCTGGCAGGTACTCATGTCGCCGCAAGCAAGCTTTGCAGCCAGCCTCCGCCGCTGGCGCCGGCACCGGGGCCTGTCGCAGCTCGATCTTGCGGCCGCCACGGAAATCTCGCAGCGTCATCTGAGCTTCATGGAATTGGGCCGCGCGTCGCCCAGCCGTGACATGGTGATGCGGCTTGCGGCCGCCCTCGACGTGCCGCTGCGCCAGCACAATGCGCTGCTGATATCCGCCGGCTTTGCTCCGGTTTGGCGGCAGACCGACCTTGCCGCGCCCGAACTTCGTGAAGTCAGCAGCGCGCTCGATTACATGCTGGCCCAACAGGAGCCGTTTCCCGCAGTCGCGGTCGACCGGCACTGGAATTTGCTGCGCAGCAATTCGGGCGCGGTTCGCCTGATCGAATTCCTGGTCGGACCATTGGCGCCGGGAACGGCGGTCAATCTGGCCGATGCGCTGGTTTCACCTGACGTGCTGCGGCCGCATCTCGTGAACTGGGCGGACGTGGTCCGCTACTTCGTCCGCAGCGTGGAAGCTGACGCCGCCGCTGACGGCACGCCCGAGACGGCGGCACTTCACGAACGACTGCTCGGCTATGACGGGGTGCGGACGGCCATCAACGCCGCGCCGGCCGAACTGGCGATGACGCCGGTGCTTCCCATGCATTTCCGCAAGGGCAACGCGAACTTGCGATTGTTCACGACCATCGCAACGCTCGGAACTCCGCAGGACATCACGCTGCAAGAGTTGCGCGTCGAATGCTTTTTTCCGATGGATGATGAGACCGCCGGCGTCATGCGCGGATGGAGCGCTGAGAGCCAATCCATGCCGCCACAAGCCAGAGCGATTGGCGCTCCTCAGTCGTAGAACTCAGGCGACATCTTGAGGCCGTCGCGCTGCGCCTTGTCGTGATTGATCCAGAGCTGCGCTTTTTCCTTTGCAAGCGTATCCGATATCTTTTGCATGGAGGCGAGCGTCTGCTCCTTGCTGAAGTTGTTGGCAGGAACCCCACGATTGTCCCAATTGCTCTTGAAATGGACAGCATCGCCGGAAAGAACGACCGCGCCGGTATGAGCCAGCTTCACCAATAATGATTGATGACCCGGCGTATGCCCCGGGGTCGAGAGAATGGTCACGCTGCCGTCACCGAATACGTCACGGTCCCCTTCCAGTTTTGTGACGGGATGCCCCGGCTTGAACCGAGGCTCGTTATTGGCGCCGGGCCATTCGTATTCGGCCTTCTGTACGTAGAGCATCGTGGTGGGAAACATCTCGACATTCCCGATATGGTCGGGATGGGTGTGCGAGACCGCCATGGCCTTGATGTCAGCGGGCGTGACGCCAAGTTGATCGAGTTGAGCCGCCAACGTCTTCGGTCGGCGCCAGAACACGGCCTTCGGATCCGATGGCGCAAGGCCATTCGGCATGGCCGCGACCGCATCCGATATCCCGGTGTCCCACAGGAACCAGCCTTGTGCGTGTTTGATCAGATAGCAGTTGTCGACGAAGTCCATGGATTTGCCTTCGTTGACACCCGGAGACCACCGCGAAATATCGCCGGCGACGCCTTCACCGCAATTGAGAACGTAAAGTTTTTCGACGCCGGTCTTGCCCGTTTGCGCATGAGCGCCATCGGCGGAAAACCCAACGGCCAAAACGACCGCTAACACTCCCCATACTCGGTTCACGTCATCTCTCCCATGGTCGGCAAACCCGGATGTTCAGCCGTTGGCGCGGATGTTAGTCCATCGCGGATGTTCCATCCAAATGACGATTGCGCGAAGCTTCCGCCGCGGAGCGCCGCCATCGCGCGACCGGTCGCGGGACAAGAAGCTCAATGCAGCGGCGGATGCGGACAGCGCTCGACCTCGATCGTCACATGGCTGAGACCTCGCAAGCCGCCCAGGCGGCGCTTGTAGATCGCCGAAGGCAGCGGGTCGTCGGACAGGACCGAGATCACCGCCGCGCGATGGCCTGGACCGACCTGCCACAGATGCAGGTCGGTGACCCGGTCACCCCTGGTCTCCAGCCGGTCGCGGATCACGGCTTCGAGGTTTTTGTCGACGCTGACATCAAGCAGCACGGCGCCGGAATCGCGGATCAGCCCGAACGCCCAACTGGCGATGACGAGGCTGCCGATGATCCCGACCGCCGGATCGGCCCAGACCCATTGCGAATACATCGCGATCACCAGTGCCGCGATCGCGAGAACCGACGTCGCGGCGTCGGCAAGCACGTGGATGTAGGCGGCGCGAAGGTTGTTGTCATGGTGACGATGGCCAAGGGAACTGCCATGAGAACTGCCGTGAGAACTGCCTTGGGAACTGCCATGCGCATGACCGTGGCCATGATGATCGTGATCGTGGCTATCGCGCAGCAGCCACGCGCTGACGAGGTTGACGCCGAGGCCCAGCGCCGCGACCGCTATCGCCTCGCCATACGTAATCGCAACCGGATGAACCAGCCGGATGACGCTTTCATAGAAAATCTGAACCGCGATCAGACTGAGGATAATCGCGCTGGAAAAGGCGGCAAGGTCGCCGAACTTGCCGGTGCCGAACGCGAAACGTGAACTGCGCGCGTGCTGGCGCGCAAACAGATAGGCGGCGGCGGAGATCCCCAGCGCGCATGCGTGGGTTGCCATGTGCCAGCCATCGGCCAGCAGCGCCATCGATCCGAACAACGATCCCGCCGCAATCTCGCCCACCATCATGACGGCGGTCAGCGCAACCACGAACCAGGTACGGCGCTCGTTACGATCGTGCTTCGGACCGAGAAACACGTGATCGTGGGTCCATGGGTCGAGAGAGTGTGAATGCATCGGCTGGTTCCCGGGAAGGCATTGTTTGCAAATCCTTAACCCGAATATATGACGCGCGGAGGTAAGTTCTACCTGGTTGCGGCGGCGAAGCCGACGAGGCGCATTGACAGCGCGCACGGGTTTCGCTGTAATGGCGGTCTGGGGATTCTGCGATCTCCCCACGAGGCGACAAGCCCAAGTATCGCGTCCCGTTTTGTTTTACGAGGGCGCAACCATGTCATCCTACACATCCATATCCCAAGATAAACTTGCCCGTCTGATCGGCACGCCGAAGACGCCTGTCTTGATCGACGTCCGAACCGACGAGGATTTTGCCGCGGACCCGCGGCTGATTCCCGGTGCGGTCAGGCACAGCCATCAAGACGCCGCCGACTGGAGCAGCGAATATTCCGGCGGCTCCGCCATCGTCGTCTGCATGCGCGGCGCAAAACTGGCGCAAGGCACGGCCGCCTGGTTGCGGCATGCCGATGTATCGGCGGAA
>DATHHQ010000259.1:0-7266 GCA_035490095.1 Bradyrhizobium sp.
GGACGGCCGGGCATCTCCACCGTCATGGTCGATGCCTTCAACATCATGCAGGACCGCATCACCCGTGCGCGCCTTGCCGGCGACCCGCCCGACCTGTTGATCTCGCCCCGTGTCGGTCAAATCGGCTGGTTCGATTTCCACCGCGCCAGCGATCTGATCGCGCATGGCGCGCGCGCTGCCGAGCGCGCCATCGATTCCATCCAGGAAGCGATCCACATTCTGGCACCGGCTGCGGCCAGCCAGCCCAGCGCTCCGGTTGAAAAGAAGGACTGAGCGGCCGACGGCGCTCAGGCGGTCTTGATATAATCGCGCAACGCTTCCTGTTCGGCCTCGAACTCCATGACGCGCCATTTGACAATGTCACCGATCGAAATCAGGCCGACCACCTTGCCTTCCTCGACCACCGGCAGATGCCTGAATTTTCCCAAGGTCATCATTTCCATGATCGCGCTGACGGTGTCGGCCTGCCTGCAACTGACGACCTTGCGCGTCATGACAGCGCTGACCGGTTCCTCCAGCACCGCAGCACCCCGTTCGCCAAGCACGCGCACGATATCGCGCTCCGACAGGATGCCTTCGATGTGGCCGTTGCTCATCACCAGTACGGCGCCGATCTTCCGTTCCGACAGAATCTTGATCGCAGTCGCGAGCTTCGCCTCCGGCTCGACGCTCTCGATCTGATGGCCTTTGGTATCGAGAATTGTACGTACCGTCATGGTCGTCTCCCTGAAGCCGATCGCGCCCTTGAGAGCGAGCGCGGTCTTGTTTCCTAGAGTTTGCAATCAACAGTTTAGCGCCGATTTCGTTCAGGGCGCATTTTGGCAAGCACCGATATTTAAAGCACGCTCACGGGCTTAAGCCTTAACTCTGGCATGATGGATGAAATCGGCTTGCGCCGCAAGCGACGATCAGCCGCGCTCCGATGCATCGGAGGACGACGCATCTGCAGCATCGGGCGCGACGCGCGGGACCGGATCGAACAGCGAAAACAACACCAGGCCCGCGAAGAACCCACCGATATGCGCCTGCCAGGCGACGCTGGCGCCGTCCGCGCCAATCGCGATCGATCCGACGCCGAAGATGATGTTGACGCCGAACCATACGCCAAGAAAAGCCAGCACGCGCGTGTTGCGCAGCGCCCGCATCAGCGACAGCGCCGGCACGCGTGCGGCCGCGTCAGCGTCGCCGCGGCTGAATGAAAGGAAGCTGCCCTTCACGAAAGCAAAGCGGATCGCGGCCGCCATCGTGCCGGACACCGACGCCGAAGCACCGATCATCGGCGCCACCGCGTGCTCGTGGGTGATGAGATGCGCCAGCGCGCCGGCCACGGCCGTCACCGCCATGAAGGTGAAGAACCTGATCGTCCCAAAACGGCGCGCCAGCGCGCTGCCGAACGGCAGCAGCCACAGCACGTTGAATCCGATATGGCTGAGATTGGCGTGCAGCAGCGAATAGGTCACAAAGGTCCAGACCTTGGCGCCGGTGCCGCCGGGAAACGCGATCGCGAGCAGCGTCGAATCGTAGCGCTTCGGGATGAAGCCGAACACTTCGATGGTCCAGTACTCGGTCTCTGGCGGCAGCAGCACGCGCAAGTGAATGACCGCAAGCAGCAAGACATAGGCGGTCAGGGCGCCAGGCAGCGTCAGGATCGGTTCGCGCGGGACGTCCTGTGGCAATTCTGGCTGGGATTCCAAGGGCTCAAGACCTACAGCGGACGGCTCACGTGAGCGATTGCGCCCAATTAGGCGGCTTGGCGCTGCGGCGCAAGGGCGCAAACGTCCGCCCCGGGGGCCCGCCTGAACGCCCCCCAGCACCACAGACATCGTCAAAGATGCCACTTTTTGGATTTTTCCGGCCGAAACGCCTCGCGAGCGCCAGATCGCTTCCGCGACCGATGGAAGGCCCTGTTGGTTCGGTGCGCACCGGAGCATCCAGACCAGGAGGCGTGTCATGCTCTCCCCGATCGCCAAGTGAGACGATAAGCGAGGCGACAAGTGAGACGAATGTGATGTCAGCTTCGACGGAGAGAGACGATGAATTCGACTAGTTCCAACCAGGGTTTCGTCATTACCGCATTTTGGGAAACCAAACCGGGCGAAGAGGATTACGTTGCAGGTTTGTTGCGGCAATTCCTTCCCGAGGCGCGGAAGGAAGAGGGTGTGAAGGAATTTCAGATCCATCAAAGCGTAACGAAACCGCAGGAGTTCTTCTTCTACGAAGTATTCGCGGCGGAAACGGCGTTCGCCGCACACCAGCAGACCGAGCATTTCAAGAAATTCATCCTCGGCGAGGCAATTCCGAAGCTTGCCAAGC
The DNA here is from genome assembly GCA_035490095.1 of Bradyrhizobium sp. Classification (GTDB taxonomy): domain Bacteria; phylum Pseudomonadota; class Alphaproteobacteria; order Rhizobiales; family Xanthobacteraceae; genus Bradyrhizobium. The sequence continues at coordinate 2,314 of DATHHQ010000259.1, forward strand.
GTGAACGGTCTCAGTTTCAATTTATCTGAACGCTGTCGCGCGCACCAAACAAAGCCGCCTTCGGCCGATGCGATCGAAGGCGGTCTACTCAAACCGGACTCCGAACTTCTCCCGATAAGCCCTCTGCCCTTTCGGCGTGATCTGCACCGCGCGGGTGCCCTCGATCCTGCGGACAAACCCCTCCGCAAAACTATGGGCGCAAAGTGCGGCGCCGACGACACCCGCCAGATGCGTGCGCCGCTCGCTCCAGTCGAGACACGGACGGCACAGCAGGCGTCCCGACTTCATCCCGCTTCGCTCTCGCATGGCCGAAACGTCGATCCCGACCCGATCGAGAAATGCCAGGCCGCGCGCGGTGATAACGCCTGACTCCGCCGAGAGCTCGGCATATCCCGCCGCGGTCAGTGCGTCGGACAGGGAAACGCCAAGACGACCGGCAAGGTGGTCGTAGCACGTCCGGGCATCGCGGAGCGCCGTATCGCGCGGGCCAACCGAAAGGTGCTTGCGCGGCGGCTGCAGCTCGGACGCCACCCGCATGATCCCCTCGATCATGTAGGCCACACCTGTCGACGCTAACCGGTGATAGCGATGCCGTCCCTGCTTTGCGACAGCAAGCAGGCCGGTCTCCGTCATGCGCGCCAGATGCCCGCTTGCGGTCTGCGGCGCGACGCCTGCTATTCGCGCCAGTTCGGAGGCCGTCAGAGCGCGGCCGTCCATCAGGGCGTGAAGCATCGCGGCGCGCGCGGGATCCCCCGCCATCGCCGCGACTTCCGCAAACGCTGCCGTACTTGCCATTGCGCCGATTTCTCCCGTGGAACCGGATCATAAAGCGTCGCTTGCCGGCGATGCTTCGGTCCTCGCCGTAGCATCCTTGCGCGCCTCCCCGGTACTCAGGTGGCGCACGCCCGGCGCGCAGCGGCGATTCCGCGCAGTCGCCGGACGACGCCGGCAACAAGAAGGCCAACAGGCGATGGCGACATTGACGTACTCCGAAAAGTTCTATGGATGGCGGATCGTCGGCGCCGCTTTTGTGCTGGCCGTATTCGGCTGGGGCCTCGGGTTCTACGGTCCGCCGATCTATCTTCAGGCGGTTCGTGACAGCAGAGGCTGGTCGTTGCCGCTGGTGTCGGCAGCGGTCACCGTCCACTTTCTGTTCGGTGCGCTCGTCGTCGCGAGGTTGCCAGGACTTTATCTCCGCTACGGGCTTCCGGCGGTCACGAAGGCTGGCGTGCTCGCGCTGGCGGTCGGCATTTCAGGATGGGCGGTTGCGGCCGAGCCGTGGCAGCTCTTTGTGGCGGCGCTGTTCAGCGGCGCCGGCTGGGTTGCGATGGGCGCCGCGGCGATCAATGCGATCCTGGCGCCGTGGTTCATTCGCAGGCGGCCCGCGGCCCTCGCGATGGCCTATAACGGCGCCAGCATCGGCGGCGTGGTGTTCTCGCCGCTCTGGGTCGCTGCCATCGGTACATGGGGCTTCCCCGCCGCGGCAGCGGTCGTCGGCGTCATCGTCACGGCCTGCGTCTGGATCCTGACCGACGTCTATTTCTCCAGAACACCACAACAGATGGGACTGGCGCCCGACGGCGATGAGCCCGCGATTGCCGCAGTCTTCCGTGCGTCGGCTGCGGCAAGATCGCTCTCCGGCGCGAGTCTCTGGCGAAACCGCGGATTTATCACGCTGGCGGCCGGTACGGCGCTTGGCCTGTTCGCGCAGATCGGCCTGCTCGCGCACCTGTTTTCACTGCTCATCCCCGCCGTCGGCGCGCAATTGGCCGGCATCGCGATCAGCGCCGCGACAATTGCCGCGATCGCGGGACGCACGCTGGTCGGCTGGTTGATGCCTGCCGGTGCCGACCGCCGTCTGGTGGCCTGCGGCAGCTTCGCCGTCCAGATCGCAGGCTCCATCGCGTTTTGGATGGCCGGTGGCACACATATTCCGTTGCTTGTGCTTGGAGTCATCCTGTTCGGGGTCGGCATCGGCAACGCAACCTCGCTGCCGCCTCTGATCGCTCAGGCCGAATTCGCAAAAGCGGATGTGTCCAGGGTGGTTTCCCTGAATGTTGCGATTTCGCAAGGCACCTACGCATTCGCGCCGGCCGCCTTCGGGTTGATCAGGGAGTTTGCCCCGCAGGCGGGCGCCATCGCCGCCGCCGCCGCGCCGTATCTGTTTATTGCCGCCGCACTGATCCAGGCGATGGCGGTTGCCGCGTTTCTCGCCGGTCGTCGGCGACCGGCCGCACCCTCGTCTTGAAATGTGACGGGCAACGTCAGCGATAGCTTGATCACGACCCGTCCGCGCGACGAGATGAGCCTCAAACCGCGTTTTCGGTTAGGGAACCCGGTGCAGCCGCAGTCAGTGCGCCGACGCGGCGGTCACATCGATCTCGATCAGCAATTCCGGTCGCGCGAGAGCCGCCACCACAAGCGTGGTTACGGCCGGCGGCGTCGGCGATGCCCAACGCTTCCGCCGGAATTCACCGAGCGTCGGCAAGTCGGCCGCTCGGGTCAAGTAGAAGACGAGCTTGACGATATCAGCCTGCTTCATGGCTGCCGCGGTTAGCAGGGTCTCGACGTTCGTCATCGCCACCTCGCATTGGGCTTCGAAATGGGTGGCAAGGCTCCCGTCCGGCGCAACACCGATCTGACCCGACAAGAACAGCAGCCGCGCCTTGGACCGCAGCTCTACACCATGAGCATAAATTGAGCGGAAGCTCTCCGGAATCGGCCAGACTGTCTCTGGGTTGTGCCTCACTACCAATTCATCGCTCACAATCGCGGCTCTCCCACAGGCAAACGAGATACAATCCACGCCATCATCGGGCTGACAATAGCTGCAGGCCTGGGTTGGGCAAAGACCGGGGTCGCAGAGGATGTCGGTTCGTCGGCGACCGACAGCACCCTCAATCGTTCACTTGCCGGATTGATGCCGGGCTATGCATGCCAGCAGCCGCGGAATCTGGTTGTGCGCGATGGCCGCGATCCGCCAGCCGGCGCGCGTTTCCGCAAGCGTGTATACGGCCTTAAAGTCATAGAGCGCCTCACCCGCGCGACCATGCACTTCCATCGTCAGGGAAGCTTGCGTCAGGCGTGGCGAGAGCTCGACGATCGACAGATCCCGAATAGAGCCGGACGGTGCTTCGAGTTCGCGATGCATCGCGAGAACCTTTTCGACAGCCGCCAGGCAATCCTGCCGGTTCGAAAGCTGGATCAGCGCGACTTCGTTGGCATCGCCAGTGATATGGCTGGGATATGCAAAGTGATCGGCAATGGCGACTGCGTCCAGTCGCTCAAACGCGTCGCGATAAGACTCCAGCAATGCCCGAACCGCCGCTGCGGTTTCGTTGGACGTCATCAAACCCACTCCACGCGTCGGACCGGCACAACCTATGTCCCGGGAATGTGACCGTCAGATTACATCCATGGGATTCCGGCATCGGCACTGAAGAGGGCAGCCATGCCCGTAGCCGGGCGGCGCGGCCAATGAAAACGGGAGGGCCCTGAAAAAGAGAGCCCGCCGACTGAGGCGGGCGAAGTTTCGGGAGGAAGAGCGTTCCACAGTCGGAACGCAATTCCGAACCTCGGATGATTCGGCCCTTCTCGCCAAGGTTGAATTTGGAGATTGTGTCTAATTCTAGACGCCTGTGTCATTTTAGCATTGTTGTCGACCAACCCTATCTCACGGAATTTCTCGGGTCTCAGTTGCCTGCCATTCGCTCGGCGGTGCGCAGCGCAAGCGCCTGAATGGTGAGCGAGGGCGCCTCGCCGCCGCCGGAGGAAGGAAATACGCTGGCATCGGCGATCCACAGATTGCGCCAGCGATGGCTTCGTCCGAAGGCATCGACGACCGAGCTTGCGGGATCATCGCCCATGCGGCAGGTGCCGAAGACATGGGTTGCGACGAACCAGTCCCAGCTCGAATAGTTCTCATAGATCCGTTCCGCACCGCTCGCCGCGAGCAGTTCGTACGACTTCCTGGCCATGAAACGAAGCCGCGCGATGTCGGAGTCGGCAAGCACGGAGGCGATGCGCGCGAGCGGCATTGCGAAAGCATCGCGCGCGACCGGATCGAGATCGACACGGCTGTCGCGATTGGGCAGCCGCTCGCCGATCGCGCCGACATGCAACGCGTGACCCCACAGCTTGCGCACCGATTGGGCATGGGCGCGTCCCCAGCCCGGGGCCGCCCGCAGTGCGAAGGCGGCGAGCCCGCCAAGCTCGCTCTCGCCCGCCGCATTGTAGAAGCGACAACCGCCGATCACGCCGGGAATAGCGTCGGGCGCATTGAAATCCCACGAGATGGCATCGCTCGGCAGGCCGCGGCGGCCGTGCTGCGGTTCGGGATGCAGCGCTCCGACGGTGACAAAGAGCGTGTCCATGAAGTTCTGCCCGACCTGGCCGCTCTCGTTGGCGAGGCCGTCGGACGCAAGCAGCAGTCGCGGGGTTTCGACGGCGCCGCAAGCCAGCACGACCTGTTTGCTCGCGATGCGTTCGATGCTGCCGTCGGGCCGCCCAACCAGAACGGCCGCCACATGATCGTCGGGCCCTGCCTCGATCCGGATCGCCGGACATTCCGGTCGCACCGTGCAGCGGCCGGTATCCAGCGCTGCGGCGATGAAGGTGACGTCGGCGCTGCCCTTGTCGCCGCGCGGACAGCCTTTGTTGCAGCCGCCGCAATAGTTGCACGGCGCCCTCCCATTCCAGGGCAACGACAGTGCCGCGCGGCTGTTGGCCTGCCAGTCGAGGCCGAGTGCCTTGGCTCCCTTGCCGAGGGTTTGCGATGCGTAGGACAAAGGATGCGGCGGTAGCGGAAATCCGCTTGAGCGCCAGCGCGCGCCCTGCGTCGCGGGGCCCGCCACGCCGATCAATTCCTCGGCCTCGGCATAGTACGGCTCGAGCACGCCGTAATCGAGCGGCCAGTCCGCCGCCACGCCGAAACGCGTTCTCATTCTCATCGCC
>DATHHQ010000260.1:0-12063 GCA_035490095.1 Bradyrhizobium sp.
AGATCGCACGCGCGCTGATATCCATGATGGTCCGGAGCAAAACAGCTCCAATCTGAGACCGGATACATTGATGCGAGACCGCTTACCGCCAGCTCGGCAAAATCCACTTGCAACGCACGGCCGGACCATACATCAGGGTCAAACTGAGAAAATCTCAGCATGAGCAAATGTCTTCAGGAGCAGCAGCTATTCCTTGCCGTCCTAAAGAATTGGTGCCGTTCATAAATCGAGACCGCTGAGTTTCTCGATCATGAAGTTGATGAACAGGCGACCGCGGATCGGCAATTGGCGACCGAAGGCATGCAGCGCATAGGCGGGCAGAGCAGGCATCGCGAGGTGAGGAAGCACTTCCACCAGGCGGCCGTCAGCCAGAAAATCGGTAACCGTCATTCGAAGCTGGTAGGCGATGCCGGCTGCGTTGAGCGCGGCCTGGCGGATCGAACCGCTATCGTCGGTATCGAATGATCCCTCTGGGATCACGCTCTGTCCATCGGCGAAAGAGAAAGGCCATGGCCGTCCGGAAGTCAGATAGCGCAGGCAGGAATGCGAGCGAAGATCCTCGATAGTCTCGGGATGTCCGCGTCGTTCGAGATAGGCAGGCGAGGCGACGAGAATCCAGTGGAGGTCCGCCAACTTGCGGCTGATCAGTTCTGTGTCCCGCAGCGTGCCCATGCGGACCGCCAGGTCGTAGCCTTCCCGTATGACGTCGACGTTTCGGTCCGTGACATTCAATTCAAGTTTCACGCCGGTATGGCGCGCCAGGAATTCCGGAGCCCACGTCGCAATAAGCATTCGCCCGAATTCCTGCGGGGCGGACACTCGAAGCAATCCTTTGGCTTCCGAGGCTGCCTGGACCACGTCTTCCGCATCCTCAATGGCGCGAAGCAGTGGGGCAACTCGCTCATAATAAGCTTGTCCCTCCGTGGTGAGACTGAGCGTTCGCGTCGACCGTTGGATCAAACGCGCGCCCAGTCGATGCTCCAATCGCGCGACACTTTTCGAGACTGCGGATTGGCTGGAGCCGATGAGCCTGCTGGCGGCGCTGAAGGAGCCTGCATCGACAGTCCTGACAAACGCGACCAGTCCCGTCGTCTTCTCGAGTATGGAAACCATTTAGGACTCTGAGGAATAACTGAAGCGACTGAGCTCCGCATTTTACGAAACTACGGATGGATTAACTAGGGGGCACGCAAGGAGGCTCTCATGTTCGACGATCGTCACACCATGTTACCTCAGGGCACTCACCCTGAAACCGATATTCACCCCGTCTCTCTGACTCGTTCCGACGTCGGCAAAGCCGGAGATTTTCGGGATGCGCAGAGCCTGCCGCGAGGTTCGACGGGCCGTCGGACCCGGCGGATTTGGTCCGTGGCCGCCGCGGCTGGCGCCATCCTCGTGGGCACCGGCGTCTGGAGTTTTGGCGCGCATATGGCGATGCCCGAACGGGGAATCGTTCCGCCGTCGCCTCCGGTCGCAACCGTGGCGCTCCCGCTGCGGGAAAACGTCACGAACCGAACTGAGCTTACGGGACAGTTTTCCGCTGTGAATCAGGTCGGATTGCGCGCTCAAGTCAGCGGCTACCTGACCGAAATCCATTTCCACGATGGCCAAATTGTCCGCAAGGGCGATTTGCTCTTTGTCATCGACCCGCGTCCATATGAAATCCAGTTGCAACAGGCGACCGCGCAACGTGAGACAGCCGCTGCCGCTTTGGAGTTGGCAGATAAGCAAGTCGCCCGCACCGCTCGCCTGAACCGAGAGCAGTTTGCAACCGATGAGCTTCTGGATCAGCGCGCACAGACCCAGCGTGCTGCCGCGGCGGCTGTCCAAACGGCCGAAGCGGCCATCCGATCCGCGCAACTCAATTTGGAATTTACCCGCATCGTCGCGCCGTTTGGCGGCCGCGTGAGCATGCGCCGCGTTTCCATCGGAAGTCTGGTCAGCGGAGGCACGTCCGATCCCACGGCTCTTACTTCCATTGTCTCACTCGATCCTATCTACCTCGACTTCGATATGAGCGAGGCAGATTACGTTGCATACCGGCATTCGAGCGTCGGCCAGTCCGCGGATGCAAAAACCACTGTTCAGATCAGTTTGGATGGTGAGCAAGCTTGGAGCCGCACCGGCGAATTGAACTTTTTGGACAACCAGATCGACCGTGGCAGCGGCACGCTGCACGCGCGAGCGACTCTCTCCAACCCCGACCTGACCATCGTGCCAGGCCAGTTCGCTAGGGTTCGGTTGCCAGTATCGCCCGCCCAGCCGGCGTTGCTCATACCCGATTCAGCTCAGTTGACCGACCAGTCCGGCAAGACGCTGATGGTCGTGCAGGACGATGGCACTGTCGTTCCCAAGAAGGTCGAGATCGGCGCGCTTGAAGACAACGGAATGCGCGTGATCACGCGCGGCCTGCTGCCAACGGACCGCGTCGTTATCAACGGCCTGATGCGGCTGCGCCCCGGCCTCAAGGTTGAGGCTCATTTGGCGCCTCTTTCCCTCACCGCAAAGAACTGAGGGCCCGGCTATGCGCATATCACATTTCTTCATTGATCGTCCGATCTTCGCCGGCGTCCTGTCCCTCTTGATCACAATCTTGGGCGCCTTCGCTTTTTTCACATTGGCGGTTGCCCAGTATCCCGAAGTCGCGCCGCCCACGCTTCAGATCACCGCTACCTATCCCGGTGCGTCGGCCGACGTAGTTAGCGAGACCGTGGCGACGCCGCTCGAGCAGCAAATCAACGGCATCGAAAATCTACAATACTTCTCCAGCCAGTCGACAGGCGATGGGAAACTAACGCTGACGCTGAACTTCAGACTAGGTACCGACCTCAACACGGCTCTTGTGCTAACGCAAAGCCGCGTGCTCATCGCACAGCCACGTCTTCCACAACCCGTCCAGCAGCTCGGCGTCACCGTCAAGAAGGTCGCGAGCGATTATGTGATCGTTCCGCATCTCTACTCGCCGGACGGATCGCGCGATCAGCTCTATCTCTCGAATTATGCGACGTTGCATATCAAGGACGCGATCGCCCGTTTAGATGGTGTGGGCGACGTCCAGACGTTCGGCGCGCGTGACTACGCCATGCGCATATGGCTCGATCCGGATAAGATCGCCTCTCACAACCTCAGGGCCGGTGATGTGGTTGCGGCGCTGCGAACACAAAACGTGCAAGTGTCAGCAGGCGTCCTGGCGCAGCCCCCGGTGGCAAATCCGAGTGCCTTCCAAATCAACGTCAAGGCGCTCGGTCGCCTTGTCGATCCTTCGCAATTTGCCGACATCATCATCAAATCCGATAATGAAGGCCGCGTCACCCGGGTGCGTGATGTGGGCCGCGTAGAGCTTGGGGCTGTCGACTATGGCGCCAACGGCTACAAGGACCACGAGCGCTCTGTTCCGATCCTGATCTACCGTCGGCCCGGCTCGAACGAACTGGCCACCGCGCGTGCGATCCGGACGACCATGGCCGAGTTGTCGAAGGACTTCCCGCCCGGTGTCGCCTACATGAATCAGTATGACGCAACGGTGTTCATCAGCCAGTCCGTGCACGAGGTTGTCATGGCCATCATCGGCGCGGTGCTTTTGGTGGTACTCGTTGTCATCCTGTTCTTGCAGACATGGCGGGCTTCGATCATCCCGATCGTCGCTATCCCTGTTTCACTGGTCGGTACCTTTGCAATTCTCGGCGGACTTGGTTTCTCGCTCAACAGCCTGTCGTTGTTTGGCCTGGTGTTAGCCGTCGGTATCGTGGTGGATGACGCGATCGTCGTGGTCGAAAATGTGGAACGCAACCTCAGGCGTGGCCTGTCGCCGCGCGGGGCAGCGCGCAAGACGATGGACGAAGTTGGCGGTGCGCTTATTGCGATCGCATTGACGCTCTGCGCCGTCTTTATCCCCTCGGCGTTCATTCCCGGCATTTCGGGGGAGTTCTTTCGGCAGTTCGCCGTGACGATCACGGCTTCCACACTGATCTCGTGCTTCGTTTCATTGACGCTCAGTCCGGCGCTGTGCGGCGTGCTGCTGCGGCCGCATGAAACGCATCATGCCGCTCAACGCCACTTCCTTCTGGCGCCGTTAGTTTTGGGATTCTTCTCCGCCTTTAACCGTAGCTTCGAATGGCTGTCTGAGCAGTTCGGCAGGCTGACCGGGCGCCTGATTCGCTTGAGCGTCGTCGTTATCGTCGCCTATGCCGGACTGACCGGGTTGACGGCCTGGCAGTTCAGCCGCGCGCCGACGGGTTTCATTCCGGACCTCGATCAAGGCTATCTCATCACCGTTCTGCAACTCCCTCCGGGCTCCTCATTGGAGCGAACCGACGAAGTGACGCGGAAGGTGAACGATATCCTGACGTCGATTCCGGGTGTCTTCTCGACGGCTGCCTTCGCCGGTTTTGACGGCGCGACGTTCACACTCGCCCCGAACGAGGGCGCGATCTTTTCAGTCTTCAATTCGTTCCAGGAACGGGAGCCGAAGGGCCAGACGGCCAAGCGCATTCTGGCGACCATCAATCAGCGACTCGCCGGGATCGAGGACGCCTTCATCGTCACGGTCGAACCGCCGCCGGTGAACGGCATCGGCGGCGCGGGCGGTTTCAAGATGATGCTTGAGGACAGGGCCAATGTAGGTACTGCAGTCCTGGAGGCGGCCACCCGGGATCTTGTCGCGGCGGCGAATGCAGATCCGCGCCTGAAAGGCGTATTCACGCCCTTTAGCGGTGCCACGCCAAACATCTACGCCGACATCGATCGCGTGAAAGCGGCTAAGCTCGGTGTGCCGCCCGAGCGTGTATTCGAAGCGATGCAGGTCTATCTTGGGTCGGCCTACATCAATGACTTCAATTACCTCGGGCGGACCTATCAGGTCATTGCGCAGGCCGACGACCGCTTTCGGATGACGGCTGCGGACATCGCCCGGTTCAAGACCCGCAACGACGCGGGCCAGATGGTGCCGGTCGGATCCGTCGCGCGCTTTCACGACACCTCGGGACCATATCGGCTGCCCCGTTACAACCAATTTCCCGCGGCCGAGGTACAGGGCAGCGCGGCTCCCGATGTTTCGAGCGGGACGGCGCTTGCGGCGATGGAAGAATTGGCTGCGCAGCGACTTCCTCAAGGCGTCGGATTTGAATGGACCGACCTTGCCTACGAACAGAAACAGGCGGGAAACTCGACCATCCTCATCTTCGGCGCCTCCGTGCTCTTTGTCTTCATGGTGCTGGCGGCGCAATACGAAAGCTGGAGTCAGCCGCTTTCGGTAATCCTGATCGTGCCGATGTGTCTGCTGGCGGCCGTGTCCGGACTGCTGCTGCGTGGCATGAGCGTCGACATTCTAGCACAAATCGGATTCGTCGTTCTGGTGGCGCTGGCCTCGAAGAATGCTATCTTGATCGTGGAATTCGCCAAGCAGGCACAGGATCAAGGCGCCTCTGTCGAAGATGCGGCGGTACGCGCCGCACGAACCCGCCTACGTCCGATCCTGATGACGTCTCTGGCCTTCATCCTCGGTGTGGTGCCGCTTGCGATCGCAAGCGGCGCCGGCGCGGAAATGCGCCAATCCCTGGGAACGACCGTGTTCTTCGGGATGCTCGGTGTCACTGTGTTCGGTTTGCTGTTCACACCTACCTTCTACACAGTTGTGCAGTCGCTCTCCAGGAGACTGCAACGCGTCGACCAACACACCACCGGCTCAAGTGTCGCGATACCGATGCCAGAAGGGATGCGTGATGACCGCTGAGCTTCGAGATGAGATCAGTAGTCCACGTAGACGTCGCGCAAAATTTCGAGATCGTCGTCGACCGCATCAGGAAGATAGCCGACACGACGGTCGACGCTGGCGCGATTGTCGGTGGCCTGCTGCTGCCGGGATCGATCAGCGACCGCGTTGCGAAAGCGTACGACTCCACCCTCTTCCATGGGGCAAGGCTCAACGTGTTGCCCGACGACTCTCAGGCCGGCAATCCCCGCTTCGTCATCAACGCGACCAACACGGCTGGCCATCCGACATTTCGGAAGAAGATGCACTCGCGAACTTATTTGAATTAAACCAGACGTTGGCGTCCTCTACGCGCGACTTGCTCGCCACTGTTGCTGAGTAGTTAGCTCGAACAACGGACCGCTGTTGCAGTCATCAGCACCTTCTTTGGCAGAGAAAGCCACTGGCAAAGTCGCGTTCTGAGAAACGACCGACACTGAACGTGCAATGCGCGCGGAATTCGCTCTCTCAGTGGCCAACTCGCGCAACTTCGGCTGCTAACCTTCGGAAGTCACGGCACAATTCCGCTGGTGAGATTTTCTCTTGTAATATCAGAGACTTACTGGCGGAGAGGGAGGGATTCGAACCCGCGTTACGGTTCGCGTGATCGATAACCCGCTGATCAGCAGGGCTGGTATGGCGGACCGCACCAGTTTCGCGCTAGAAACGACCTCACCGGAACGCAACGAACGCAATCAATCTCCGACGAAAATACAACAAAATCAACGAAGCCAACCTTTATCCTCCCGCTTATAACAGTCTTCTTGAAGGTTCTATTCCTGAGGTAAACGCGGCGCGCGAATGCGCGACGTGATAGCGCCGCTCGCATCCTATTTGCACTCCAAATTAGCCGAATTCCCTACGTCTGGCGCGTGAGCTTTTCATTTTCGTTCTTGTCTGCTCCCATGTTCCATCGACTTCGGTTAAAGGAGGGAAAAGTGACGAGGCGTTGTGGACTTATGCATTTGCGCCTGCCGAATAGTCCACAGAGGATGGTGCCGCCCTATTCTTCGACCGAGGTCGCGACGGCGATAGGCGTCTCACTGGATACTTTCTATCGCACGCGCCAAATCCGGCACGAGCGCGACGGCTTGCCAGCGCCGATCAGCGAACGTGGGCCGCTTAAATGGGAACGTACCGGCTTCGACGCCTGGCTGACTCGGCATCATCCCATGCGCCCGAAGACGATCGCTAATGACACATTCGCGCCACCGCCGGCAGCAAGCGATGAAGAACATCGCGAGCGACTGAGAACGGCCTACGGGCACGATGGCGCTTGACATTAGAGATCGTGCTAGATTCCAATGGGTGCCTTCTCTTACTTCGGCACCGAGGGTTTCTATGGCCGATCCGAAATTTCCCTATGTGAAGTGGCGTGACGGCCGTCCGCGCTCATCGCATGGCGCTTACGCCAGGGCACTCGGCTTTGTCGATGCCGACCTGCGCCATCCGCCCCACGATGAGAATGGCCGCCCGGTCGGCGCGTGGTTCAATCTTCAGGAGGCCTCCGATTTTTCCGACAAACGAAAATCGGAAATCGAAGCGGCGCGCCGCGCTGGCAAACTGCCAAAAAAGATTACGGTCCGGAAGCGCACCACGATCGAGGATCTTCTGGACGACTGGAGCAAATCGGCCGAGTTCAAGGCGTTGTCGGCCGCCTCGCAATCGTCCTATCGCAAGTGCATCTCCGCCATCCTCTACCGGCCGCAGACGCGTGAGGCCGCTGCAAAGATGCGTGCCGAGATCCGCGCCGCCAAGCTGCTGGGCGTGGCCGAGTCCGCGCGCGAACTCGAGGCGATCGCGACCGCCACGCCATCGTCAATCGGCAAGCCGGAACTCCGAGCGTTCTATAACTATGCGAAATCAGCACGCGGCCATCATATGGCGCTGGCGATGATCGCGACGCTGTCAGCCGCATTTACTTGGGGCCAGGAAAGCATCCTGTGGCGCCTCGGACCCAATCCGCGAGCGGGCATGGAGTTCGATCATCCGGACGGCCGCATCGTGCAGGTCGCGATGCCGGAATTTTCCGCGTGGGTCGCCGCAGCCGATGCGATCGAACGGGCCTCGATCGGCGACAGCTTTTATCTCGCGCTGTTCACCGGGCAGCGCCAGACCGACCGTCTGATCATGCGCGACGAGAGCGATGTCGCGGCACGGCACGCGTTCCGGCAAAGCAAGACTGGCGAACTCGTCGACATCAAGGAGGCACCACAACTCAGCGCACGGCTAAACGCCTCGCGCGCGCGAATAAAGGCGCTCAAGCTGAGGCTTCAGCTTGAGACGGTGCCGCTCGAATTCCTCGTCAACGAGGACAATGGCAAGCCTTATGACGAGAGCACCTATCGCCATTGGGTGTCGACCGCGCGCACCGTCGCCGTGTTTGGCTTTCTCGCACGCGATACCGTGCGTCAGGCGATCGTCCGCGCGGAGCGACTGACCACCGAACTGATCAGAACCATCGACAGGCTGTTCGCGCCTTTCCCTCTCGATGAAGAGAACAAGGCGCAGCGCGCCCGCGCGGTCGATCAGCGCGCGCGTATGCTGGCGGAATGGCTGGATGCGCAGGCGGCGCGCGACAGCAATGGCGATGGGGCAGCATGGCGCCTGAAGCCGTGCTCGTCGCTGATGTTCGTCAATGGCGCCGGCGAACTCGACCAGAAGCACGACCAGGACCTGCGCGATACCTGCGTCATGCTACTCGATCGCGCTGGCTGCGACCTGCTGACGATCTGCGACATCACGGGGCACTCGTACCGAAGCGCACAGACCATCGTGAAGCATTACCGCGCCCGCAATGCCGATCGCGCCGATGCCGGCATCGACCGGCTCGAATTGCAGGTGCGCAAGGAAGGGATGAAGGGCTGAGCGCCGACGGGCCCCCGGATTCGGCGCAGTGGGTGTAATTCCGCAGCCGCAGCATCAGCTCTAGCATCTTTCCTGGTCAAGGAGCCTCGGCTAGGCGCAGCGCTCCGCTTACTTCTGGCGATGATATTCGCTGCGAACCTTCTTGCTCATTGAAAGCTGCTGCGCACCGGGTTCCATGAAGGACATTTAGAGAATATTAAGAGCTCGTCGCACGGCGTGCGACGTGCGACCACGAAAAGCGTCGCACGAGACCCGTTTTGTTCTGGACCGACATCCCGCGAAGGTACTGGAAAAGAAGGCCTTTTCCTTGGTGGGCGCAGCAGGGCTCGAACCTGCGACCCGATGATTAAGAGTCATCTGCTCTACCAACTGAGCTATGCGCCCGGAACCGGCCCGGAAAGCCTTCGCAAGAGGGCGTCGTTTAGCAAAGCGACCCCCCAATGTCCAGCAAGGTGACCGGATTTTCCCGGCATAACCCGCTGAAAGGAAAATCAAAAAAGCCGCCGGAATCCGGCGGCTGTTCTTGAGCTTTTGGCTGGTTGGCGGTTCGCAGCTAGCTAGAGCTTCTCGGGGCCGTTCCGGTCGCCCCGATCCCTGCCCGGCCCGTTATCCCGGTCATAACCGCGATCCCGATCGTAGCCACGGCCCCGATCGCCGTCATCGCGGTCCATTCCGCGCATGAAGCCATGGGGTCGCCAGCCGCCGCCGAAACGGCCTTCCGTATGCGTCAGGATCGCAAGCCGGCGCTTCTGGGCGTCGTCGAGGGTCTTGTAGAGCGGGTCGGCCGCGTCGGCGATGCGCTTCATGGCAGCCGCCGTGGTCGCCATGGTGTCGGCGCGATCGCGCAGGCGCGTCACCGGATCGTCCGGCTTCTGCTGATCTTGCGAATCATTCCGCTGTGCATTCATCCGCGCATTGGCGCGATCGATCCGCAGTTTTGCGAAATCCCGCACCGCGGTCTCGACCGGCGGCCACAGCTTTTCCTGGTCGGGGTTGAGCTTCAACCCGGCCTTGACGCCGGCAATCCGCGCATCGGTAAAGGCTGCCCTGTCCTCGCTGCTCATTCGCGTATGGTCGTGAAACCACCGATTGTGCTGGGCATAGGCCACGGTCGAACCGGCGATGGCGAGTGCCGCGATCGCGGCGATCGTAAACTTCTTCATGCGAACCTCCGTTGAAAAGGCTCCCTGAAGATGAGGGCGCCCACGCCCGCAATCAACTTACAGTTTGGACAGATGGCTTCTGTTACCAAGATGTAATCTCGCGGCGAGTTCTGTAAACCAGAACAAGAAGTCCAAGCCACCAGCCAACGGTCAGGTCAGCCTTCTGCTGGTAGCCAGGTTCGGGAGAACCTTGTTTTGTTAAGCATTGTTGGCGGGCGGCAGGATGCTCACCGCCGCCCAAACCCGCCACCGCCAAACCCGCCGCCCCCAAATCCGCCGCCACCGGACCGGAACTGAGGCCGAAACGAAGACCCATGAAGCTGCGTCGACGCCATGCTGAAGTTGCGACCGGTTCTTCGCGGCGGCATACCGAAGTTGGACCGCGACACGCGCGAAGGCCGCTGATTGATACGACTTTGCGAGAGCAATTTCGTCGGCCGACCGTCCATATGTTTTGCCGCCCCATCCAGCTTCGTTGTCTGCGGCGCACCCATCTTGTTTAAACCGCTGCCCGGCAGATTGACGATCTTGCCGGCAGCGGCGTTGCTGTTCCCGAAAGATGCGTTGGTGCCGGGAGACCGCAACGTGACGATCTGACTGCCATGGCCGAGCTTGATCGAAGGTGGCGTCATGATCTGCGTGGGCCGCGAAAGCGGAATCATTTTCGGCTGCACCGCCAACTTCAAGGCACTCTGTGCGTAGGGACCGTTCGAGAACTTGTCATAGAACGATTGATACGCGACGGGAGAATTCGCGAGTACCGCGTTATGCCACGCCTTCGCCTGCACGAGGCTGGCCAGCAGCGCGCGGATGCGGTAGCAGAGCGGGTCGTTAGGGTAACGCTCGATGAATTCCTGATAGTGCTCGACGGAATTCTCAGCCAATACGTAATCATAGGCTTGGCGCGAGGCACGCGACGGCAGATTATCCGCCGTATAGACGGTTTGCTCCTGTGCCGGCGCTTTCGTGGCCGCGACCGCGGTATCGCCAAAGAAATAGAAATCGCTGGTCAGCGACGAGCTTTCCCAGGGGGTCTGCTGCCCGCCGGTTGAATTGTTCACCTCAAGACGAACACGCTTGAACAATTGCTCGATCGGCAGGTTTTTCTCGTGCGCCAGCCGCAGAAACGCAGCGGTATACGGACTATGGTCGCCGATGCCGTCGAGCGCTTCGGTACCTGGTGCGGTTGAATAGGCTACGATCGAGCCGTTCGGCGCATCGACGATCGCAAGTCCGCGTCCGGCATCGTTGAGCGAGGGAAACGGATTATTGCGGCAGGCATCGAGGATGGCGATCCGCATGCGGCTCGGGATCGCGTCCAGCGTCGCCATCACGTCGACGAGCCGGACCGAGCCATTGATCAGATCGGGCTCGGAAGAAATCCGTGCGTCGACGGGAACCAGATAATTCTCGCCCGCGAGCTGCACGCCGTGGCCGGCATAATACACCATCGCCACCGTGTTCGGACCGCGGTCGGCGATCTTGCCGGAGAAGTCCTGCACGACCTGAATCATTTCATTGTGACTGACGTCCGTTGCCAAGATAACCTCGAAGCCTGCGGCGTTGAGGAGTTGGGCTACGGACTTCGCGTCATTGTCGGGATTTGAGAGCTGGGTAACGTTTTGGTAGTTCGAATTGCCGATGACCAGCGCGATGCGCTGCTCCGGGCCCCCCAAGCCCACGGGTTTACCTGCGTTAGCCGGCTTCTCCACCGACAGCAGCGATCTCTGCGCCGGTGGCTGCGATGGCGTCGACTGATCCATCAGGGCGGCTTCGGTTGCTGGCCGCTGGGCTGGAGCGGACCATGCCGGCCCTGCCGCCAACAGACCAGCCAGAAGACTGGCAGCCAAAAATGTTCCCTTGATTGGACTCATAACGTTCTCCCACAACAAATCTCGGCGTGAGATTAGATGCAGGCAGGCTAGTAACGGTTCATGCCGAGATATGTGATCTCGATCACGGCCGGGGCGGCCGGTCGTTCACAACATGCCGAGCGCACGCGGCAGCCAGAGCGAAATTTCCGGGACATAGGTGACGATGCCGAGAAAGATCAGCATGGTCAAAAGCCACGGCCACACCGCGACCGTCAGCTCGGTGATGCCCATCTTGGCGATGCCGGACGCCACGTAGAGATTAAGGCCCACCGGCGGATGGCACATGCCGACTTCCATGTTGACGACCATCAGG
The DNA here is from genome assembly GCA_035490095.1 of Bradyrhizobium sp. Classification (GTDB taxonomy): domain Bacteria; phylum Pseudomonadota; class Alphaproteobacteria; order Rhizobiales; family Xanthobacteraceae; genus Bradyrhizobium. The sequence goes on from DATHHQ010000260.1 coordinate 11,968, forward strand.
ATGCCCAGATGCACCGGGTGAATCCCGAGCTTGACCGCCACCGGAAACAGGATCGGCGCCATGATCAGCACGATCGAGGACGCCTCCATCACATTG
>DATHHQ010000261.1:0-7438 GCA_035490095.1 Bradyrhizobium sp.
AGATTGACGGTATCGATGCCCATTATCGATCCAATCTGTTTGATCGATGATCATAGCCGGACCATATCGTGGGGCAAGCGACCCGAGGGGCGACCGGCCCGCCGCCCAAACATCAAACGAGCATGGGAGCCAACGATGTCCACGATCCATCTCCACCGGACAACCACCTTGACGCCCGAGCAGTACCTAGCCGGTCTGACAGACTTCGGGCCTGGTCGCTCCAAACTCTTTGGTAATTCCGCCGAGGAGTATCTCAAGGTGCATCTTCTCGGGCACTTTCAGGCCGACGTGACGGAAGGCTCGGCAGGGATCTGGGAACGCCTGCACTACAGCTGGTCCGACCCCAACCGCGTTGTCCTGACGACGTTGGACTCAAATGTGTGGGGACGCGGGTCGGGCCACACTTACACCTTCACGCGTCGGCCCAATGGTACGACCGACATTGACGTGGTCGTCGTGCGCGACGGCAAGAACCTCAAAGGTTGGATACTCGGCTTTGTACTCGGGACCATCGGCAGAGGCGTCCTGGAAAGAGCCTTCGAAAATTCCGTCAAGGCTATCGAGATCCGGAATGGCGCATTGAATCACCGCGATCGGATCGCCGCTTAGCCTCAAGCGTCGGGGCGCCTCCATGACTGCGACGTCAAGTCAACAAAGGCTGCTGTTGTATTCGAGATTTCCATGACCGAACCTTCATCATTCTGGGCCCGACACGCCGCTCTCGTCTTTGCACTGCGGACTTTTGTGGCGGCGATGCTGGCATTTTCCATCGCGCTCTGGCTGGACATGCCGCGTCCATACTGGGCGATGGCATCGGTTTACATCACCTCCAACCAGTTCACCGGGGCGACGCGCTCGAAAGCCGTCTATCGCATTCTGGGAACGCTGATCGGCGCAGCAGGGACGATCGTCCTGGTCCCGAACCTCGTCAATGCGCCGGAATTGCTCAGCCTCGGCATCGCGCTGTGGGTCGGCATTTGTCTCTACCTCTCGCTGATCGACGGCACACCGCGCAGCTACGTCTTCATGCTGGCCGGTTACACGGTGGCGCTGCTCGGGTTTCCTATCGTCTCGCTGCCTCAGTCGGCTTTCGACATCGTGGTCGCCCGCGTGCAGGAAATCACGCTCGGAATTATCTGCGCGAGCGTCGTTGCCATGGTCGTCCTGCCACGGAGCGTCGCCTCTGCGGTCACCACGCAAGCGGATGCCTGGCTCGCCGCTGCACGTCGGCTTGGCGTGGATGTCCTCACCGGCCATGGCAGCGATCGGGATCGTGACAACGAACGCATCCGACTTGCGGCCGGGGCTTCCGAAATCGACCAGCTTGGGCGGCATCTCGGCTATGAGGTCGCCGCTTCCACGAATATTGCGCAAGGGTTGCAGCGTCTGCGACAACACATGCTGTCGCTACTTCCCCTGCTCGGATCAATCGAGGACCGCAAGCTCGCGCTCAACTCGGACGGAGAAGCGTCAGCGCGCGTTGTCGCAATCTGCGCAAGGATAGCGCGGTGGCTCGAAGAGGGCGGTCGCGAAGGACAGGAAGCCGATGCGTTGCGCGCAGCGCTTGATGAAGTCCAGGCGGCGCTGGACGCGGATGCCGGCTGGACCGACATCACGGTCGCCGGTCTCGTCATTCGGCTGCGCAATCTTGTGGATGTCATGCAGGATTGCCGGCTTCTGCGCGAGGCGATCGCCGATGGTCGCCATCCGGAGCAGCTTCCGCTCGTCTTCAGACCTGACACGTTGACCATGGCCGTTCCGCACCGGGACCACGGGTCTGCGCTCTTGGCGGCCGCGTCCGTGGCGCTCGCCGTGCTGGCTTGCTGCGCCTTCTCGATCGCGACCGGCTGGCCTGACGGCGTGGCCGCTCCGCTGTTCGCCGCGGTTATCGGCAGCCTGCTCGCCGGCGTGGACGACCCCCTCCCGACATTCCGCAACTTCTACGGGCTATTCCTCATCGTCATCGCAGTACACGGAATCTACCTGTTTGGCGTGCTGCCACGGATCACGGCCTTTGAGATGTTGATTGCCGCACTGATGCCGACTTTCGTGCTGTTCGGCTGGATGGCCGCGCGGCCCGCGACCGCGCGCGTTGGCGCAATGCTTGCCATCTACTTCTCGGTGCAATTGGCGCTGACTGAGACCTACTCGGCCGATTTCTCGTCCTATGCCAATTCCAGCATAGCGCTGATGTTTGGGGTCGCGTTTACCGGCGTGATCTGCGGCATCGTTCGCCTGCTCGGGGCTGGCTGGATCGCAAGCCGATTGCTCCGAAGCAATTGGACGACGCTTGCTGCGGTCGCCGAACGCAGGTCGGACCAGGATCGTCTTGCGATTGCCAGCCTTATGCAGCATCGCCTGGCGCTGCTTGCCGCGCGTATCACCGTGGTTCCTGCCGAGGCAAGGAGCGATGCCGCCAATCTTCGCCAGCTTCGAACGGCGCTAAACATTCTCGACGTCAGGCAGGCTGGCCTTGGCCTGTCCCGCCGCGCGAGGGCGGCAATCGAAGCATTCCTCGCCCGTCTTGCCCCGATTTGTAGGATCCACACGGCCGGCCCGCTTCCCGATGGCTTGGTGGGACAGCTCGACGACACGATCGCATCTACGTTGCAGGAGTCGTCGGGCGAGGCGCGCGATCAGGTGCTCATGGGCCTCGCCGGCGTTCGCTCCGGGCTTTTCCCGGAATCGCCGGCCTATCAACCACGAGAAATCGAACACAGGACAATTGCCGCATGAAATACGAACTTGATCTGTTCGGCGTGGTCGTTCCGAGCCTCCTGCTCTGGAGCGTGCTTGCCTATGTCCTAGCCCGCGGAGTGAGCAAGGTGATGGGGCGGAACGGCCTCTATCGCCACGTCTGGCATCCCGCACTGTTCGATTTCGCGCTTTATGTCTGCATCGTCACCAGCCTCGTCTTCGCTTCCAAGGAGTTCCTGTCATGAAAGCCTTTCTGAATTCATTGCGTCGGTTCGCACTGACCGGTCTTGTAGCGGTGATCGCGCTATGGGCCGCTTACAAGCTTTGGGACTATTATTTTGATGCGCCCTGGACCCGTGATGGCCACGTTCGGGCCGACGTGGTGCCGGTTGCTTCCGATGTCTCCGGCTTCGTCACCGAGGTGCTCGTCAAGGACAACCAGCAGGTCCAGCGCGGGGACGTGCTGTTCCGGATCGATCGGGCGCGGTATGAGATCGCGCTGAAGCAAGCCGAAGCGGTGTTGCTGGGCAAAGGCGCCACGCTCGAGCAGGCCAACGCGGATCTAAAGCGCTACAGCGCGCTGACGCCCGGCGTCGTGGTCTCCAAGCAGAAGATGGACCAGGTTATCGCCACCCAGGGTTCGGCCCAGGCTGCCCATGACCAGGCCGCCGCGGACCTTGCTCTCGCCAGGCTCAACCTCGAGCGCAGCGAGGTGCGAGCCTCCGTCAATGGCGTCGTCACCAACATGGAGCTGCGTCCGGGCACCTATCTCACGCCCGGCAAGGGTGTGATGGCGCTGCTCGATTCAGACACGCTGCACGTCCAGGGCTATTTCGAGGAGACCAAGCTGCCGCGTATCCATCTCGGCGATGCCGTGATTGTGCGGCTGATGGGCAGCCACCACGCGCTGCGCGGCAGGGTGGAAAGCATCGCGGCCGGTATCGAGGATCGTGATCGCAGCGCCGGCGCGACCCTCCTTGCCAACGTCAATCCGACGTTCAACTGGGTGCGGTTGGCTCAACGTGTGCCGGTCCGGGTCGCGCTTGACCAGCCCGCCGAACGCAACGAACTCGTCGCCGGTGCCACGGCGACCGTCGAGGTGCTCGGATCGACAGTGCATAGCGGCGCTCAAGGCCGGCCAAGCGGCTCACAGCGGCTTGCATGCCGAGCGGTGCAGGCAGGATCCTCGCCATTGTGCGACTGACGCCGCGGTCGAGAGATTTGATGGCATTTCTCCAATGGAGTCAGGCGGTCGATCTAAATTGCATCGAGTGCAATGTTTTAATTGCACCGAGACATTGATCGGAGCATTCTGACTGCACCAACCCGATTGCACGCCGCGATCGACCCACGCGCAGACGCGCGCCGGGCGCCGCGGCTCTCGTGGAGAGCAGCCCATGGAGTTGACGGTCACCACGGTCCTGATTGCTTTTGCCGGCGTATTCCTGATCTGCTTCATGAAGGGCGCGTTCGGCGGCGGGTTCTCCATTGTCGGCATTCCGCTGTTGTCGTTCGTGATGGACCCGGTGACGGCCGGCGGCCTTCTCGCGCCATTGTTCATCGCGATGGACCTGTTCGCACTTCGCTACTGGAAGCCCTCGACGTGGTCGAAGCCGGACCTTGCGTTGCTGTTGCCTGGGCTCGTGATCGGCATCGGGCTCGGCTATCTGCTGTTCCGCGTGCTGGACCATCGTGCCGTAGCGATCGTGATGGCGACGATCACTTTGATCTTTGTTGGCCTATGGCTTGCCGGAGGCTCGGAGGTGAAGTTTCGTCCGCGTTCGTCGCCAAAGGCGATCGCTGCCGGTCTCACCTCGGGAATTACCACCATGGTAGCGCATTCCGGCGGACCGCCGCTTGCGATGTATCTGTTGCCGCTCGGCCTCAGCAAGCAAGTCTATGCCGGAACGACGAGTCTGTTCTTCACTGTTGGCAACGCGACCAAGGCGGTGCCGTGGTTGCTGCTGGTGAGACCGGCAGGCAACATCTGGATATTGATGGCAGCCTGCCTGCTCGCCATCCCCACCGGTGTATGGCTTGGTTGGCGGCTTCACGGAAGGCTGGACCAGCATCAGATTTATCGTGCCTGCTACGGATTGCTGGTTGTGACAGCGTTGAAATTGCTGTGGGACGGCGTTTCCGGCTATCTCGGGTAAATTTGGACTGCGAATATCCGCCTTGGTTCAAAAGTGCTGCTGACCGAACGTCCGCTTCTGGCGCTGCGAACGGCTCGACCCGGCGCGACGGCGCCGCCTCCTGATGGACATGAATTGGACGAGGCGCAATGCCATCTTGCATTGCGAGCTGAATCGAAAACGGCCCTCGCAACCGGACCCGGACCCGATTAGCTTGACGGCCGCCTGGCCGGATCAACCGGCCGGCGCATACATTGGGAGGATGTGATGACACGCGAAGTGCAGCGCGATCCGGAGTCAATGATTTCACGACGAACGCTCGTCCACGGCCTGGCGATCGCAGCCGGTGCCACCGTGGCCGGGGCCAGCGGCGCACTGGCCCAGCAAGGCGGCGATCTGGGGCCGCCGTCGACGATCACCACCCCGCCACGCGATTTCGGCCCTGGCGGCGCCCCGACCACCTATTTCTGGGACCCCGACATCATCGCGGTCGATCCGTCGTTTAATGACATCGCCCAGCCCAACACCGCGATCAAGCGTCTCTATACCGGATTGCTGTGGGCCGAAGGCCCGGCCTGGAGCGCGCAGGGCCGCTATCTGCTGTGGAGCGACATTCCCAACAATCGGCAGATGCGATGGTCGGAGGACGACGGTCGCGTCACCGTGTTCCGCGCGCCATCCAACAACTCCAACGGCAACTCGTTCGACTTCCAGGGCCGACAGCTCTCCTGCGAGCATCTCACCCGCAGGGTCGTGCGCTACGAGCACGACGGCACATCGTCCGTGCTCGCCGACAACTTTGGCGGCAAGAAGCTCAACTCGCCCAACGATGTCGTCGCCCACCCGGATGGCAGCTACTGGTTCACCGACCCGCCTTATGGCGGTCAGCTCTACGAGGGCGAGCCCGACGCTGCGGGCGGCGCCAGCAATCCTGCCGGCAAGCTCAATCCACGGATCGGGCAGCCGGCCGGCTTCGTGCCGGGCAAACGCGAGCTGCCGACCAACTGCTAACGGATCGATCCCAGCGGCCGCCTCGACCTCGTGGTGACCGAGGATCAGGTGCCGGATCCCAACGGGCTGGCGTTCTCGCCCGATTACAAGAAGCTGTACGTCGTCAGTACCGGCAAAGGGCCAGGCGATACGGGTCCGGGTGGCAAGGGCGACATGTTCGTGTTCGATGTCGGCGCCGACAACAAGCTCACCAATCAGAAGCGGTTCAGCGACTTCATGATTGACGGCGTGAAGTGCGGACCGGACGGCGTGCGCTGCGATGTCAACGGCAATGTCTGGGCCTCGAGCAATGCCGGCCGCCACGTCGGCTATAGCGGCGTGACGGTATGGACGCCGGACGGCAAGCTCATCGGCCGGATCCGCCTGCCCGAGGTGTGCGGCAACATCTGCTTCGGCGGCCCCAAGCGCAACCGCCTGTTCATGGCCGCGAGCCAGTCGCTCTACGCCGTGTATACCGCCACCCAAGGCGCAGGACCGGGCTGACCCGTTCCGCCACCGCTCGATACAGAAGGAGGCGTCGGCGTGACCCGCCGGCGCCTCTTTGTTCGGAGCGCAACAATATCCCTCGCCCGAAGGCGAAGCTCAAGCGACGGGTATCGCTGATGGGTATCGCTGGAGTTCACAGGCGTCGCGATCACGCGCAACGAGTCTACGGCGGTGCCAACGAGATCGTGAAAGAAATCATGTGTCGACACCTGGCCGGCGACCGCTCCTAGAGCTGGATGACTTTTCTTCGAATCGTCATCCCGCTCTATCTTTTTGTTTGAGCATGATCTTTTCGGAAAACCGGTACCCACTTTTCCGGGTCATGCTCTAGCGCAAAGCGGGCATTGGCCGAAACATGGACGTCTGCTAAGTGCGAGCACGGAAACGAGGAGATAAAGAATGCGAAGATTATTGCTCGCTATGGCGTTCCTCAGCTGTGGAATCGGCTCGGGATCCTGCCAATCCGTCACCGTTGAGCAACTTCGCGAGGATTGTGCCAGCGCGAACGGCAGCGGGGCACAAACTGCCTGCGCGGCCTATCTCATGGGCATGGTACACGGGCTACAAATGGGAACCCTGTTCACCAAGCGTCGAAAGCCATTCTGCATTCCCGGAAGCATAAAATCTCCCGAAGCAATCCAGATGTTCAACAAGGCTGCAACCGAAAGTCCTGAAATGAAGACGGAGCCTGCTGACTTACTCTGGATGATGACCTTGTCGACTGCCTTTCCTTGCTCAAAATCAAAGTAGGACGCCTAAACGCTGTGGCGCGCCATTTCCGGATGCGGCTTGCCAACGACTGCCAACGCGTCCGACGACCAGCTTGCTACCGTCGCTTCGGTACGATGGCGCGGCAGATGATCCGCGAGCGAGTAGAAAACGCACAGCGCAAGGCTGGCCCAGACCGCCGCACTGAAATAAAGCGACATCCAGGCAATCTCGTCCTTCCACTCAGCAAGGTCGTGCGTCACGACCCAACGCGTGCTCACGTCACGGAGACCCTCGAGAGGTCGCAGAAGCTTGCTGCCATGGCCAACCTCGGCCCGCCATCGGCTCAGATACATCGGGACGTCGATGGTCATGAGAAACGCCAGATAGCCTGCAATCCC
>DATHHQ010000262.1:0-16170 GCA_035490095.1 Bradyrhizobium sp.
CTCGCGCCGGCCCAACGTGCCGCCGGAGGCAACCGGCTTGCCGGTGACGATTTCAGTGACGGTGCGGCCCTGATACATGGAATAGGTATCCATGAACCAGGCCATCACCTGCTCATTGGTGCCCATGTCCGGCGCCATGACATCGGTATGCGGCCCGACGAACGGAATCATTTCCTGCATGTAGCGCCGCGACAGCGCCTCCAGTTCGCGCTTGGAAAGCGTCGTCAGATCGACCGTGACGCCGCCCTTGGCGCCGCCATAGGGCAAGCCGACCAATGCGCACTTCCAGCTCATCCAGATCGCAAGTGCTGCGACTTCGCCGATATCGACACTGGGCGCGAAACGCGTGCCGCCCTTGGTGGGGCCGAGGGTGAGGTGATGCTGCACGCGATAGCCTTCGAACACCGCGATCGTGCCGTCGTCGCGATGGATCGGACAGGAGACGGTGATCGCCCGTTTCGGCAGCAACAGGCGGTCGCGCTCGTCCATCGGGATCGACAGATGATTGGCGATGACGCCGAACTGGTTCACCGCCATGTCGAATACCGGACCGGAATAGACGGTCATCGTCCCCCCTTTATCTTTCTGTATGTCTGTCAGGAACTCAGGAAACCGCCGGCCGTGGAATCGGCCCGGCGCACTGGCAATTTGGGACTACGGTCGTAGTCCCGCCACATGGTTATCTCAAGCGGTTAAGGTGGCTTTGCGAATAATTTTAGCGATTCTCCTGGGAGAACCGGTGCTAGTGTGGGGAGCCGCCGGGACCACCCTCAGCGCATGACGGATGACTTTATGCAGGCCCTCTTCATCGGACAAACCTATATCGACGTTACCTTCATTACCGACCACATGCCGACCGGCGACGAGAAGCACGTGGCGTCGGCCTACGCCGTCTCGTTCGGCGGCAATGCCGTCACGGCGGCATTCTGCTGTGCCAAGCTTGGGATCGTGCCGGACCTGATCGCGACCGTGGCCAACGACTGGCTGGGGCGGATGTTTCAGGACATGAGCGCGAAGTACGGAATCTCGATCCATCCACGCAAAGTCAATTCCTCCTCGCTCTCCTTCATCATGCCGAAGGACGGCAAGCGGGCGATCGTACGCTGTCGCGACGACGACCATATCCACCCCTTCCCGCTCCTGAACCTCGGCGGTTGCCGCGCGCTGCATATCGACGGCCACCAGCCAGACGCCGCGATCCATTATGCCAAACTGTGCCGCGAGGACGGCATCCTGACATCACTCGATGGCGGTGGACTCCGGACCAACACCCACGAGCTGCTGGAATTCATCGACGTTGCCATCGTCGCCGAGCGGCTGTGCGAGCAGATGGACCTTACGCCTGAAAAAATGCTGGATTACCTCAAGAGCCGCGGCTGCCGGGTCGGCGGCGTCACCATGGGCGAACGCGGCCTGCTCTGGTATGACGAGACCGGCGCGGTTCGTACCCTGCCCGCTCTGCCGATCGCGCCTGAGCGCGTGCTCGACACCAACGGCGCCGGTGACGTGTTTCATGGCGCTTACGTGTTTTCGTATCTCAACAATCCCGGGAAAGGCTGGCACGACCATTTCGAGTTTGCTCGCGCGGCCTCGACCTACAAGATCCAGCGCCTCGGCAATGAGGCCGGACTGCCGGCACTTACCGATATCGAAGCCGTCAAGCAGGAGTTTCAAATCGGGCGCAAGAAAGAATTTTGGGATTAGGTATGGGCCGCGTTTTCGTTGCCGGAAGCATCAATATGGATGTGGTGGCGACAGCCGACCGGCATCCCCGCATCGGCGAGACGGTCGCCGGAAGCGCGGTGCTTTACTTTCCCGGCGGCAAGGGCGCGAACCAGGCGGTCGCCGCGGCAAAATTGGGTGCCCCGACAACGCTGATCGGCCGACTTGGCATGGATGCGTTCGGCGATCGGTTGAGGGCGTTCCTTATGGCACAGGGAGTCGATCTTTCCTTTGTGCAGGAGACGGCTGAGGCCCATTCCGGAACCGCCATCATCACCGTCGCCAATGCCGACAACACCATTGTCGTCATTCCCGGCGCCAATGCGCTTGTGAGTGCCGCCGATGTCGAGGCGCCCGTTCTCGCGAAGGGCGATATCGCCGTCAGCCAGTTCGAAATTCCGCTGCCCGCCATCAGCGCCTTCTTCACGCGCGCCCGCGCGGCCGGCGCGACGACGATCCTCAATCCGGCGCCCGCGATCGAATTTGGCCGCGAACTGCTCGATCTCGTCGATATTCTGATCCTCAATGAAACCGAGCTCGGCTTCCTGACCAAGACCGAGCTGCGCGACACCGACGACTATCCGCGCTTCATCGACGCGGCGCGATCGTTACAGATCAACAAAGACAAGACCATTTGCGTCACGCTCGGCAAGCGCGGCGTGCTTGCGCTGGTGAACGGCCAACCGCTGGTTGTCGATGGCCGCGCCGTCAAGGCCGTCGACACCACCGGCGCCGGCGATTGTTTTGTCGGCGCCGTCGCGGGCCAACTCGCCGGCGGAAAACCAATCCACGACGCGCTGCACTACGCCAACATGGCGGCCTCGATTTGCGTGCAGCGGCTGGGCGCCGCGCCGTCGATGCCGACGGTGGCGGAAGTGGAAATGACTCTCTCCACGAGTCGTCCCGGCGCACGCCGGGATCCATAACCACCGGCTTTAGTATCGGAAGGCGTCTGCCACTTTGCCTAAACGAGAGTGTACGGCGCCGCGATGAGCGCAATTGCGCTCACGCTGGGGTCCCGGCGTGCGCCGGGACGACGACGCAAAAAAGCTTACGTCAGGGCCGCCTTCAAATCGAAGCCCGGATCTGCCGCCTGTTCCGGCTCGATCGAGCGGTTCATGCCCAGAATCTTACGCCCGAACACGTGATCCGACCCACGATTGACCGACTCGACGCCGACGAGCTGCCCCGACTTGTAGCAGAATGCCGAGAACGATCCCTGGCCCGGATCGCCGCGCACCACGACGCGGTCATATCCGGTGGTCAGGCCCGCGATCTGAAGTTTGTCGTCGCGCTGATCGCTCCAGAACCACGGCTGGCCATCGTAGGTCTTGGCATCGCCGGTCAGTCGCGCCGCCACGCAGCGCGCGTGATCGGTGGCGTTCTGCACGGATTCAAGCCGCAGCGACCCGCCGAAGCGGTGGCTTGCGAACAACGCGCAGTCGCCGATCGCCGAGATGTTCGGATCCGACGTCAGCAATTGCTCGTTGACGATAATCCCCGCCGCGACCGGCAGGGCGGCTTCGTCAGCCAGTTCGACATTGGGCAACACGCCGACGCCGACCACCACGAGATCCGCCGGCACATGCCGGCCGTCGCTGAGGCTGACACCGGTGACATGGGTGCCGTCGCTTTCGATGCCGGTGGCCTGCACGCCGAGATGAATCCGAATACCCGCCGCGGTGTGCCGGCTTTGAAAAAAATCCGAGATTTCCGCGGTCACCGCGCGCGCCATGACGCGCGCGCCGAGTTCGACCACGTCCACCTCAAGGCCCTTGGCGCGCGCGGTGGCGGCGAATTCCAGGCCGATGAACCCGGCACCGATCACGACGACACGTCGTGCCGACGCGATCCGCAGCCGCAATGCCTCGCTTTCATCGAGCGTTCGCAGATAGAGCACGTCTTCGAGATTGGCGTTGGGGATGTCGAGCAGGCGATTGCGTGCGCCGGTGGCCAGCACCAGGTGCCCATAGTCGAGCGACGAGCCGGATGCGAGCAACAGCCGGCGCGCACCGCGATCGATCGAGGCGGCGCGGTCGGCGATCAACTCGATGTTCTGGTCGCGGTAATATTTGTCGGGGCGGAACATCAGGCTATCCGCGCCGCCCGCGCCTTTCAGATAGGCCTTGGACAAGGGCGGGCGCTGATACGGCAGATACGCCTCGTCGTTGATCAGGCGGATCGGCTCGCTATAGCCATGCTGGCGCAACGATGCCGCGAGCTGGAAACCCGCGTGGCCGGCGCCGGCGATGAGAACCGGTCCCTGCGTCATCGGAGCAACTCAACTGCAGGCGCACGGGAATTACCCATGTTATCTCCTGTCTCTGCCGATTTTGGCTTGCTCGCCTCGTCGTTTAAGCAGCGGCGCTCGTGGCCGCGTCCCAAACGATGGCGAGACTATTTGGCCTCAGGGTTCGAGGAGGCGCAAGAGCGTCTCTGCCCAAGAGGAAGGGTAAGGCCGCATTTTGCAGACTTGGCCGGGATTGTCACCCCTTCCCTTCTGCTATTTAAATGCCGGCCCCCTTGTCCTATTCCGAGGCTTCAAATGTCGGCACCCGATCACACCGCCACCCCTGCCACCGATCCGGCACTGCTCCGAATCGAAGGCCCGATCGCCACCATCACGCTCAATCGGCCGGCCGCCTTCAACGCCATCGATCTTTCGATCGCGAAGAAGCTCGAACAGCTCAGTGCGGACGTCGAGGCGTCAGACGATATCCGGGTGCTCGTGATTGAAGGCCAAGGCCGCGCGTTCTGCGCCGGCGGCGATCTGCAAACCATTGGTGCCGCCGCCGCTGCCGACACCGTCGCACCCGTGATTGGCGAGTTGCTGCATCACTACCACGCCTTCATCACGACGCTGCGGCGGATGCCCAAGATCGTGCTGGCCAGCGTGCACGGCTCAGCCGCCGGTGCCGGCCTGTCGCTCGCCTTTGTCGCGGATCTCTGCGTCGCCACCGAAGACGCCCGCTTTACGCCGGCCTATGCCAAACTCGGCGTATCGCCTGACGGCGGCGGCACCGTCGGCGTGGTCGCGAGCGTCGGCGCGCGCCGCGCGCTACAGATATTTCTCGCCGAAGACAGCTTTTCGGCAACGCAAGCCTATGACTGGGGTCTGGTCGCCAAGGTCGTGCCGGCGGCAGAATTGAAAGCCGCGACCCGCGAACTGGCGCATCGCCTGGCGCAGAACGCGCCGGCGGCACTGGCCGTAACCAAGACGCTGATCCATCGCGCCCATGTGACCCCGCTCGAGCAGCAGCTCGACGCCGAGCGAGACGCCATCATCGACTGCATGCACACGGAGGAATTCCGCGTCGCGGTGAAGAAGTTCACGAGCAAGCAGACGACGTGAAGCAGTTGGCGGCGCCGTCTCGTTCTTCCTTGTGTGTTCGCCACGATGAGGTGGATTAGGCAGCCAAGATAACGGACCTCATCCCTGCGCAACGGCTTGGCCGTTGTCGCTGGAGGAGCGGCCTCTTGGCCGCGTCTTGAAGGATGAAGACCGTGGCTCATGGTTCGAGACGGCGCACCGGACAGCGCAAGTGCGCTGCCGGGAGAGCGCCTCCTCACCATGAGGACTCCTGGGTCAATTCGGGCAAATATACCCGGTCCCTGCCGGCGACTTGAAGCAGCCGACCGATTCCGGGATCACCTGCTTCGGCAGCCACAGCACCACCTTCGGAAAATAGATCGTGAAGCAGATCGTCACCAAAAACACCACATAGATCGGCAGCGCCGCGCGTAGCGCTTTGGCAAAACTGACACCGACGAATTTCGACGCCATCAGCAGCACCAGTCCGTAGGGCGGCGTGATCAACCCGAACGCCAATGTGGCGATCAACACCACGCCCATGTGCACGCCGTTGATGTCGCCGGCCTGCGTCAGCGCATTCACCAGCGGCATGAAGATGATGATGGTCGGCACCGGCTCGATGAAATCGCCGACCACGGTGAACAACAGCACCAAGAGCAGCATCATGATATGCGGGTCGCTGCCGGCGATCGAGGTGATCCAGTCGGCGATGACGATGGCGCCGCGCAGATAGGCCAGCATCCAGCCGAAGGCATTGGCGGCGCCGATGGTGATCAGCGGCAGCGAGAAAATCAGCCCGGCGAGGCAGAAGTCATAGGGAATTTTCCGCAAGTGCCCGCGATTGAGCGCGGGGATCACCACCGCGATGATCCAGATCACCGCGACGACGCCGGCTTCCGTCGGCGTGAACCACCCGGTCAGGATGCCGCCAAGCAGGATCACGGGGATCATCAGCGGCAGCGCGGCATCTCCGGCGGCGAACACGACCTGGCGCAACGGCGCCCGCGGCTTGCGCATGCCGGAAGGGCCGAAAAAATAGCAATAGATCATCAGGCCGAAGCCGATCATCATGCCCGGCACGACGCCCGCCATGAATAATCCTGCGATCGAGACGTTGCCGACCGCGCCATAGACCACGGCGGTGATGCTCGGCGGCACCAGCGCCGCAATGGTGGAAGCCGACGCGATGATCGCGGCGATGAAAGCGGGACTGTAGCCCTCGCGCTTCATCGGGCCACCCAGCGCGCGGCTCATGACCGCGACATCGGCGGTGGTCGATCCCGACATTTCCGAGAAGAACATGCTGAAGACGACGACAACCTGCGACAGCCCGCCCCGGATATGCCCGACCAGCGACAGCGACAGATTGGCAATCCGCACCACGACATTCGCCGAACTCATGAGTTCGCCGACCAGCAGAAAAAACGGAATCGCCAGCAGCGCCTCGGAATCCATGCCGTCGAAAATCTTCTGGATGATCGCCGCAAGCGAGACATCCGTGAGCAGCGCCCCGACGAAAACCCCCGCCATCAGCGAGAATGGCACGGGCACGCCGAGATAGCCGAAAAACAAGAAGCAGAACGACATCAGCGCGAGGATGACAGGCGCGCTCACAGGCCCACCCTCGGCTGGATGCTGGTATCGATCGCTGGAATATCCCGGTCTACCTCCGGCGGCTCGGGATGATCGAATCCCCTGGTGATGCCGTTGACCAGTTGCTCGATCGTGAACAGGCCTATCAGCACCCCGGCCAGAGGTATCGCCGCATAGAGCGATGCGATCGGCGTACCCGACGGCAGCCGGAAACTGCCAAAACCCCGGAGATAGTTGATGTAGCCGAACCAGACCAGACAAAACGCAACGCCGAGAACCACGAGGCGGATGATGATCTCGACAATCAGCCGCGGCGTTCCGTGCAAGGCCTCCGAGATCGCGGTCAGATAGAGATGATCGTTACGGCGAGTGGCGACCGCCGCGCCGATGAAAATCGCATAGATAAACAGCGTGGAAGTGACTTCCTGCAGCCACAGCCAGGGATGGCCGATGGTGCGCGTGACGATATCGAACATCACGGACAGCGAGAAGCCGAAGCACAACAGCCCGCAAAGCATCATCAGGATCATCTCGAGCCTGTCGAACGATCGCCATTTCAGGTGATGCTGCCGCTGCAGCACCAGTTTGTCCGCGATGGTCATCGGCAGAATTCCTAAGGGCAGTCACACGTGCACAGAGCCCTCATCCTGAGGAGCGGCTTCCTGGCCGCGTCTCGAAGGATGAGGAATGTATCGGCCTCATGGTTCGAGACGCGCGCGAAACGCGCGCTCCTCACCATGAGGGTCTAGTTGATCGCCCGGATCAGGGTCTTGATCTTGTCCGCGTGCGGGCCAAGCTCCTTGGCAAGCTTGTCGAGATAGGGGTCGGCGATCGCGATGAAGCTCTTCTTGTCGACATCATCGACAATTTTGACGCCCACCGATTTCAGTTTCGCGGCCGCGGTCTTTTCGAGTTCGAAGGCCTTGGTCGGCTCCTTGGCGCTGATCTCAGCAGCTGCCGTGAGCACCCACTGTTTCTGTTCGGCGGACAGGCTCTGCCACAGCTTGTCGCTGACGAACACCAGTGCATTGTTGGCCTCATGCTCGGTGATCGACAGCACCGGCGCGACTTCATAATGCTTGTTGACGAGATAGACGTTGATGCTGTTCTCGGCGGCGTCGACCACGCCCGTTTGCAGCGAAGTATAGACACTGCCGAACGGCATGTGCACGGTCTGCGCGCCATAGGCCGGGAACATGGTGTCCTCGGTGGCGGTGGCCTGGACCCGGACCTTCAGCCCCTTGATGTCGTCGACCTTGTGGACTTCCTTCTTGCTGTAGATGTGCCGCACACCCTGCGAGCCCGTTGCGATCACATGCAGACCTTGCGTGGTCTCATCGATCATGGTCCTGATCGCCTCGAACACCTTCGGGTCAGCCAGCGCTTTGATCACATGACCTTCGTCGCGAAACAGGAAATGCAGCGACATCACTCCGGCCTGCGGAGAAATTGTAGCGGTGTTCGCCGAAGAGATGATGGCGAACTCGATATCGCCCGATTTGACCAGTTGCAGCAGTTGCGGTTCCTGACCGAGCTGCGCGCCGGGATACTGGTCGATCAGCATGCTACCCTTGCTCAATTCCTTGAGCTTGTCGGCGAACAAATCGCCGGCGATCGAGTAGCCGGTGTTGCGGGGCTGGTCATAGGCAAAGCGATAATGTTTTGCCTCCTGCGCGCCTGCACTCGCGGCAAAAACCATTGCCGCCGCAGCAATCGCCGCGGCGATTGTTTTTCCTGGATTGATCACCGTTTCCCCCTGTTTTGATTTTCTCAATCATCTCATCGGGATAACGGGATTGTCAATCACGCATCTGGTGGAGTCCTAGTTGATCGCCCGGATCAGATTCTTGATCTTTTCGGCGTGCGGGCCGAGCTCCTTGGCGAGCTTGTCGAGATAAGGATCGGCAATCTTGGTGAAGCCGGACTTGTCGACATCGGTGACGACCTTCACGCCGATCGACTTCAGCTTGTCCTGCGATTGATGTTCGAGCTCGATTGCCTTTGCGGGCTGGTTCCTGTTGACCTCGTCGGCTGCCGCCTGCAGCCATCCCTGCTGCTCTGGCGTCAGGCTATTCCACAGCTTGTCGCTGACCCAGACGAGACTGTTATTGGCCTCGTGTTCGGTCATCGAAAGCACCGGTGCTACTTCGTAGTGCTTGTTGGCGAGATAGACGTTAACGCCATTTTCCGCGACGTCGACGACGCCGGTCTGCAGCGATGTATAGACACTGCCGAACGGCATATGCACGATCTGCGCGCCATAGGCTGGAAACATGGTGTCCTCGGTGGGCGTCGCCTGCACCCGCACCTTGAGACCCTTCATGTCGCCGACGTTCTTGATCTCGTGCTTGGAGTACATGTTGCGAAGGCCGAGCGTCGCGAGCGCAATCACGCGCGCGCCCTGCACGGTGTCCGCGATCATGGCCTTGACGGCCTTCGACACCTCGGGGTCCGCCATCGCCTTGACGAGGTGCGTTTCGGAGCGGAACAAGAAATGCATCGACATCACGCCAGCCTGCGGCGACAGGGTCGCGGCATTCGCCGATGAGGAAATGCAGAACTCCACGTCGCCTGATTTCACCAGTTGCAGGACCTGAGGCTCCTGCCCGAGCTGCGCGCCGGGATACTGGTCGATCAGCATGGTGCCTTTACTTACCTCCTTCAGCTTGTCGCTGAAGATATCGCCGAGGATTCCGTAGCCGGTCGGCTTCGGCTGATCGTAGGCGAAGCGATAATGCTTGGCGTCTTGCGCGCCTGCAGTCGCGGCCATCACGATCGCGGATACGGCCACGACCACAGCGAGAATTCTTCTCAGGCTGTCCATCGTCTCCCCCTTAGATGTTTTCTTTCATCATCCCATCGGGGTTGTTTGAATGTCAATTGGACATCGGCCGTCAAAGGCGGCAACGCATATGCGAGATGGAAGGCGATGGCCGTTCAAGTCACCGGTTGCGCCGCTTACCCCGACGTCATCATCCGCGACAGCGGATGATCCAGTACGCCGCAGCTCATCGGCTCTATCTCACCGCTCAGGAATACTGGATGCCCGCTGGAGCCAGTCATCGGGCGGCCATTCGGCCGATCAGTTGGCGGGCATGACGGCTGTTTGCAGGCGATGCCGCCTACCCCTTCCCCTTGGCCCGCATGAAATCGAAATCGCAGCCTTCGTCGGCTTGCAGGATGGTCTCGTTGAACAGATGCGCGTAGCCGCGCTTCGCCCATTCCGGCGTCGCGACCGGCGCCAGCGCGACGCGGCGCTTCTCGAGTTCGGCAGCATCGACCAGGAGATCGATGCTCCGCCTGGCGACATCGAGCCGGATCATGTCGCCATTCTTCACTAGCGCCAGCGGACCGCCGACGGCGGATTCCGGCGTGATGTGCAGCACGATGGTGCCGAACGCGGTGCCGCTCATCCGCGCATCCGAAATCCGCACCATGTCCTTGATGCCGGCACGCGCGAGCTTCATCGGGATCGGCAGGTAGCCCGCTTCCGGCATCCCCGGCGCGCCCTTGGGACCGGCGTTGCGCAGCACCAGCACATCATCGGCGGTGACGTCGAGATCGGGGCTATCGACCCGCAGCGTCATGTCTTCCACCGAATCGAACACCACGGCGCGGCCGGTGTGCTGCAGCAATTTCGGACTCGCCGCCGAATGCTTGATCACGGCGCCGCGCGGCGCGAGATTGCCATGCAGCACCGCCATCGCGCCTTCCGGCTTGATCGGACTTTTTCGCGCGCGGATGACATCCTGTCCCGGCACCTGCTCGGCGGCGGCGACGACCTCACGCAGCGTCGCGCCAGTGATGGTCTT
Source organism: Bradyrhizobium sp. (assembly GCA_035490095.1). Lineage (GTDB taxonomy): Bacteria > Pseudomonadota > Alphaproteobacteria > Rhizobiales > Xanthobacteraceae > Bradyrhizobium. Next base: position 10,441 of record DATHHQ010000262.1, read on the forward strand.
GGCATCGAGGTCGATCAGATCGCCGAGCTGCGCCATCAATTTCGGCACCCCCCCGGCATGATGGAAATGCTCCATGTAGTGCGCACCCGACGGTTTCAGGTCGATCAGAACAGGCACCTCGCGGCCGAGCTTGTCAAAAGCTTCGAGATCGATGCGATGTTCGGTGCGGTTGGCGATCGCGGTCAGGTGAATAAGGCCGTTGGTCGATCCCCCGATCGCCTGCAGCACCACCTGCGCGTTGCGGAATGCCGCCGGCGTCAGCAGCTCGCTGGGGCGAGGTCCCTTCGCCATGGCCATCGCGGCGGCAACCTTGCCGCTGGCTTCCGCGGAACGAAACCGCTCCGCATGCGGCGCCGGAATCGTCGCACTCATCGGCAGCGACAGGCCGAGCGTTTCGGTGATGCAGGCCATGGTAGAGGCAGTGCCCATCACCATGCAGGTTCCGACCGACGGCGCGAGACGGCCGTTGACGGCATCGATCTCGACCTCGTCGATTTCGCCGGCGCGGAATTTTGCCCACAAGCGGCGGCAATCGGTGCAGGCCCCCAACACCTCGCCCTTGTGATGCCCGACCACCATCGGCCCCACCGGAATAACCACAGTCGGCAGATCGGCGCTGACCGCGGCCATGATCTGCGCCGGCAAGGTCTTGTCGCAGCCGCCGATCACGACCACGGAGTCCATTGGCTGTGCGCGGATCATCTCCTCGGTATCCATTGCCATCAGATTGCGCAGGTACATCGAGGTCGGAAACGCAAAGCTTTCGGCGATCGAGATGGTCGGAAACACCATCGGCATCGCGCCCGCCAGCATCACGCCGCGCTTCACCGCTTCGATAATCTGCGGCACGTTGCCGTGGCAAGGATTGTAGTCGCTGTGGGTGTTGGTGATGCCGACGATGGGACGGTTCAGCGCGTCGTCGGAATAGCCCATCGCCTTGATGAAGGCCTTGCGCAGGAACAGCGAGAATCCGGCGTCGCCATAACTCGTCAAACCCTTGCGCAGTCCGTCGGCCATCTTGCGTGTCCTTTATTCGCGGCGATCTTGCATCGGCGCCCTTCCAACATGCAGTCGTCATTCCCGGGCGGCAGCAAAGCGAGCGAACCCGGAATCTCGAGATTCTGGGTTCGCCATCCAAGTCGGCTGTTGCCGACTTGGATACTGATATTTGCCGAACTCGGGTAGACCCGAGTTCGGTTGCGCGCGCCGCCCCGCGGAATGACGTCGTCCCATTAGCACAACGTCATGACGTGGCCAGCTACTTCCAGTCGACGATCTTGCTCCTGTCGCCATCGAACTCCATGCCGCAGAACGCCCCGCCCTGGTAGAAATCGCCGACCGGGTCGGGCGCGAGTTTCGCCTGCTCGGCAAAGGCATGCTCGCGAAAATCCTCGGCGCGGCCGGTGGGACGGTAGCCGAGGTCGTAGGCGCGGTGATTGTCCCACCACCCGCGCTCATTGTACGACGCGCCGTAGAAAATCTCGAAATGAATATCGGGATGATCGAGCCCGATCCGGCACAGCTGCACCAGGTCTTCCGGCTTGAGCCAGATCGAGAGCCGGCGACGATCCAGCGGCCTGTCGCCGAAATTGCCGATCCGGATGCAGGTGACCTCAAGCCCGTGCTTGTCGGCATACAACGCGCCAACCGCCTCGCCGAACACCTTGCTGACACCGTAGCGGCTGTCGGGCCGCGCCGTTACGTCGGTTCCGATGTGGTGATGACGCGGATAAAAACCCACCGCATGATTCGATGACGCGAACACGATGCGCTTGACGCCTTTCTTGCGCGCGGCCTCGAACAGATTGTAGCCGCCGATGATATTGGACTGCAGGATGTCATCCCAGGGACCTTCAACCGAATAGCCGCCGAAATGCAGGATGCCGTCAACGCCGTCGCAGATCGCCTCGACCTGCGCCAGATCGGACAGCTCGGCCGCCTTGAACTTCTCGCTGGCGCCGAGATCGGCGGGCGCTTTCAGATCGCTGAGCAGCAAGTCCGGATAGATCGGCGGCAACAGTTTTCGCAAAGCGGTGCCGATCCCGCCGGCAGCGCCGGTCATCAATATGCGTGGCATTTCATCCCTCTGTTTCGATCGCGTGGTGACGAGTATGACGCGGCGGCGGCAGCGCGGCAAGCGATGGCGCGCAACACAAATACGGCCGTCGTGCCCCGCGAAAGCGGGGCATCCAGCAATCGCCGACGTCAGTGTCTACTGGATCATCGGCTTTCGCGGATAGATGACATCCATAAAAGCGGACTTGCTTGCCGTTATGCAATGGCAATGATAGCAGACGAAGACTTGTGAGGAATTCAAAAACAACGAGAACAGCAAATGTCCGAAGCAGCATCCCAATCCCCCGGCTGGCGGCCGGCGACGTATTATCCCGATCCGGCCATCCATGCGCTCGATCCGCGGTTCGAGAAGTATTGGCTGAAACTGTCGGCGGTGGAGCGGCTGACCACGGGCTTGCGCTGGGCCGAGGGTCCGGTGTGGTTCGGCGACGGGCGCTATCTGTTGTGCAGCGATATTCCCAACAACCGCATCATCAAGTGGGAAGAAGAAACCGGCGCGGTGAGCATCTATCGCAAGCCTTCGAATTTCGCCAACGGCCATACCCGCGACCGCCAGGGCCGGCTCATCACCTGCGAGCATGGCGGGCGCCGCGTCACCCGCACCGAATATGACGGCTCGATCACCGTGCTGATGGACTCGTTCAACGGCAAGCGGCTGAATTCACCGAACGATGTCGTGGTGAAATCCGACGGCTCGATCTGGTTCACCGACCCGGTGTTCGGCCTGCTCGGCAATTACGAAGGCTACAAGGCCGAACCCGAGCTCGACATGAACGTCTACCGGATCGACGGAGCGACCAGAAAGGCCAGCATTGTCGCCGAAGGCGTTCTCGGTCCAAACGGGCTGTGCTTTTCGCCGGACGAAAAGATTCTCTATGTCATCGAATCGCGCGGCGTACCAACGCGCAAGATCCTCGCCTATGACGTGTCGGCCGGCGGCGACACCATCTCCAACAAGCGCATCTTCGTCGACGCCGGCCCCGGCACGCCCGATGGCATGCGTGCCGACATCGACGGCAACCTGTGGTGCGGCTGGGGCATGGGCGATCCGGAGCTGGACGGCGTCGTCGTCTATGCGCCCGACGGCGTATTGATCGGCCGCATCGCGCTGCCCGAGCGCTGCGCCAATCTGTGCTTCGGCGGATTGAAGCGCAACCGGCTGTTCATGGCGGCGAGCCAGTCGATCTACGCGCTGTATGTGAACACACAAGGAGCGCCGGGCGGATAACTCTTTTCGGAAAGCCGGCTCCCCCTTCCCGGATCAGGTTCTAAAATTTAAAACCAAGGGTCAGGGTGCCGGAGGTTTCCATCTTGCCATCGGTCGAGCAGCTTCCATTCAGCGCAATATTGACTCGCCCGAATTTGGCCACGTCGATGCTCACGCCGACGCGTGAGAAATCGTTCGGCGAACTCGGGATCACGAAGTTGATATCGTCCAGCGCCCAGAACGGCAGCTTGCCCTGAAGATCGGTCTTCCAAAGCAGCTCGACGAAAATGTGCCGAAGCGCGTCCGGATCGACGATGCGGGTGCCGCTGGCGTCCGTCACTACGAATCCCATCTCGTCGATGTGGATGTTGCACATCCGCTCTGACACGGCGCAATGGACCGAGGTGAGATCGGGCAAGTTCTGGGAATCTCCAAAGCGCGCCGAGTGTTTCGGATCCATGGCCGGACTGTTTGCGGCATTGGGCGCCGCAATCGGGCGCTCGGCTGGAAAAGTCTGCCAGATCTGCCGGAAGCCGATACCGTCGGTGGCCAGGTAGGAGACGTTGGCGGCGAAATGGCCCCGCGCCGACTTGGCGCCGCGGAAAAAGACCTTGTCACCGGCGGGGTATTTGAGCTCGGTCAGCGCGGCCAACAGGCGCTTGTGGTCTTTGGCGACGAAGTTGATGCCGTCGAGCACCAGCCGGCCCGCTTTCAGATGCGAATCGATGTGGTCGTCGAGATCGATACCGAGGCCTTCCATCCGCTGGTAGATTTTCTTGAAAACGTCCGATTGCCGCTCGCTGACAATCACCGCGCGCCGCAACGTGTCCAGACGTCGTGACGTGCCATCATTCAGAAGGTAGAGCCGGCACTGTCCCGGCCGGTTGGTCGCAATATCGAGGTGCACATGCGGAGACTTGCCGATTTGCGTAAAGCCGTTGCTCATGATGTTGCCTTTCAACCACATGTCAACGCCCGGCATATTGATCGGATCGAAACCCAGTCCGTTGGCTTCGTTCGCCGCCTTTAGAAGTTCCCGCCATCTAGCGGCCTTGAAATCAAAACCAAACGGATTCCAGTACGGCACAAAATCGTGGATCTGGTATTCGTACAGGATGATGCCGGCGGCGTCGCGCAGCCTGAGCGCGAGGTTGTTCATGTCCTTTTGGATGGCGGCGCGTTCTTCGCCCGTCATCACAACCTTAGGCGCGGTATTGGGGTCGAAGGGTTTCGGCGCCATGTCTCGATCTCCTCGCGCCCATCCGAAGCCAGACCAGCACGGGATCAGCCGCTCGGCCCTTTTAGCCGCAAGACTTGAGTCGCTCGGGCTCCGGCATTGGTTCAAAGTGACCACAAATAAAAACGCCGGAGCGGGATAAATCCCCGCTCCGGCGCTGCATTAGTCGCAAAAGCTTACGCGGCGTTGAAGCCGGCGATTGCCTTGACCTCGAGATATTCTTCGAGGCCGTATTTGCCCCACTCGCGGCCGTTGCCGGACTGCTTGTAGCCGCCGAACGGCGCGGTGCGGTCGTTCGGCACACCCTGCAGGTTGACGTTGCCGGCGCGGATCTGGCGGCCGACCTTGCGGGCGGTCTCTACGCTGTCGGCCGAGACGTAACCGGCCAGACCGTAGGGCGTGTCGTTGGCGATCTTGACCGCGTCGGCTTCATCCTTGGCGCCGAGGATGGTGAGCACGGGGCCGAAGATTTCCTCGCGCGCGATGGTCATGTTGTTGGTGACGTCGGAGAAGATGGTCGGACGCACATAGAAGCCCTTGTTGACGCCTTCCGGCAGACCGGGACCGCCGGTCACCAGCGTCGCACCTTCCTCGATGCCCTTCTGGATCAGCGCCTGGATCTTGTCCCACTGGATGCGCGACACGACCGGACCGATGGTGGTGCCCTCGGCGCGGGGATCGCCAGCCTTGGTTTTTTCAGCGACGCCCTTGGCGATGGCGGCGACTTCCTTCATCTTCGACAGCGGCACGATCATCCGGGACGGCGCGTTGCACGACTGGCCGGAGTTTACGAACATGTGCGCGACGCCGCCGGCGACGGCCTTGTTCAGATCGGCGCCTTCCAGAATGACGTTCGGCGACTTGCCGCCCAGTTCCTGGCTGACGCGCTTGACGGTCGGCGCGGCGCGCTTGGCGACATCGACGCCGGCGCGGGTCGAGCCGGTGAACGAGATCATGTCGATGTCCGGGTGCTCGCTCATGGCGGCGCCGACTTCAGGGCCGAGGCCGTTGACCAGGTTGAACACGCCCTTCGGCACGCCGGCCTCGTGCAGGATTTCGGCGAAAATCAACGCCGACGACGGCGTGAATTCCGAGGGCTTCAGGAGCATGGTGCAGCCGGCGGCGAGCGCGGGCGCAACCTTGCAGGCGATCTGGTTCAGCGGCCAGTTCCACGGCGTGATCATGCCGATGACGCCGACGGGTTCGCGCA